>CAZDLX010000058.1:0-17645 GCA_964506005.1 uncultured Anaerolineae bacterium | reverse complement strand
TCCGTTGTCCGATTAATTGGGAAAGCCTCAAACAGGGGGTCTTGAGCGGGGCTAGCGCAAGCCAGACGCCTTAACTCGAGGGCTGGTAGGGGTCCAGCAAGCTGGGCCCCTACCCTCGTTGAGGTACAGGCCCTGTTTGCCCGTGGGGGCAATCGCGGCTACTATCTGTGAAATCTATGCCAGAACCAGAATCCGAGGTATTCATGTCACTTGATGAGTTCCCTGAAGAGATACGGGAACGAGACGAGGGGCCGGAGGGGCTCGAAGCCTCGCCGGCTGACCGCGTGAGTGTGCCCCGCACATGGCTCGTCGCGGGCATCGTGGGCGTGGTGTCGTTGCTGGTGGGCGGCGCGATAGGCTACACGCTGGCGCTGACGGCCTTCGACCGGGGCGTCGACGAGGCGGTGAGCGAGGTATCCTCGCAGGTCGCGGCGGAGTTCGCCGCGATGATGCAGAGTGCGCCCGGCGCCGTCGCCGAAGCGCAGCCGACCCCGCCTCCCAGCCGCCTCGACGACGTCAGCGCGGACGACGACCCTTACCTGGGGCCGGAGGATGCAGCGGTCGTCATCGTCGAGTTCAGCGACTTCCGCTGACCGTACTGCAAACGTTTCCGTGATGAAACGCTACCCACTCTGTTAGAGCAGTACGACGGTCAGATCCGCTTCGTGTACCGTGACTTCCCGGTGGTCGGCGGCGAGGCAGCCGCCTTCGCGTCGGAGTGTGCCGACGAGCAGGGCGAGTACTGGGCCTACCACGACGCGCTGTTCGAAGCCCCTGACGCGTTCACGTCGATGGATGCTTTCGTGACCGCGGCGGGCGACCTCGGGCTCGACACCGAGGCCTTCCGGGCCTGTCTGGAGTCCGACGAGATCCGCGAAGAGATCATCAACGACTACAACGACGGGCGCGCCTACGGCGTGACCGGTACGCCGACCTTTTTCATCAACGGCGTGAGGCTGGTCGGCGCGCAGCCGCTCGCCGCCTTCCAGTCCGTCATCGACGAGGAGCTTGAAGCCGCGCAGTAAGCGCGCATCCGTTCACGCAAGCAGAGGATTCATGTCCGCCCCAGAGCAGACTTTCCCCGCATCCGCCCGTGCCCGCCGTGCCATCAGCCGGAACGCGTACCTGCTGTTTGGCGCGGCGGCGCTGCTGTTGATATGCGGCGCGGTGGCTGCCGCCGTATCGCTCGCCGCCGCCCAGGACAACCGGACGCCGGTGCTCGTGCTGGCAGGCGGGCTGCTGTGCGTGGGCGGCGCCGGGCTACTCGGCGCTATCGCCATGCTGACGCGACTTCGCCAGCCCATCGAGGTGACGGTCAGCCCGCACCGGCTGGTGTGGCGCGAGGGCAGCCGCACGGCGACCACCAACTTCGAGGACGTGGTGCGCGTGGAGATGGTCAAAGACCGCGAGCAGCGCCGCGACGTCGTGCTCGAGTTCCCCGTCGTGCGCTTCATCGAGAACGACGACGAGATGGTCGAGTTTGAAGTGGAGTTCGAGGACCGCGGCTACATCCGGCACGCCCGCTTCGACGCCCGGGGCATCACCCGCGCCGCCCTCCCCCACCTGCCCCAGCACGCCGTCGTCGCGCCTGCCGTCCGGGAGTTCGTGCAGACCGGCGAGGTGGACCTCGACCTGCTGCCGGAACGCTAGCGGGAGCCGCGCGGAATGCTCTCAGGCGTGTTCGAGAAACGACGCGGCGATCTCCTCGGCCTGCTCGCCGTTCTGCTCGTGACGATTGCGCTGGCGCTGTTGTTCCAGGGCCGCCACCTCGACCGCAGCTTTATCACCTACCGCTACGCTCACAATCTGGCCGCCGGGCAGGGCTTCGGCTTCAACCCCGGCGAGCCGCTGCTGCTCGAAGCCGTGGCCCCGCTGTACGCGGGGCTGCTGGCGCTCGGCAGCCGGGTCATGGCTGACCTGCCCCGGCTGAGTAACCTGCTCGGCAGCGCGGCGATCGGGCTGGGTGCGCTGGCCGTGTACGACCTCACGCGCCCGGCGGGGGCGCTACCGGCGGCGCTGGCGGCAGGGCTGTACGCCGCGCAGCCCGTGCTGTGGCTGTGGCTGGGGCTGGAAGCGCCGCTGTGGGTGGCGCTCTGCCTGGCGGGCATCGCGCTGCACCGGCGCGGCTGGCCGCCCGGCGTGGCGATCGTGCTGGCGCTTGCCGCGCTGATGCGGCCCGAGGCGCTGGTCCTCGCCGCGCTGCTGGCCGCCGCCGCCGTGCTGGAGGGCCGCCGCTTCGACCTGCTGGCGCTGGGGCTGTACACGGCGATCCTCGCCGGGGGGCTTCTATGGCTGCGCGAGGCAGGCGTGCCCGTCGCGCTGCCCGGCATTCCCGA
The DNA here is from genome assembly GCA_964506005.1 of uncultured Anaerolineae bacterium. Taxonomy (GTDB): domain Bacteria; phylum Chloroflexota; class Anaerolineae; order Aggregatilineales; family UBA3940; genus UBA3940. The sequence continues at coordinate 15,309 of CAZDLX010000058.1, read as the reverse complement.
CACAGCAGAGCTGTTCGCCGGGGGCGTCGCGGGCGGGCTGGGGGCGCTGGCGCGGAGCCTGCTGGCCCTCTCGCCCCTGTGGGTCGTCGCCGCGCTGCTGGCCGCGGCAGGCGCGGTGTGGATCGTGCGAAGCCGGAGCCGCGCGGCGCACGGCCCAGCGCTCGTCGCGGTGTGGGCGGCGCTGCACCTCGCCGCCCTGCTGGTTCTCGGCGTGGGCGTGCACGCGTGGCACTTCGCCCCGCTGCTCACCGCAGCAGGCTTGCTGGCGGCGCTCGGCGTCGGCTGGCTGCGCCCGGTCCGGCGTGCCAAACCGCAGCCTGAGACGCCGCGCCGGCGCTTCACGCGGGTATCGAGCAGTGCCTCGCGGAACGTGTCACCCCTGCCGGGCGTGCTGGGCCTCGCGGGCGCGGTGCTGCTGGCCGGGGCCGCCGCCCACTCCGCCGCAGTGATGGTGCTCGGCAGGGGGGGCGCGGCGTGGCAGGCGCTCGGCCCGGCACCCGCCGAGCCCGCCGACGCGCAGGCCGCACACTGGCTGGCGGAGAACACCCCGGCGGATGCGACCGTCGGAGCGCAGCGCATCGGGCTGCTCGGCTACGCATCCGAGCGCCGGATCGTCGACGCGCAGGGGCGCTTCCAGCCCGGCATCGCTGCCGCCGCAGCCCGCGGCGACTCGACGTGGTGGCTCGCCGAGTACGCGCCGGATTACGTCGTGCTGCCGCAGGAGGCGCTCGACGCGCTGAGCAGCGACGAGTGGCTCCAGGCAGCTTACAGCGAACAGGCCAGCGCAGCCGAAACCGGGGGCGTGGCGATTCTTGCGCGCACGGCGGAGGTCAGCCCGCTGGTGCAGCACGGCGGTGAGGCGGAATTCCCCGCCGGGCTGCAGTTGAACGGCCTCGCCGCCGATTTCGCCCTGGAACCGCTGGACCAGGACCGGACCGGGCGGCTGCGGCTCGCCTGGCAGCTCGACGCGCCGCTGGAAGGCGAGCGGCACGTCGCCATACGCATCCAGAGCCGGGAAGGCGCGATTGCTGCTCTGAACGGCAGCACGCTCGACTTCTCCGCCGTGCCGCCGGGGGAGCCGTTCACGACGTTTCACACGGCGAGCATCGCGCCGAACCTCCAGCCGGGCGTCTACGACGTCGCGGTGGGGGTGGGCGCAGACCCCGCCGAGCTGACGTGGCGCACCGTCGCGCAGGGTGTCGTGCCCGGCGAGTCGGCGTTTGTGGGCGCGGTGGCAGGCAGCCAGGCGCAGTTCGGCGACATCACGCTGCAAGGCTACCGGCTCTCTCGCACCGAGGATGGCGCCGAGCTCGTGCTGCTGTGGGAGGCTGTCCGCGCGCCGCAGGCGGATTACAGCGTCTTTGTGCAGGTGCGCGACGCGCAGGGACGTGTCATGATCTATCGTGAGACTGAGCCGCGCGGCGGCACCTACCCATCTTCGGCGTGGGCTGAGGGCGAGCGGGTGGCGGATACGTACGCCATAGACAGTGCCAGCCTGCCCGCAGGCGTATACCAGGTTTACGCGGGGCTCATCGACCCGGACGGCAAGCGCCTGCTGGCGGTTGACGGGCGCAGCGAGGTGCTGGTGGGCCAGCTCAACACAGCGCCGTGAGCGGCCAGCCCGCGGCGCACTTTTCACTCTCTGCAGAAATGAGGTTTAGATGACCTGGGAACGGCTAGTAATGGATCTCGTGATCCTCGCGATCTTCGGCGCGGCGGTGTACTCGTTCCTCATCCTGCCCAGGCGGCGCGAGTTCAGGAAGCGGCAGCAGTTCGTCTCCGAGCTGCAGGTTGGCACGCCGGTGACCACTTACGGCGGCATGCTCGGCACGGTGACGGACATCGACCGTGAGACGAACATCGTGACACTGGAGATCGCACAGGGCGTCGAGGTGAAGATGATGGGCCCCGCCATCATGGGCGAGTTCGACCCGGCTGAAGTCGCCGCCAGCGTGCGCCGGGCGCTAGGGGATCGCGGCGAGGAGTAGCCGTGCAGATACAGATAGCAGCCGCGAAGATCGGGAAGTACGCCGCCAGTGAGTCCGGCGACACGCTGGAGATGATCGAGCGCCCGCATGGCGGGCTGTCGCTGGTACTCGCCGACGGGCAGCGCTCGGGCCACGCCGCCAAGACGATCAGCAACCTCGTGACGGCGAAGGCGATTGCACTGCTGTCAGAAGGCGTGCGCGACGGCGCTGCCGCCCGCGCCACGCACGACTATCTTTACACGCTGCGCGGCGGCAAGGTCTCGGCAACGCTGAACATCGTCTCAGTAGACATGGTGACGAAGACGCTGGTGCTCTCGCGCAACAGCCACTGCCCGACGGTGATCCAGACCGCGCCGGGCGAGCAGCGGCTGCTCGACGACCCTGCGCCGCCTATCGGCGTACGGCGGAGCACCAAGCCGCAGATCGAAGAGCTGCCCATCGCAGTCGGGATGATGGTCGTGGTGTACACGGACGGCATCCTGAGCGCGGGCGAGCGCAGCGGCAACCTGCTTGACGCGCCCGGGTTCGTACAGCGGCTCTACGCCCGGCACCACCTCACAGCACAGATCGCCGCGCCGGTGGCCGACGGGCTGCTGGCCGAAGCCGTCGAGCGCGATCAGGGCCGCCCCCTGGACGACATGTCCGTGCTGGTCGTGGCCGTCGCCCCGGCAGCGCCCGACGACGTGCGCCGGCTGGCGGCGACGATCCCCATCCCGCCCCTGCTGAGGCCATAGACAGGCCGGCAATTCCTCCCACCCGCAGCCCCTAAACCGTTGTAAACTAGGGGCACAGCACACCACGGGAGGATGGCTTTCATGGGGCGCGGCACACCTGAACCCCCACCTGACGAGCCGGGTGGCGAACCCCTGCCAAAGGTCGCCGTCGTCGGCCCGTCGGCGGCGGGTAAGTCGACCCTCATCACGGCGCTGCGGGCGGCGGGTTACAACGCCCGCCACGTGGCGCAGGAGCACTCCTACGTCCCCGACATGTGGCTGCGCATCTCAAAGCCTGACGTGCTGATCTACCTCGACGTGAGCTACGAGGCGAGCCGGCGCCGCCGCCCGCTGGTGGGCTGGCAGCCCGACCGCCGGGAGGTTGAAGTTCACCGGCTGCGCCATGCGCGGGCTCACGCCGACCTGATTATCCACACGGACGACCTGTCGCCTGCCGAGATACAGCGGCAGGTGTTCGTGTTTTTGCAGGAGTGGAGGGGCAACCATGGCAGGCAAGCTCACCGCTGACGACCTGTTCGCGCAGTCGTACGATCTCTATGAGCGCAAGGCCTACGCGGAAGCCAATGCGCTGCTGAAGCGGGAGGGCGGCGCCTTCCCCGAGGATGAGGCACGCATCCTGTTCTGGCGCATGTGCCTGACGACGCTGATGGGCCAGCCGGAGGAGGCGATCCGGCTCTTCGACCGGGCACTGGAGTCCGGCTACTGGTATGGCGAGCGCGAGCTCCGGGCCGACCCCGACCTTGAGGCGCTGCAGGGCCGCGAGGACTTCGAGCGGCTCGTCGCGGAGAGCCTCACGCGGCAGGCCGCCGCCCAGACCACGGCGCAGCCTTACATGCCCGTGCTGGAGCCGGCCCCGGACAACGGGGGGGCGCCCTACCCGGCGCTGCTGGCGCTGCACGCGAACAGCTCAAGCGCCGACGACTCCGCGCGGTACTGGCAGCCCGCGACGGGCTGGGGCTGGCTCGTCGCGCTGCCGCAGTCCACGCAGGTGGCCGGCACCGGGATGTTTAGCTGGAGCGACCGCGAGCGAGCCATCGCCGACCTCACAGGCTACTACCGGACGGTGCTTGAGAGCTGCCCGGTAGACCGCGACCGCATCGTGCTGGGCGGCATGTCGCTCGGCGCGGCGACGGCGGTGCGGGCGCTGCTCAGCGGCGCGGTACGCGCGCGGGGGTTCATCGCAGTGGTGCCGGCCTTCGGCAGCGCAGACAAATGGGAGGCCCTCATCGCGCAGGCGGCGGTGCCCGAACTGCGCGGGGTCATTCTGGTCGGCGAGCGGGACGCTTACCACTACAAGAACGCCGTGGCAGTCCACACGCTGATGCAGGCGCACAGGCTGGACGTCCGGCTCGAAGCCTACCCAGATCTCACGCACCGCTTCCCGCCAGACTTCGAGCCGGTGCTGAGGGAAGCGCTGGAGTTCGTTGGCTAATGGCGGATGGCGGATAGCTCGCTCGCTGCGCTCGCTCTATAGCGTATGGCATATGGCTAGTGCCCTGCGGGCGCTGTGCTGGGCTTTTGCAGATGATAGGACAACGGCTAATGGCCGGTAGGGGCGGGTCGTGATGCACGATTCGCGATGCGGTCGATGCTATGCATCGCGCATCGACAGCATCGACCGCATCATTTGACCCGCCCCTACACACGTTAACCCTTTATTCTATGAAGACTGAATACCCGGGCGTCCGTGTGCTATATGCCATCAGCCATATGCCATCCGCCATACGCCATCCGCCAATTGACACCCCCCAGCCCCCGCGTTAAGATACGCCCGCTGCCGAGGCACGCCCACTCGGTTTTCTTTATGTCGCGCCAACAGCAGTGAGAACAGATCTGGAATTGAGGAGCTCTGCGTGACTATCTTCCCTCTCATCTGGCTGGGCGCACTCGTCCTGGCGGTGGTGCTGCTGGCGGTGTTCCGGCCCGAGCGCCATGTGACATGGCTCGTGCTGATCGCCCTGCTGGTCGCCTTCACCATCTGGGTGGACCTGCCCAACAACCCTGGCTTGCGGCTGGACACCAACGGCGACGGCCTGTACGACATCGACCGCGACATCGAGATCCGGCAGGGGCTTGACCTCGCGGGCGGCGTCAAGGTGCTGCTCGAAGCCGATCTGCCGGAGGGCCAGTCTGCGCCCGCCGGGGCTATGGAGCAGGTGCGGCGCATCGTCGAGAATCGCATCGACGCGCTGGGCGCGCTGGAGCCCGTCGTGCAGCTTCAGGGCGAGCAGCGGCTGATCGTCGAGCTGCCCGGCCTGGACGACCCGGAGAGCGCGGTCGAGCTGATCCGCGAAACCGCCCAGCTTGAGTTCGTCGAGGTGCCGGGCTTCGTCATGCCCGACACCCCTATCACGACCACCTACGCCGTCGAGCAGGGCCGTGCCGAGGTGGAAGACGAGAATGGCGAGCCCTCCGCCGGTGACGACGTCGTCTACGAGACGATCATGACCGGCGAGATTCTGCGGACGGCGGACGTGCAGTTCGACCCGACGACCGGCAGCCCGCTCGTGACATTCACCCTCACACCGGAGGGCGCCCGCGCATTCGGCGAGTACACGCGCCAGCACGTCGGCGGCTTCCTCGCCATTGTGCTCGACGGCGTCGTAATCTCCGCACCGCGGATCGAGAGGGCTATTACCGGCGGCGAGGGCGTGATTACCGGCGACTTCACGCTGGAGGAGGCGACCCGCCTCTCGACGCAGCTCCGCTACGGCGCGCTGCCCATCCCGCTCACCGTCGAGTCGACCAGCACGATCGGGCCCACGCTGGGCCAGATCTCCGTCGAACAGAGCATCCGCGCGGGGCTGATCGGCATCGGCGTGGTCCTGCTGTTCATGCTGGTGTACTACCGGCTGCCCGGCATCGCGGCGGCGCTGGCGCTCGTGGTATTCGCGCTGCTCAACCTGGCGCTGTACAAGCTCATCCCCGTCACGATGACGCTGCCCGCCATCACCGGCTTCCTGATCTCAGTCGGCACGGCGGTGGACGGCAACATCCTGATCTTCGAGCGGTTGAAGGAGGAACTGCGCCGGGGCCGGCGGCTCGACCGGGCGATTGAGGCGGGCTTCGACCGCGCCTGGACGTCTATCCGCGACTCGAACCTCTCGACGCTGATCATCGCCGGGGTGCTGTACGCCTTCGGCGCGAGCTTCGGGGCGGGCTCGGTGCGCGGCTTTGCGGTGACGCTGGCGCTCGGCCTGGTGCTCAACCTGTTCACCGCGGTGACCGTTACGCGGACGTTCCTGCACTTCCTGGTGAAGCCAATCAGCGACGAGGCTGTCGAACGGCAGCCCGGCCTGATGGGGCTGTAGAGGAGGCCCCGAGATGTTCTCAAACTTCGTTCAACGACGCCGCCTCTACTACCTGATCTCTGCGGCGCTCATCATCCCCAGCCTTATCGCGATGATCTACTCGACCATCCAGTTCGGCAGCCCGGTGCGCCTGAGCATCGACTTCCGGGGCGGCAGCGTGTTCGTGGTGCAGTTCGAGAAAGAAGCTTCGGAGACGGCTATTCGCGAGGTCTACACCGACTTCGGCATGGACGACCCCATCATCCAGCAGCTTGGCGACCTCACAGACAACCGCTGGCAAGTCCGCGCGGGCACGCTAACGGCCGACGAGCAGGTCGCACTGCGGGCGGCGCTTGAAGAGCGGGTCGCGCCGATAGACGAGAACCAGTCCACGCTGGACGTCGTTTCGCCGGCTATCGGCACCGAAGTGACGCGGGCCGCCTTCCTCGCCGTACTCGGAGCGGGCGTCGTGGTGCTCACCTTCATCTGGTTCGCGTTTCGCAGAGTCCCAAACCCGGTGCGCTATGGGACCAGCGCCATTGTGGCGATGCTGCACGACGTGATCGTAACGCTGGGCGTGATGTCCCTGATGGGCATCCTGTTCGGCTGGGAGGCGGATGCGCTGTTCCTTACGGCGATGCTGACCGTCGTGGGCTTCTCCGTGCAGGACAGCATCGTGGTCTTCGACCGCATCCGCGAGAACCAGCCCAAGTACCGCAACGAGGACTACGAGACGGTTGTGAACCGCTCGGTGCTGGAGACTATCCACCGTTCGCTGGCGACGCAGATCAACGCCGTCTTCGTGATGGTGGCCATCCTGCTGTTCGGCGGCGCGACGATCAAGCAGTTCATCGCCATCCTGCTCATCGGCTTGTTGAGCGGCACCTATTCCTCGATCTTCACCGCCGTGCCGCTGCTCGTCTCGTGGGAGAAGGGCGAGCTGCCGTTTGTGGGCCGGCGGGCGTAGCGGATCTGCAAGCCATCGTTCTCCTCATAGACGACACAGCAATAGGGGCGGGTCTAATGATGCGGTCGATACTGCGGTATCGCGCATCACGACCCGCCTCTACTGATCTCCGCCGAGTTGGCCCCTCACTGCCCTACGACCTAATTCGCCGACGTACCGCGCCCCCAGTCGCCCGCCGATCTCACATCCTGCGGCTCAAGGATGAGGCGTTTATCCGAGCGATTCTCAAAGATGACGCGGGCATGTTTAATAGTGGTAGCGTGCCTGGAGGAATACGATACGCTCGTCCTGCACAAGATATACGATGCGATGTTCTTGATTTAGACGACGCGACCATGTGCCTGGTGCGAGATACTTGAGTGGCTCGGGCTTACCTATACCGGCATACGGATCGCGAAGAACAGCCTCAATCAACTTAAAGACGCGCAGAGCTAGTTTGCGATCCGTCTCTACCCAGTACTGCAAGTCCTCGATGAACTCAATCTCAAAAACAGCGTCACGTTTGTTACTCATCCAGCCCAACCCGTTCTCTCAGAGCGTCGAGAGAGAGCGGAGGCTCATCTTGCTGCAAAGCGCGATTCAACGCAGTTAGCAACCGGCGGGCATTAGCTGGCGAGCGCAGCAGATACGCCGTTTCCAGCAGGGCAGACAGCTCATCTGCCGAGATTAAAGCAGCAGCTTCTTTCCCGCGGCGGTGGATGATGATCGTTTCACGATCCTCACTGGCCTTGTCAAGCAGCGTGGCCAGATTGGCTCGCGCCTGGCTATAAGTCACTTCGATTGGCACTGCGTGCTCCTTCGACATATCTGTACAGGAAGATTGTACAGGTAGGCCGCGTCACTGTCAATGAATCAATAACGATTAGGACAGGCTGCTCTACTCAGCAGCCCCTCACTGCCCAGTGCCTGATGTCGCGGTGCTCCGGCGCTTCTTGAACAGCCGCCGCCACATATTGCCGACGGCACGTTCGGCGGCATACTCCAGCAGGGGTACGACGAGCGGCGCGGCGACGAGCGTGCCCAGCAGCGCGATCACGCTCACCATCCAGTCGTCGAGCGTCGACGCGCCGATGAAGGGCCGCAGCACCGGGCTCAGGTAGTGGTATGGCGCGGGCACGTAGGCGAACGTAATACCGTCGGAGAGGTCGGCGGGCGTCCAGGTGACGGTCTCGGTGCGCAGATAGGGCATACTCTCGACCATCGACACGCCGCGTGCGCCGAAGAAGGCGTTAGCGGGGAAATCCTCGATCTCGACCTGGGCCGGCGGGCAGCTGCGGAAGGAGCACAACGACGCGCGAATCTCCATCCCATCGGGGAGGACGAAGGTAACCGGCTGGTACGGGCCGTTCTCCAGCGGCTCGAAGCTCACCTCACGCAGCAGGAAACCGCGCGGCTCGCTGGCCAGTGTACGCGGCGGCAGCACGAGACGCTGGTCGGCATAGATGAGCGTCTGGCCCTCGTAGACCTCGTAGATGACCTCTTCCGTGACCACCATCTCGCCTTCACCCTGGCTGTCGTCGCGGCGGATGGTTGCGCGATAATGCGTCACGTCCAGATCACGCTGGGGGAAGTCCGGCGGTGCTGCGCCACCCATATTGTCAGGCGCAGCTTCCTCGCCAACGCCGGTGAAGTCGGGCGAGACGAGAAACGAATTGAGCAGGGCAGCCCCGCCCACGCCGACGGCGAGCAGCACGGTGATTGCGGCGATCCACAGCCCGCGCCGCGGCGAGCGCCACATCCGGCGCAGTAGCCACACAAGCAGCACCGCCCCCACAATGCCGATCACGACGGCAAACGCCGTCCCGTAATCGACTACCGCTAGCCCCACGAGCAGGGCCAGCCCGCCGGCAAGAAGCAGGACTCCGGTGATGATCAGGACGGCTGGCAGCCGCCTCCCTCGCTCTGCTGTCATGGTGTGACAGCCCTCCGAGAACTAGGCCGACTTTGAGCTGACTTCGCGATCCAGAACCGGCGGCAGCGGCAGCGTAAACCAGAACGTCGAGCCCTGCCCGACCTCGCTGCGGACGCCGATAGCGCCTCCGTGGCCCTCGACAATGCGCCGGGCAATGGCGAGGCCCAGGCCCGAGCCCTGCTCACGGCGTGCCGAGTCGTCGGTGCGGAAGAACTTGTCGAAGACGTGTTTGAGGTACTGTTCCGCGATGCCGGTGCCCGTATCCTCCACCTCGACTCGGACGTACTCGCCCTCGTTCCTGGCCCGAAGCCAGACGTGCCCCCCAACGCGGTTGTACTTGATGGCGTTGGTGAGCAGGTTGAGTACGACCTGCCGGATCTTCTCCGCGTCGCCTGTTACTACGGAACGCTCTGAGGGCGGCGGGAGTTCCACGTCGAGGGTGATGGAATCGGCTTCAGCCTGGGGCCGCACCGTCTCGGCGGCGACAGCCAGCAGCGTGGCGAGGTCTACCTGCTTGCGCTGCAGCCGCGTGCGCCCCGACTCCAGCCGCGCGAAGTCGAGGAACTCGGTCGTCATGCTGGTGAGGCGGCCCGTCTCCTGCTCGACCATCTTGAGCAGCTTCTCGCGCTTTTCATCGCTGACTTCAGGCCGCGCGATGATCGACGTCGTGGCGCGGATGGCGGCGAGCGGCGTGCGCAGCTCGTGGACCATCTCGGAGATCAGGTCGCTCTGCGCGAAGAGCCGCACGTTCTCGACCGCAACCGCCGCCTGTGCGGCCAGCGTGGTCAGCGTATTCACGTCCTCGTCAGTGAAGGCGTGGTCGCCGCGCTTGTTGACCGCCTCCAGGCAGCCGAGAATCTTGCGGTGCGCACGCATCGGCACGGCCAGCATGTTCCGTGTGCGGAACGACGACATGTCGTCAACCTGGCTCGACCAGCGCGGCTCCTGGTGCACGTCGGCGATGAGCACCGGCTCGCCGTGTGTGACGACCCAGCCCGCGATGCTGTTGTCGAGCGGCACCTCAACCGTCTGCAGCGAGAGCCCTTCGGGGTCGAGCGCAGCCTCGAAGCGCAGGGTGCCGTCCCGGTTGAGCAGCAGGATCGACGCCGCCTCGGTATCGGTGAGGTCGGTTGCGGCCCGCACGATCTGCTCAAGCAGGGTGTCCTGATCGAGCGTCGAGTTGAGCGTCCGGCTGATCTCCATCAGACGCTCGTAGCGCGCCAGCGTCCGCACGTACCGCCGGATGATGGCGTTCTCGCCGCGCAGGCTCTCGGGCACATCGAAGTCGGTCATGTCGCGTTGCCACTCTCAATCAAGTCTACGAGGTCGGGGATGGCGCGTGCCACGTCATCGTGGATGACGACTGCCGCCTCATCGTCGATGTACGTTTCTTCGTAGTTTATCACGATGAGCTGCGCGCCGTACGCCCTGGCGATGAGCGGCATATCCGAGGCGGGGGCGACCTCCAGCGAGGACCCGGCGATCAGCATCACGTCGGCGAGACGGGCCTCCCGTTGCGCACCGCGCAGCACACGGATGGGCAGCGCCTCCCCGAACAGCACGACGTTCGGCTTGAGCACCGCGCCGCAGTGCGGGCAGCGCGGCACGACGCCCTGCTCGATCAGGCGCGGCAGGAACGGCTCTGTCTCGTACTCCCGGAAGCACTCGACGCAGGTCGCCAGGCGCAGATGCCCGTGCACCTCGTACACGTTCCGCACCCCCGCGCGGGTGTGCAGCATGTCGATGTTCTGGGTGATCAGCGCCCGCAGAATGCCCAGCGCCTCAAGCCGGGCCAGCGCGGTATGGGCGGGGTTCGGCTCGGCTTCGCTCATGAGACGCACGAGGGGGCGAATCCAATCAAAGAAGCGCCGGGGCTCGCGGCGAAAGCTCACCGTCGAGGCGACCTCAAAGGGGTCGTAGTCCGCCCACAGGCCGGACTCGGGGCTGCGGAAATCGGGAATGCCCGAAGGCGTGCTGAGGCCCGCACCCGTCAGCGCAACGGCGTAGCGGGCGCGGCGCAGCAGGTCGCTGGCCTGTGCCAGCTTCTCCCGGCGAGCCTGCTCCGCGTCCGCTTCAGACTGACCGGTCAAGGCCAATCGCCACCTCAATGCGCGCCTATCGGCTCGCGCAGGATGTACGCAATACGCCGGTACTGCTCGGCGGCGGTGCTGCGCGGGGCCAGCGAGAACAGCGGCACGCCGCTCTCATGCGCGCGGACGGTCAGCTCAGGTGCAGCAGGGATCACGGCGATGTGGTCGGCCCCCAGCCCCTGCTGGATCACCGGTACGTTGATCGCGGGGCCGCCCGGCTCCGAGCGCACGATGACCGCCGTCACCCCGCCGCCGAGCGCACCCGACTGCCGGGCGTGGCCCAGGGCGCGGTGTGCCGCCGCCAGGGCTTCGCGGCTCGGCTCAGTTACAATCACCACACGGTCGGCCAGGCTGAGCAGGTGGCTGGCCCCCTCGTCTGCCAGGCCCAGGTCGAGCAGCACGGTTTCCGCCATCGGGGCGAGCATGGCCAGCAGCCGCCCCGCGTCCGCCAGGTCGAGCACCCGTTCGTGGAGCAGCGCCGCCGGGCCCGGCAGCACCTGAACGCCGTCGGCCAGCGGGGCCAGCGCCGCACGCACCGCCTCGACCGCGAGCGCAGGCAGCTCGTCGAGCAGCAGCGAGAGCCCGTCAACGCCCTCCCCCATGACCGGGCCGACAGCGATCACCCGGCCGTTCACCTCATTCAGCGCAAGGGCGAGATTACCCGGCGCGGCGATCGCACCCAGCGACGTGGACACGGAGAGGCATGCAACGACCACGTCCGGCCTGGGCATGGCGATGCGCTCGCTGCGCCGCGCCAGCACCGACCGCACGCGGGCCAGCAGGTCTGTCGGGTGTACGGGCTTGGTGAGGTAATCGTCCGCCCCGACCTGGAAGCCGGTCGCCTTGTCGTCGAGCAGGCCGCGGCCCGTGAACATCAATATCGGGATGCGCGTCGTCTCGGGGTCGGCGCGGAGCCGGCGCGCAAAGCTGAAGCCGTCCTCGCCGGGCATCATCACGTCGAGGATGAGCAGATCGGGCAGCGACACAGCCAGCGTGTCCTCTGCTTCGCCGGGGCTGCTGGCGGTGCTCACGCGGTAGCCCTGGTCGCGCAGCATCATGCTCACCAGCATGAGGGTATCGAGGTCGTCGTCTACGACGAGTATGTGCTGTCCCGTCATGTGATGTCTCGGCTTGTCATTTTGCGCCTGTCTGCTGCCGTCCCGTGAGGCAGCCGGCAGAGTGTTTACCTGGAGTGTGCAGCCACTAGAAGGTCGCTTGCCAGTGTAGCAAAAAAGGATCAGCCGGGCAAGGCAGCAGATTATCCCTGGCAGGTATGGCGTGCCCTATCCGGAAGATTGTGATCAGGCTGTAAGGCCTGCGGAGGGAGGGCACTTGCGCGGGTATTTTGATGCGTGTATAGTGTCCGTGCAAAGGCGACTGCCACCGGTTCGCCACTTGAATGCGCGCCATCGCACGAGGATACCATGCCCGAAAAGATCCTAATCGTTGACGACGATGAAACCACTGTTGAAATCCTGAGCATCGTTCTGTCGCGCAAGGGTTTCGAGGTTATTAAGGCATACCGCGCCGAGGAAGCGCTGCGCAAGGCGTACCGGCTGCACCCCAACCTGATCCTACTCGACATCATGATGCCCGATATGGACGGCTGGGAGGTCTGCCGCCGCCTGCGCGAGCTCTCCGAGGTGCCGATCATCTTCCTGACGGCTCGCACCGACACCGAGGACATCGTGCGCGGGCTGGAGATGGGCGCCGACGACTACATCCTCAAGCCCTACGACAACGAGGAGCTTGTGGCGCGTGTCAAGGCGCACCTGCGGCGCGCACCGCAGAACAAGATGGTCGAGGAGCTGGTATTTGACGGGGGCCGCTTCAGCATCAACCTGCTGAATCGCGAGGTGACGGTCGACGGCGAGCCTCAGCACCTCACCCCGAAGGAGTTCTCGCTGCTCAGCCTGCTGGCCCGCAACGCCGGGCGGGTCTTGACGCGCAAAGAGCTGGTGACGGAGGCCTGGGGCCAGGAGTACTCCGACGCCATCGACAGCCTTAAGCTGTACATCCACTATCTGCGCAAGAAGATCGAGAAGGACCCCGACCGCCCCGAGTACATCCTCACCTCGCGGGGTGTGGGGTACCGGTTCGCGAATAAGTAGGCCAGGGCTGCCGAGAACGACCAGCCCAGCCGCCATGACAGGCAACCAGATAGGCCAGCCCGTGCAATTCGCCAACACGCTTGAGCAGGTAGTCTTCACGCTCCCCCAGGGCGCGCGGGTGTCTACTTACGTCGGCGGGCCCGAACAGGGCGCGCCGGTTGTGCTGCTGCACGGCGGCGGCACGGACAACGCGCTGCTCTCCTGGCAGGATACCATGCCCGCCCTGCTGCAGGCCGGGTACCGCGTCTACGCGCCGAGCTTCCCCGGCTACGGCGAGAGCCCACCCCACGAGCTATCTACAACGACGGATGGCCTGATTCACTGTCTCGAAGCGTTGGTGGATATCTGGCAGGTGGAGACGGCAGCGCTCGTCGGGCTGTCGATGGGCGGCGCGCTGGCACTCGGCTACACCCTGGCCAACCAGGAGTGTGTGGACCGCCTGGTGCTGGTTGGCCCGTACGGCATCCAGGACAGGGTGCCGTTTCACTTCCTGAGCTACCTCTACGTCCGGCTGCCCTGGATGCTGGATGCTGCATGGGCGATGATGCGCAGGTCGCGGAGCACAACGCGCTACATGCTGAACAGCCTGATTCGCAACCCGGAATCCCGCACCGAGACCCTGGTCGATCAGGTCATGGAGGCGATCCAGAACCCTCACTCCCAGCGCACCTTCGCGCAGTGGCAGCGCGACGAGATGGGCCCCAGCGGCGTAAAGACCAACTACACCAGTCGGCTAGATGAGATCGCCGTGCCGGTGCTGCTGGTGCACGGCTCGCACGATGCCGGCGTTCCGCTGGCCTACGCCGAGCGAGCCGTCTCGCGCTTCCCGAATGCGCGCCTGGAGGTCTTCGAGAACGCGGGGCACTGGACCCAGCGCGACTACCCTGAGCGCTTCAACCGGCTGCTGCTGGAGTTTCTGGCGGACCGCTGACCATTGCGACACCCCCGTTCAGCCGCTCTGCCAGCGACCTCGCCATCCGGGTGATGTCGTCGAGCAGCATGGCACGGTTGCGTGCGTGGAGCGCGGGGCGGGTCCCCAGGCTGAAGAAGTAGTGGTCGCCCAGCGCGACGCGGATATGCGCCGGGTCGAAGTGCAAATCTTCAAGCAGTTCGAGCGCCGGCTGGAGCCCTACCAGCCGGTCTTTGTGTGCGAGATAGACGACGAAGTTCCGCCACGTCTGGCGGCTCAGCTCGACGTCCAGCAGGCCCATCGCCGCGCAGGTGCGCGCCACGACACGCTCCGGCGTCTCCCGGTAGATGCGATAGTGCTCCGCGCGGACGGCCCGGCTTCCCCACTGCGTCAGCGTGTCGATAATGCGGGGGGCGATGAGGCTCGTCGTCAGCCGGTCGGTAAAGTCGTTCCACCCGCTGAGCTGGATGCCGGTCCCTAAGGCTCTGTAGAACCGCTGCCGCATCCGGTCGTTGAGCAGCAGCGCCGGCGCGGCGGCTATGCGCCCCAGCTCGTCGGGATGCCAGGTATCCTCGCTGGCGAAGAACAGTGCCGCCCCGCCCATGCTGTGGCCCACCAGCACCACGGGGCGCACCGGCACCTTGCCGCGCCCGTCCCCCGCAGGGATACGCAGGCCGATAAGCTCCAGCCAGGCCTCGACGGTCGCCATGACGGCGGGCGGGTCGCAGTGCCCGATGGGTGGGTCGTCCACGCGGAAGGCGGAACCCCCAAAGCCGTTGACGTCCGGCACGAGGGCCAGCATTCCGGGGTTCTGCAGGAGGGTCAGGGCAGGCAGGTCCTCCCAGATCTCGCCGCTGCCATCCCAACCATGGATGAACACCAGGATGCCCGGCGCTTCACACAGCCGCAGGGAGATGGATTCGAGCTCGGGCAGCCCGTCGTTGTGCGCCCACATCAAGCGCCACGCGAAATCGTCAAGCAGCGTTGAATCCGAAAATGCCTCGACGGCGCGGCGGTCGAGCAGGTCGCGGCGAACGAGGTCGCGCAGAGTATAGGTCACACGTTTGACGGGGCTTACACGCTCAGGCAGGGAGAGAGAATAGCCGCCGGCCCACGCGGGCGGGGCTTCGAGGTAGCGCAGAGGTCTCATGGGCGATGTCATCTCAGGGCAGGTAGATCCAGATGCGCTCTATTGTATGCCTATCTCGCCGTGTGCGAAAGTACGGTGTGTGGGCAGGGGTTCATGGCAGCAGGAAAAAGCAAAAGGAGCTGGGGGAAGGGATACTTCTGGCGATGGCCTACGTTCC
>CAZDLX010000057.1:2874-18088 GCA_964506005.1 uncultured Anaerolineae bacterium | reverse complement strand
CGTTCAAGTACGTGCAGTCGGGGCGCATCCAGCAGTATCTGACGGTGGTCATCGCTGGTGTGCTGATGCTGGCGGGCGTGTTCGTGTGGGTGTTGTTCCTGCGGTAGCGAATGGCATATGGCCTATGGCATATGGCTTATGGCCCGTGGTGAGTAGCCGGCATGTGAGAGTTGACCCGGGGCGAGAGCGAAGGCAGGAAGCGAGATGGCTTTCCGGTTTGAGGGCCTGGAAATATGGCAGCAGGCCCGTGACCTTTCAGACAGCGTCTACCGGATCACTGCCAATTTCCCGGAACATGAGCGCTACAGTCTGGTGAGCCAGATGGCCCGGGCGGCGAACTCGGTCAGCCTGAATATCGCTGAGGGAGCGGGCCGGGACACCTATACGGACTTTAACCGCTTTCTGGGTATCGCAGTCGGTTCTGCTTTTGAAGTGGCCAGTGCATCGTTTATCGCCCTGGACAGAGGCTACATCAGCTCGCGCGTACATGAACAGCTTTATGCCCAGGCCGAGTGCCTGGCCAGGATGATCAACAGCTTCCGGCGAACCCTGGGACGCACGCGGCGAAGCCATACGCCATAAACCATATGCTATCGGCCATATGCCATATGCCATCAGCTATGTGCCATCCGCCAATAGAGAGGGACCTACATGGCCTTTGGTGAGTTCATCAACAACAGCATGCTGACGCTCATTACGTTCGTGCCCCTGCTCGGCGCGGTCATCCTGTGGATCCTCCCGACGCGGCGCAACGACGTGTTTCGCTGGGGCGCGCTGTTCTTCAGCCTGATCCCGCTCGTCCTCTCGGTGGTGGCCTGGTTCCAGTACCAGCAGAATCCGTGTGTCAGCATCACGGAAGGCGCGTGCTTCGAGCAGCAGGTGCTGTGGTTCCCCATCATGAACGCCAGCTACCACGTCGGCGTGGATGGCATCAGCCTGACGATGGTGCTGCTCACCGCGCTGCTCACGCCGCTGGCCATCATCATGTCGTGGAACATTGACGACCGCGTCCGCACCTACATGGCCCTGTTCCTGCTCCTCGAGATGGGCATGATGGGCGTGTTCGTCGCGCTGGACCTGCTGCTGTTCTTCGTCTTCTGGGAGTTCGGCCTGGTGCCGATGTACTTCCTGATCAACATCTGGGGCAGCGCCAACCGCCGCTACGCGAGCTTCAAGTTCTTCATCTACACGATGGCGGGCTCGCTTGGCCTGCTCCTCAGCATCCAGATCATCGGGCTGGTAACGGGCACGTTCGATCTCACGGAGATCATGGCCGTGTGGCCAACGATAGAGCAGACGCTGCCGCGCTTTGCGGGCGTCAGCATGAGCGTCGTCAAGTCGATTGCGTTCTGGCTGTTCACGCTGGCCTTTGCCATCAAGGTACCGGTGTGGCCCTTCCACACCTGGCTGCCCGACGCACACACTGAGGCCCCGACGGCGGGCTCGATGCTGCTGGCGGGCGTGCTGCTGAAGCTCGGCGCGTACGGCTTCCTGCGGCTCGTGCTGCCGCTGTTCCCGGAGCAGGCGCGCATGTTCTCGCCGGTGCTCGGCGTGCTGGCCGTCTTAGCGATCGTGCTCGGCGCGTACGCGTCGTTCGGGCAGAACGATTTCAAGCGGCTGGTCGCCTACAGCTCGGTGAACCACATGGGCTGGGTCGTGCTGGCGATTGCCGTTGCCGCGTGGGTCGGGGTAGGTGGGGCCTACGCCGACGAGACGCAGCAGCTCAACGCGATCATCGCGACGAACGGCGCGGTGCTGCAGATGTTCAACCACGGCATCACGGCGGCGGCGATGTTCGCGCTGGTCGGCATGGTGTACGACAGGCTGCACACCCGCGACCTGCGCCTGATGGGCGGACTGTGGGTGCTGGCGCCGGTCTACGGCGGCATCCTGATCTTCTCGTCGATGGCCTCGCTGGGGCTGCCCGGACTGAACGGCTTCGTGAGCGAGTTCATGGTGCTGCGGGGCGTGTTCCCGGTGGACCCGATCTTCACGGTGCTCACGGCCATCAGCATGCTCGGGCTGCTGATCACCGGTGCGTACATTCTCAAGGCCATCCGGCACGTGCTGCACGGCCCGCTGAACGAGGACGCCGTCGCGCGGACGCACGGCGTGCCGCTGGAGATCAGCCTGCGCGAGATCGTCGCGATTGCGCCGCTGCTGGTGCTGATGCTGCTCATCGGCGTGTTCCCTGGCTGGCTGGTCAGCGTGATTAATGCGACTGTCACCCAACTTCTGAGCCTGTAGTGTGCGGGGTGTGCCGCCCGGTGAAGCGGCCCGCGCCTGGACTGCACTGATCGTCATACAAGGGCTACCAAGCATATGGACTTTCCTTTCCTGACACTGATAACCTTCATCCCGGTCGTTGCGGCGCTGGTCATTCTGGTGATGCCGGGCGAGACGGGCCTCGACGCGACTCGCGACGCGGCGGTCATCGCTCGGCGGCAGCGGGCGGTGAAGGTCGTCGCGGCCATCGCCACGCTGATCAGCCTGCTGCTCGCGCTGTACGTGTATTTCAGTGTGAACGGGCTGATCGCCGCCGGGGATGCGGGCCCCTTCTACTTCGAGGATGGGCGCTGGAACTGGGTGCCGAGCCTGGGTATCGGCTATCACATGGGCGTTGACGGTATCAGCGCGCCGATGATCCTGCTCACGGGGCTGGCCTCCTTCACCGGTGTGCTGATCTCGTGGGGCATCGCCGACCGGACGCGCGAGTTTTTCGCGTTCTTCCTGCTGCTCGTCGCCGGGGTGTACGGCGTCTTTGTAGCCCTCGACGTATTTCTGCTGTTCTTCTTCTACGAGCTGGCCATCTTCCCGATGTACCTGCTCATCGCGACGTGGGGGTGGAAAGTCACCCGCGAGTACGCCGCGATGAAGCTCACGCTGTACATCCTGATCGGCTCCATCGTCGCGCTGGTGGGCGTGATCGCGATGTACTTCGTGGCGCAGGATGCCGGGCTGGAGATGACGTTCGACATCGTGGACTTCATGGCCGCGCGTGATGCGGGCGTCTACGACGCCGAGTTCGCGCTGCCGTTCGGCCTGGGGCTCGCCAGCTTCGCCAAGATCTGGTTCCCGTTCATCTTCATCGGCTTCGGCATCTTGGCGGGCGTGTTCCCGTTCCACAACTGGAGCCCCGACGGTCACGTCGCCGCGCCGACCGCCGTCTCGATGATCCACGCGGGCGTGCTGATGAAGCTCGGCGCGTACTCGGCGCTGCGCGTCGCGGTGATGCTGCTGCCGGAGGGCGCGCGCACGCACTTACCGTGGATCGTGCTGCTGACGCTCGTCAACGTCGTCTACGGCTCGCTCATCGCCATGGTCCAGCGCGATTTCAAGTATGTCATCGGCTTCTCGTCGGTGTCGCACATGGGGTTGGTCAGCATGGGCTGGGCCACGATGAACCTGCGCGGCATGACGGGCGCGGGCCTGCAGATGTTCAGCCACGGCGTGATGACGGCCCTGTTCTTCGCCGCGGTCGGGATGGTGTACGACCGCGCCCACACCCGCGACATCCCATCACTGGGAGGCTTCGCACAGAAGATGCCGCTCGTCGCGGGGGCATTCATCCTCGGCGGCCTGGTGAGTATGGGCATGCCGGGGCTGTCCGGCTTCGTCGCGGAGTTCCCGATCTTCATGGGGCTGTGGGAGGCGTCGCAGACGCTCGTGCTGCCGGGCGGCCAGCAGGCCACGTACTACGCGCTCATCGCCATCCTCGCCGTCGTCGGCATCGTCGTGACAGCGGCCTACGTGCTGCGCGTCGTGCAGCGCGTCTTCTTCGGCGAATTTGAAGCCGAGAAGTGGCACGGCGAGGTCGGCGACGTGACTGCGCTTGACAAGCTGGCCCTCGGCATCCTGTCGATCTGGCTGATCCTCGTCGGCGTATTCCCCGCGGTGATGCAGCCGATGGTGACGGCTGGCATGGAACCCATTGCACGCCTCCTGGGAGGTGCCTAACGTGTTTACCGAGCCCGTCTCGTTTCTCGGAGTCGTCATCCCGATCCTGGCTGAGATCGGCCTGACGCTGCTGCTCGTCGTGGTGCTGGTCGTCGACCTGCTGTTCAGGCCGCGCCGCCGACAGACCGTCGGCGTCATCGCCGGGGTGGGCATGCTCGTCGTGATGGTTGCCAACCTCATGTTGAGCCTGTTCGACGTCGGCGGCCCGGCGTTCGCAGAGCCCGTGCTGGGCGGCATGGTTTCCTTCGACATGCTGTCGCTCATCTTCCGTACGATGATCCTGCTGGCCGGCGCGCTGACGTGCCTGATCTCGACGGACTTCCCCGGTGTGGCGCGCAAGGGCGAGTTCTACGCCATCGTGATCGTGGCGACGCTGGGCCTGAGCCTGATGACAGCCGCCAGCGACCTCGTCATGCTGTTCCTTTCGCTGGAGACGGCGTCGATCAGCCTTTACGTGCTCGCGGGCTTCCTGCGGGACACGCCGCGCAGCACGGAAGCGGGCCTCAAGTACTTCCTGTTCGGTTCGGCCTCCGCGGGCGTGTTCCTGTACGGGCTGAGCCTGCTGTACGGCTTCACCGGTACGACGAACATCTACGAGATGACCGGCCCGCTCGGCGAGCTCATCAGCGGTAGCGCCGCCGGGACCTTTGGCCTCATCATTGCGCTGCTGTTCGTAATGGTCGGCTTCGGCTTCAAGGTTTCCGCGGTGCCGTTCCACTTCTGGACACCCGACGTGTACGAAGGCGCGCCGACGCCCGTCACGGCGTTTGTCAGCACGGCCAGCAAGGCGGCGAGCTTCGCGCTGCTGATGCGCGTCTTCGCAGCCGTGTGGCCCGCCGAGGCGGCCCCTTACTGGACGGGGCTGCTGGCGGCTATCACCGTCCTCACGTTGACGCTGGGCAACCTGCTGGCGCTGGTGCAGCGCAACATCAAGCGGCTGCTGGCCTACTCGTCGATTGCGCAGGCCGGCTACGCGATGATCGGCGTGGTGGCGCTCACGCGGACCGACCTGGGCATCGCCGCGGTGGCGTTCTACCTGTTCATGTACGTGCTCACGAACATCCTCGCCTTCACGGTGATCATCTCGGTCAGCAACGCGGTCGGCTCGGACAACATCGCCGATCTCGCCGGCTTGAGCCGGCGCAAGCCGTACCTGGCGCTGGCGATGGTGCTGGCATTCCTGAGCCTCGGCGGCGTGCCGCCGCTGGCAGGCTTCTTCGGCAAGTTCTTCCTGTTCGTGGCAGCGGTGCGTGCGGACTACGTGTGGCTGGCGATTGTCGGCGTGGTGAACGCCATCGTCGCCCTGTACTACTACCTGACCGTAATCAAGGTGATGTACGTTGACCCGGCCCAGTCGGACGAGCCGATTGAGGTCCGGCCCGCCTCGACGGCGGTGCTGTGGATGACGGGCATCGGCGTGCTGGTGATGGGCACGATTGCCGCGCCGTGGTGGGACTGGGCAGTGAGCGCCGCGTCGGCTTTTGCGGCCGTACTGCCGTGAGCGAGAACGGCTTGAAAGACAAGTGTGTAGAAGGCTGCGAATTGGTTGCCCGTAACGGCTGTCTTGTGATAGTATCTACAAGTTAGGTTCGCCAAGCGCCCGAGCCTTCACATGGGACCCGAACAAGAGAAGAACAACCTGGGGGGACTGTTAGTGTTGGGCAGCGGCGCCACCGGCGCGGGCTGTACGACCATCATTCTCCTGCTGGGCGCCATTTTCGTCGGGCAGTGGCTGGACAGGCTGCTCGGCACGGAACCCTGGCTGCTGCTGACGCTCATTCTCGCCGCGATCCCGCTGAGCCTGTTCATGATGGTACGTTCCGCACTGGCCGCAACACGCAGCGCCCAGACCCATCAGGCTGGCAGCTCGGACGAACCGCCCACAAAAAGACCTACCAACCTGCCCTGAATCAGTAATGGGAGGGACATTCGTTGAAGGGACTTCTAACGTTACTCCTTATCCTCGTGGGAGCGGCCCTGATCTGTGTGGCGCCGACGCTCCTCCTCCCGCAGTTGGATATCCCTGTCGCGTTCCCACACGTACAGGTACCTGCTGAACCGATCTTCCTCGACCCGCTGTTTACCGTCGGCAGCTACGAGTTCTACCTCGTCAACTCGCTGCCGTCCGTGCTGCTCGCGGATCTCGTCCTGCTGTTCCTCGCCTGGCGCGCGGGCCGTAAGGCCAAACGCCGCATGGAGCAGTACGAGGCCAACCCGAGCGTGGTCGACGAGAACGGCCAGGACATGATGGTGCCGAGCGGCTGGTGGAACGCGTTTGAAGCCATCATCGAGTACTTCTACAACCTGGTCCGCAGCGTGGTTGGGCCAGGCTGGGTGCGCTCGGTTTTCCCGCTGGTCATGACGATCTTCCTGTTCGTCCTCACGCTGAACTGGCTGCACTTCCTGCCCGGCGTGGACAGCGTAGGTATCCTGCACTGCGCTCAGCCCGGCTACAAGGGCTTCCCCGCCGAGGAGATTGGCAGCTCGGGTATCTTCCGGCTGGGGTTCGGCGAGGGCGGCGCGCTCGGCTCGGATATCACGTATGATGCGGAGCGCTGCGAGGCGGCGCACCACGGCGAGCTTGAGGGCGGTGAGGACATCCTCTACATGCTGGCGCCCTTCATCCGCACCGGCACGACCGACATGAACGTGCCGCTGGCCATCGCCCTGATCGCGGTGACGGCTGTGCAGATCTTCGGCGTCCGGGCGCTGGGGCCGAACTACTTCCAGAAGTTTGTGAACCTGCAGGCGCTCGAACAAGGCGGCCTGGGGATTGTGCAGTTCGGCGTTGGCTTCCTCGAGATCATCTCCGAGATCTCGAGAATCCTGTCGTTCACTTTGCGACTTTTCGGCAATATCTTTGCCGGCACTGTGCTGCTGTTCGTGATGATGTTCCTCATACCCGTCGGCGTGCCGCTCATCTTCTTCCTGCTTGAGGTGCTGATCGGCCTCATCCAGGCGCTGGTGTTCGCCATGCTGACGCTCGTCCTCATCTCGGTGGCAATGGTTGGCCACGGCGACCATGAGGAGCACGAGCTGGGTGAAGAGGCAGATCACACGGTTGGGGCGCACATCCGGCCCGACGTGGACGGCACTGAAGCTGTCCAGGCACGTTAAACCGCAACCAATAACCGGATTACTCACAGACATCTTATTCAGGAGGAGTTTTCGACGATGGAGCTTTCAATCGAAGCCGCACGCGCACTTGCCGCAGGCCTCGCAATGGGGATCGGCGCGTTGGGGCCCGGCCTGGGCATCGGCATCCTGTCGTTTGGTGCCATGCAGGCCATCGGCCGCAACCCCGAAGCCACCAACCTGATCCAGACGAACCTGATCCTTGCCATCGCTCTCACCGAGGCTATTGCGATCTACGCGCTGGTCGTGGCGCTGGTTCTCGTCTTCGTCGGCGTGGCCTAAGCTCCAGGCAGAAACAGGATCGACCGGTACATAGGAGAGAGATGACCATTGGCAGAGGCACTTGATGCTCTAGGGATAAATGCTGGCCTGCTGCTCGTCTACATCATCAACGTGCTGTTGATGCTGGTGTTGCTGCGGCTAGTTGCATACAAGCCCCTTTTGAACATGTTGGAGCAGCGCCGCGAGCGCATTGCCGAGGGTATTAACAACGCCCGCCGGGCGGAGGAGGCCCTCGCCAGCGCAAACGCGGATCGCGACGCTCTGCTCGACGAGGCGCGCGCGGAAGCTCAGCGCATTTCCAACGAGGCGCGTGCGCGCTCGCAGGAAGCCGCCGCCCAGACCGAGCAGGAAGCCCGCGAGGAAGCTCGCCGCATCGTGGAGCAGGCCCGCCGCGACGCCGAGGCTGAGAAGGAACTGGCCCTCGCCAACATGCGCGACCAGATCGTGTCGCTCAGCATGGCAGCCGCCAACCACCTGATCGGCCAGAGCCTCGACGAGACGCGCCAGCGCAAGATCGTCGATGACTTCTTCACCGCGCTGCCGCCGGAGGCGGGCGCGCTCGCCGCGCCGCTTCAGGTCGTGACGGCGGTCCCGCTCACCGAGGCGGAGCAGCAGAACATCCGCCAGTCGCTCGGCGGGCAGGAAGTGTCCTTCACGAGCGATCCGTCCATCCTGGGCGGGGTGATCGTCCGCGGGCAGGGCGAGCAGGTTGACGCCAGCTTCCGCACCCAACTGACCCAGATGCGCGAGCAGCTCGTCTAGCTCTTCGCGTACATCTCAGCCGTAACTCACGCGGCCTGGCCGGCACTGCCGGGCTGGCCGCGTGGCTTTGTATCGACGGGCCGCGTCTCCGCGCGGCCTAATCGTGTTACCGACGGAGGGAGTGGTGAAATTTACCGAACTGCTGTCTGCCGTCCCCGGGGTCATTACCCGGCCCGAGAGTGATCCTGAGATTACGGGGGCGATCACAGAAGACTCGCGCACCATCGAGCCGGGCGGCATCTTCGTCGCGCGGGAAGGTGGCTCGGCAGATGGCCACCGGTACATCCCGCAGGCCGTCGCGGCGGGTGCGGCGGCGGTGGTCGGCGAGAAACCGCCTGAGGCGGTCGGCGTGGGTGTGCCCTACGCGCAGGTCGAGGATGCGGCCCAGGCGCTGGCACACCTCGCGGCTGCCTATCACGGCTTCCCGTCGCGCAGGCTGGTCATGATCGGCGTGACCGGCACCGACGGCAAGACGACGACGACGAGCCTCGTCTACAGCGTCCTGGTGGCGGCGGGCATCCGCGCCGGGATGATCACCACGATCAACGCCGTGCTGGGCGACGAGTCGCTCGACACCGGCCTGCACGTTACGACGCCGACCGCGCCAGAGGTGCAGGGCTACCTGGCGCGGATGGTCGAGGCGGGCCTGAGCCACTGCGTGCTGGAAGCCACGTCGCACGGGCTGGCCCAGCAGCGCGTCGCTGCGGTGGATTTCGACGTCGCCGCCGTGACGAACATCCAGCACGAACACCTCGACTTCCACGGGACGTGGGAGGGCTACCGCGACGCGAAGTCGATGCTGTTCGGCTACCTCTCCGCCGGAGAGCGCAAGCCCGGCGTGCCGAAGGTCGCGGTGATCAACCTCGACGACGCGCCCAGCGCCGCCCACCTGCTCGGCTTCCCCGCCGAGCAGCGTGTGACTTACAGCATGCAGCCCGCGAGCGGCGCGGACGTATCAGCGCAGAACGTCGAGTATGGGCCCGACGCCACGTACTTCGACCTGTTGCTGCCAAGCGGCGAGTCCCTGGCAGTCCGCACGCGGCTGGTGGGGGCATTCAATGTCTCGAACCTGCTGGCTGCGGCGGCAGTCGGGGTTGGGCTTGGGCTGCCCGGCGCGGTGATTCAGCAGGGCCTGGAAGCGCTGACTGCCATCCCGGGGCGCATGGAGCGCATCGACGAGGGGCAGCCGTTCCTGGCGGTCGTGGACTTCGCGCATACGCCGAACGCGCTCCGGCGTTCGCTGGAGGCGGCGCGCCTCATGATCCCGCCGGATGGCCGTGTCATCGCGGTGTTCGGCAGCGCGGGCCTGCGCGACCCTGAGAAGCGTGCGCTGATGGGGCGCATCGCCGCCGAGCTTGCCGACCTCACCGTGATCACCGCCGAGGACCCGCGCACGGAGTCCCTCGACGCGATCATGGCGGCAAGCGCCGAGGCTGCGCGCCAGGTGGGCGGTGTGGAAGGCGAGACATTCTGGCGCGTCGCCGACCGCGGCGAGGCGCTGTACCGGGCCGTGCAGCTCGCCCGCCCCGGCGACCTGGTGCTGGCGTTCGGCAAGGGCCACGAGCAGAGTATGTGCTTCGGCACGGTCGAATATCCGTGGGATGACCGGGAGGCCCTGCGCGCCGCCCTGCACGGCACGCCGCTCAAGACGCTGCCAACCGCCCGCCAGGACTGGGACGACACCCACGAGTAAGGCGTGCCGGGTCTCGACCCTGCCCCCACAACCCGCCTATGGCGATTGTGATCGTCGCGCCAGCAGGTGAGGATCAGACGGCGGGGTAAAAAGCGCGCTGGCCCCGGTTGCAGGGGGCCAGCGCTAATAAATGGTGGGTCTCAAGCTGCGGGATGCTGCGCTCAGAACCCGATGAATACGCTCGCGACCGCAATCACACTGAGGATGAACAGCCCCAGGAAGGCCACGCTCCCAATCATGCCGGTCTGCTCGATCCTGTCAATGGAATTTCGGTTCTCCATCTCGTGCCCTCCTATCATCAATACCAGTGAAGTCTCGACAGTTACTTGAAGGCATGACCACTTGATGACCGGTAAGACTCAAACAGGGCCGCACCTTGTATTCATAGTAACGCAGAAGTGGGACAGAAAGTTGCACGCCAGGTGGGGAAATCATCAGTTTTCATGGAAAATTCATGGTTGGGCAGCGCCCACCGCGTTACGAGTGCGGTGATACGCTGTTCACAGAGCCTGCACGCTTGCTCCGCACATAGCGCCGGGGTAGAATCGCGCCGATGAAAGACCTCGGGATCGTCATCGTCAACTGGAACACCCGCGACTACCTCTGCCGCTGCTTACAGACCGTCTACGCGAGCGAGGGCGACTTCAGCTACGACGTGGTCGTCGTGGACAACGGCTCGACGGATGGCAGCACGGAGATGGTGGCGGAGACCTTCCCGCAGGTCACGCTCATCAGCGGGCATGGGAACGTCGGCTACCCGCGCGGCAACAACCTCGGACTGCGGTGGCTCGGCTACGCCGACACACCCGGCGAGATGCGCGCCGATGTACCGCGCTACGCGCTGCTGCTCAACCCGGATACGGAGCTGCCGCCGCGCGCGCTCGCCGACATGATCGCGTACATGGACGCGCACCCGGAGATCGGCACAGCCGGGCCGAAGCTCGTGCTGCCGGATGGCTCGCTCGACCTGGCCTGCCGGCGCAGCATCCCGAACGTCGAGGTGTCGCTGTGGCACGTCCTGCGGCTGGGCAAGCTGTTCCCGAAGAGCCGGCGTTTCGCCCGGTACAACCTGACGTTCCTCGACGAAAACGAGACCGCGGAAGTCGGGTCCGTGGTGGGGGCGTTCATGATCGTGCGCCGCGAGGCAATCGCCGGGGTGGGCCTGCTGGACGAGGCGTTCTTCATGTATGGTGAGGACCTCGACTGGTGCAAGCGCATTGGCGAGGCTGGCTGGAAGATAATGTATTACCCCGGCGTGGAGGTGCTCCACGTCAAGCGGGCGGCCAGCCGCCAGAGCAAGCGCGCGCAGTTCGAGTTCGTCCGTGCGTTCCTGATCTTCTACCGGAAGCACTTCCGCCGGGAAACCGCCCTGCCGGTCCACCTGGCGGTGATGCTGGGTATTGGCCTGTGGGGTGGCCCGAAGCTCTGGCCCGAGCTGCTGCACGGGCCGCAGAGCGCCGGGGCTGGCGAATAGAGGATAGGTTAGGATGAGCCGGCAGCGAGTTCGCACGCTCTATATTCTGTCGAAGATCGCACTTGATGCGTTGATGCTCATCGCCGCGTTTGTCATCGGCTTTGAGCTGCGCCGCGTCGTGCCGTTCCCGAACGAACTGGTGAACGCGCCGAGCTTCGTGGTCTACCTGCCGATGATGTTCGTGCAGCTTGTCAGCGTGATGGCGGTCTTCTACTTCAACAAGCTCTACCACGTGGCGCGCGCCACTTCGCGCCTGGACGAGCTGGGGTCGATCTTCGCCGCCGTCAGCATCGGCACGATGATCTCCGTCGCCATCGCCGCCCTCACGTTCAAGGATACGATCTTCGAGCTCGACTTCCCCCGCGCGATGGTGCTGTATGCCTGGCTGCTCAGCGTCGTGCTGATCGCCCTCGGGCGCGAGCTGCACCGCCGCATCTGGCACCGTCTCCGCATGCGCGGGGTGGGGCGGGACCGCGTGCTGGTGGTGGGCTCGGGTGAGACGGCAGAGGCCATCGTGCAGAAGATCCAGTGGTCGCCGTACCTCGGCTACGAGCTGGTCGGCGTGGTCAACGGCAGTACCGCGGACTACGAGTTCGCAGGCGCGCCGCTGCTGGGCACGAAGGACGAGCTGGCGGAGATCATCGAGCGCTACGAGATCGAGGAGGTCATCATCGCCCCGCAGGAGGGCACCAGCCGCTACGAGATCATCCGGCTGGTGAGCATGTCCCAGCGCGGCAGCGTGGCCATCAAGATCTTCCCCGACGTCTTCGAGCTGATCACCACCGGCGTCAGCATCGACGACCTGGGTGGCGTCCCGCTGCTCAACGTGCGGGACATCCAGCTCCGCGGCTGGCGGCTCAGCCTCAAGCGCGCGCTCGACCTGTTCGGCGCCAGCCTGGGGCTTGTGATGCTCTCGCCGATCATGCTGCTGATGGCCCTGCTCATCAAGCTCGACTCAACCGGCCCGGTCTTCTACTTTCAGGAGCGCATGGGGCTGGATGGGCGTCCGTTCCAGATGGCCAAGTTTCGCTCCATGAAAGAGGATGCGGAGGCCAAAGGCCCCGGTTGGACGACCAAGGATGACCCCCGCCGGACACGCTTCGGGACGTGGCTGCGCTCCAAGAACCTCGACGAGCTGCCGCAGCTCATCAACGTGCTGCTCGGCGACATGAGCCTAGTCGGGCCGCGGCCCGAGCGCCCCGTGTACGTCGATAAGTTCCGCAACCGCATTCCCCGGTACATGGACCGCCACCGTGAGAAAGCCGGCATGACCGGCTGGGCACAGGTCAACGGGCTGCGCGGGGATACCTCCATCGCCGAGCGCACCAAGTACGACCTGTGGTACGTCGAGAACTGGTCACTCTGGCTCGACATCAAGATCATCGTGCGGACCGTCGTGCAGACGCTTTTCGGCGTCAGCGAGCACAACGCGTACTAGGTACTATCCTGCGCCTTTGGATGCCTCTGCCAGAACCCCCTCCTGACCTCGCTGCGACCTCCGGTCTTGGCTCGGCTCTTTCCTCCCCCTTGCAGGGGAGAGGGTAGGAGGGGGTTCCAACGAATAAACTCGATCTTGAGGATACAACCCGCTTGTAGGTATCCCTGCAAAGCAGCCTTACTCAGGTTCCTTCTGCCCGGCGAGCGTGTCGGCGGGCGGGGCTTTGCGAGCCCCCACAAACTTCTTCATCAGCGAGTGCCACAGCCGTTTGAGGGGGCCGGGTTTGAACTGGCTCGCGAAGCTGCGCGCGGCATCCTGCGTGCTGACCTCCGGCCCGACGTGCTCGCGCAGGAAGTACTGGTGCTCGATCACCCAGATGTACAGGTCCGTCAGGGTGCGATCCGGAAACTCGGAGAGCACGCCTGACTCCTCGATTACTTTGGCAACGGGCAGGTACACCTGATCGTACCACTGCGCTGCCGCCTCCTCGGTTGTGAACTCGCGCCCCCACTCCTCGGACTGCAGATAGCGGTGGTACTCGATGTGCTCCAGGAGCAGGTAGTAGCCGCCCGGTATGGTGAGCCTGATGTGGGCCTCGGGGCGCGACTCGTCGAGCTTGGTCGCTTCGAGGAAGTTGGCCCGCTCGCCGATGACCTCGATATGGTCGGGGTCCATATCCGGCGTCAGGGGCACGCGCACGCGGCTCTCGTGCACCTCGGCATCGATGAACTCGTGGCCCAGCTCGCGCGCCACGCTCACACGGTGGTTGCCGTCGACGACGAAGTAGACCTCGCCTACCTTGTAGAGCGTCACCGGGGGCAGGTTGATGTCGGAGAAGTACGCCTCGCCGATGCGCCGCCAGCGCCCGGCTGTGTAGCTCTGGGTTGGCAGGAATGCACGGTCGAAATCGCGGTAGCGGTTGACGCTCCCAACGATCCGGTTGAGAGGCACGGCGGTGAGCCCCCTGTAGTTGGGCATCCCCGCCCGCACTTTGTCGCGAACCTCGTCGTAAGGCAGGAGCTCGTTGGAGCCGCCCTGCACCGCCGTCAGGATGCGGCGCAGCAGCGCCTTCCGGCGTGCGCGGTGGAAGGCTTCATCCGCCCGCGCCGAGACATCGACTCTGACGTTGTCGCTGCTCATTGTTAACTACCAGTTTCCAGCTTCCAACTCAAGACTTTCTCAGGGTATACGTTTACGACCGTCGTCTGCTCGAATTCCGTTTGCCAGGTTTCCCCGCGCCGGTACACGTGCTTGTGACCGTGCAGCAGGTACGCGGGCTTAAAATACCGCATGAACGTTAAGAATGCCTTAAACCCCCGGTGCGCCACGTCATCGCCGTCGTGAATACCGAACGGCGGTGAGTGCGCGACCAGCACATCGAGGTAGCGCCCGTACCGCAGCCGGTTCAGAAACAGGCGCGGCAGCATCCGGACAATTCGCCACCGCATCTCGCCCTCAGTGTACTGGTGTCGCCCTCTGGGCCGGTAGCGAATGGAGCCGCCCAGCCCCGCGATCAGCACGCCGTCGAGCTCGATCACCCGCCCTTCGAGCGAGATAGCACCTCGTGGCTCGTCGAGCGCCTGGCCGCTTGCCGAGTGGAGTGTACGGTCGTGATTACCGTGCACATACACCAGCGGGACCCCGAGCATGGTCACGATGTACTCCAGGTAGTCGTAAGGCAGGTCGCCGCAGCTCACGACCAGGTCAACGTCGCAGTACTTCTCCTGGATCTGCGGAGAATAGATGCTCTCGACGACCTTATCGCTGATAGCCAGTACTTTCACCTGCTGCTCGACCCTGCCCTGCGGCTCCACGCTCGGCTTTGCCGAGAGTATAGCGAATCATACGAAACCGGCGGGTGCCCTGTTCCACAGAGCAGCCCGCCGGTCTGAATTCAGAAAAGGTGCTGTACGAGCGCTAGTACAGTGTGACTTCCATGTTGGCCAGCTTCTCGCGCACGCCCTCGGTGTCTGCCAGGTGCTTGCCCAGCAGGGCGCGGACCTGCTCCTTGGCGGCGTCGCTCAGATCGCCGTTGTGCGAGCGGACGGTCGCCGTCGCCACGAGTGGCCTGTCAATCGGCTTGCCGATCTGGCTCAGGATGTACACCTGGGCCTCGCGCACCTCGTCAACGTTGTCGACGATGTCCCGCGCGGAGAGCAAAGCGATAACGTTGTAGAGCTTGCCGACGTGGCTGATCGGGTTCTTGCCGGCTGCGGCTTCGAGCGAGGCGGCGCGGAATGGCGCGATCACGCCCGTGACACGGTTGCCGCGCCCCACCGAGCCGTCGTCGCCCATCTCGGCGCTCGTGCCGCTGAGCGTCAGGTAGACCGCGCCCGCCTCGATGTCGTCGGCGGTGTTGACCTCAATCGTCAGGTTGTAGCCCGGTACGAGCTGCTCCGCGAAGCTCTGAACGGCTGCTTTCACGGCGTTCTTGGCCTCGACGTACTCGTCCGCATCCTTGATCTGCGTGGCG
>CAZDLX010000057.1:0-2864 GCA_964506005.1 uncultured Anaerolineae bacterium | reverse complement strand
CCCGCTTGCGGGCGATCCTGGATACTATCCCGGTGGGGATCGGGATCTTGGACGGTACCGCGCAGGTCAGCGTGACGTTCTTACCCTGGCGCATGCCCATCACCTTGACATCCTCGCCGACGGGCAGCGAATCGATCAGCTCGCCGGTGATGTACTCGCACGTCTCGTAGACGGCGTTCTCAAGCACCGAGCGCGGCCAGTGCGCTGCGCCAAAGCTGGTGTCGTTCGCGGTAATTTCGTGGACGGCGTGGACGAGCTCGCTGGAACCCTTGCCGGCGTAGCTGTCGATGACGCAGTGGACATCCGGGTCGAGGTACTTCATCGTCTCGCGGATGTGCGCCTTGGCCGCATTGATGGCGATGGCGTCCATCGGCACGGGGCGGCCATCGGGTGTGATAGGTGTGCCGCGCCCCGCAATCTGGATGCGGATCGGCTTGAGCACCTCGCCGCCACCGTAGCCCACCCGGACATCGCCTGCGACGAGCTGGACCTTGTCGAAGTTGTGGTGCAGGGCATGGCCCACGTGCTCGATGCACCACTTGGTGTACTCGACGGAGATGCGCTCCGCAATGCCGTCGCACAGGCTGTCCGGATGGCCGATGCCCTTCCGCTCGACGATCTCTACCGGGCGATCCTCAATCCACTGGCCCCGGGCCTCAACGACTACAATATTGCGATCGCTTGACTCAGTCATTGTCTCTCTTATTGCCTCCCCGAGAGTGCATTGCTAGCACCCAACTAAAAGCGCCTCTTCTACGAGAAGAGGCGCGCAGCGGCGAGGCAGGCATCTCTTCTCATCTCCCAGAGTTTTTACAGAATGTCTCTGCCGGAATTAGCACCGTTCCCCGGCGCAGACCAAGCCACGCCACAGGAGGTTGCCGAGGTTTCACAGGGCCGGTCCCTCCACCTCTCTGGATGAGAAGCCTTTTAGCATCGTGCTATTCGGCTGTTGTGTGAGACGCAGTTTACCCCGCAGGGCGGTCGCTGTCAACCGGCAGGTCCTCGCAAGACATCGTGCGCCGGTGCCTGGTAAGCTAAGGGATAGGAGACCGGATAGAGCGAGGAGAGCGGGCGTGGAAGACCAACTGGCAGTCCTCCTGAAGCTTCTGATCGCAGTGGCGCTCGGTGCAGCCGTCGGATACGAGCGGGCGGCGTACGACAAGCCGGCAGGGCTGCGCACCCATGCGCTGACCGCGCTTGCCTCCGCGCTGTTTGTAGCACTGGCCCTGCAGTCTGTGGAGTTCTTTTCCACCTTTCAGGTCGCCGATGTGAGCTACGGCACAGATCCTCTGCGCGTGTTCCAGGCCATCGTGGTTGGCGTCAGCTTCCTCGGCGCGGGGACGATCCTGAAGCAGCGCTCAGATGAGACGGTGCGCCATCTCTCAACTGCCGCCTCCATCCTGGCGACTTCCGCCATTGGCATCGCCGTCGGGCTGGAGCAGTATGTGCTGGCGGTTGGGGCTGCGATCATCGTGGTAATTGTCAACTTCGCGGTTGGGCTGCTGCAGGGGAAGGAACCGAACTGGGGGCTGTCTACCGGCCCCAGCTCTGACAGCGAGTAGGGGCGGGGCGGGCACCGGCTGCTAGAACTGGCGCAGCACCTGCCGCGGCGCGCCTAGCACGCCGCCCACGACCTCCAGCGGATCGTCGAGTACGTCGATCCGCCCCAGCCACTTGACCCAGAACCAGCCCCTGCGGCCAGGGATAACCACGCGCAGCGGGGAGCCGTGCCCGGTGCTCAGAGCTTCGCCGCCGACGTGCGTGGCCAGCAGCATGCCGCGCGCCTCGGCCAGCGGGAAGGTGTGCTCGTAGCCCGTCACCGAGACGGCGCGGATGCCCGCCGTGGACGGGCTGGCACCTGCTTCTGCGAGCAGAACCATCAGCCGCACGCCCTGCCAGTGCTGGCGTGTATACCAGCCGAGCGTGCAGTCCAGCTCGGCATCCAGCGTGGCGCGGGGCAGCGCCAGCACGTCCTCGAACGACAGCGCCAGCGGCGCGGCTACCGCCCCGCCGACGTGCAGCCGCCACACCGCAATGTCTACCTCGGGCGCTCGCTCGCCGGTCAGCGGGAAGCTGTTGCCTTCGTAGAGCCCATCCCCGCGCGAGCCTGTCACCCGGCGGCGCGGTGAGTCGCCGGTGGCACGGCTCTGCGCCAGCGCTTCGGTGAGCAGCCAGCCGGCAACGCCCGCCGCCGTGAGCATGCCGAGCTTGACGGCTCCGCGCCGCGCGGTGAAGTCCTCCGCATGGGGGCGCGGCCAGCGGCGCCAGGCGTGGAGCGCCACGAGGGGTACGATGGCCAGCCCGAGTATCCAGTGCCAGGCGATGACCGTCTGGTACAGCCACAGCCACATCGGCCCGACGCGCCACGCCCACATCAGCCCGAGCACGATGATGGCGATGGTCGCAGCCGCCAGCAGCAGCGACTCACCGATCATGATGCTGCGGTCGAACCGCGCATCCAGGCCGCGCCGCAGCGAACGCCACGAGATGCTCGCCTTGAGCGGGGCGAGGGCGATCAGCGCCCAACCCGCCGCACGGTGCAGGTCGACGAGCCACGCCTGCCGCGTCGCGAACAGCGCGTATAGGCCCGTCAGGCCCTGCACGACGAGTACCGCAAGCAGCGTCAGGTTGACGAACCGCAGCAGGTGCCCCCGCGCGAACAGCCGCTCCCGTTGCATTGTCCATCCAGTTGCGTCTGGCGTGCTGTAGGCTGAGTGTAGCGGCGCGGCGGGGAGTGCAACAACACTGGCTTACCTTCCTCACGCCGCAGGCATCGCCCGCAACTGAAGTTCCGGGCTGCAAGGTCGCTTCGCGACCCAGAATCATCGGTTGAAACCGACGAAACCAGCCTGCCCCCGCCGCAG
>CAZDLX010000056.1:0-18304 GCA_964506005.1 uncultured Anaerolineae bacterium | reverse complement strand
GCACGTCTGGCCCGGCCTGCTCGATGCGGCCGATGGCGGCATCGACGAGCGTCCGCATCCCCAGCAGGAACTCGCGCCGTGCCTGCCGGCGGTAGCGCCAGAAGTCTGCCGGCAGCAGGCTCATCCACTGCTTCTTGAATGACTCCCCTGCCACCTTCAGATGGCTGCGGGCCTCGGAAAACGTCGCCTCGCTCTGCTCTGTGTGCATGGTTTCGTCTGTCATCGTCGGCTCTCCTATCCGTCAGGTGGTTGCCCCCGCGGGCAACTGGCCTCCTGCACCCGAATCGATTACGATATGCCTGCACATGCCTGAATTATGCCAGCACTCACTCGCACACGGCAAACGCCGCTCAACCACCAACCCGGCGCAAGGCGCCTGACCTCTGAAGGGACAGCCCGTTCATGACCACTCATCACACGCAAACCACACTCGCGCTCGACGGGGCCACACTGACAGTCGAAGATGTCGTCGCTGTGGCACGCCGCTACTTGCCCCTCGCCGAGCTCGCCCCCGGTTCCCCCGCCTACCCTCGCGTCACCGAGAGCGCCGCGTGGGTCGAGCACATCGTCGAGGACAACGCCCGCCGCGCGCAGGAAGGCCAGCCCGCCCGCGCTATCTACGGCGTTAACACCGGTTTCGGCATCCACGCCGCCGGGCAGCCCTTTACCGATCCTGAACTGACGCGGCAGGTTTCGCGCAAGCTCATCATGAGCCACGCTACCGGCGTCGGCGAGCCGCTGGACGAGGAAGTCGTGCGCGCGGCCATGCTGATCCGCGCCAATACGCTGTGCCGGGGGCGCTCCGGCGTGCGCCCTGTCGTGATCAACCGGCTGATACAGATGCTGAACCTCCGGATTACGCCCGTCATTCCGCGCAGCGGCTCGCTTGGCGCCAGCGGCGACCTCGCGCCACTGGCCCACCTGGCACTCGTGCTCAGCAAGTCGCCGGACAGCATGGCCGATCAGGACTGCACGCCCGGCTTCCCTACCTGCGGCGAGGCCGCCCTGCCGGTCTACGACCGCGAGGGGCGCGTCTGCGGAAGCAAGGTCGTACCCGGCGACAGGGCGATGTACTGGGACGGCGAAGACCAGCGGATCGTGCTGCAGGCCAAAGAGGGGCTCGCCCTGAACAACGGCTCGACTTTCTCCGCCGCGCTTGCGGCCCTCGCGCTCGTCGACGCCGAGCGCCTGGTCGCGACCGCTGAGATCGCCGTCGCGCTCACACTTGAGGCCCTGCAGGGCTACCGCGATGCCTTCCTGCCGCAGATCCACCAGGCCCGGCCCCACCCCGGCCAGGTGGCGAGCGCCGCCAACATCCTGAGGTTGGTCGAGGGCAGCGCGCTCGTCGACCCCGGCGACGCCGCGACCGACCCGGTGAACCAGCCGCCGCAGGACGCCTACTCGCTGCGCTGCGCGCCGCAGGTCATCGGCCCGGTCCGCGAGACGCTGGCTCACCTGCGCAGCACCCTGAGCCGCGAGATCAACGCTGCGACGGACAACCCGCTGATCTTCGTGCGCCCCGAGGATGGGCTGCCACGCGAATATAAGGCCATCTCTGGCGGCAACTTCCACGGTGAGGTCGTCGGCGCCGGGCTGGACCACCTCAAGCTGGCGCTCACCGAGCTTGGCAGCATCAGCGAGCGCCGTACCTTCTGGCTGCTCGACGCGAAGATGTCACGCGGGCTGCCCAGCATGCTCGTCACCGGGGACGCGACCCACATGGACAGCGGCCTGATGCTCGTGCAGTACGTCGCCGCCTCGCTCGTCTCGAAGTGCAAGACGCTCTGCCACCCCGATACCGCCGACTCCATCCCCAGCTCGGCCAACCAGGAAGACCACGTCAGCATGAGCATGAACGCCGGTCTGCACGCCCGTGAGATCGTCGAGAACGTCACCGCGGTTGTCGCCATCGAATTGCTCGCTGCCGTTACTGCAATCCGGCACCGGCTCGCCGGCCACCGGCGCGATGGCGCGGGCGACCCGCTCACGGCGGATGCGCTCGGGCGCGGCACCCGCGCCGCCTGGGACGCACTGCACGACGCCGCGCCGGAGCTGTTCGAGCTGCCCCTGGAACGCGACGCCGTGCTCTATCCCTACGTGGACCGCATGATCGAGGTTGTGCAGAGCGGTCTGCTCGTCGAGGCCGTGCGCGCAGCGGGACTTCCGTTCTACGGCGTGCGCGCCGACGTGCAGCTCGTAGCACCCGAATAGGCACGAGACCCGAGCAGACATTCCCCCTCCCTGCTGGCGGGGAGGGGGTCAGGGGGTGGGGTCTACCACCCCCGGATCGTCTGCGCCACCTCGTCCAGCGGCACGGTGCGCTGCTCGCTGTCTTTGCGCGTCTCGCCAAGCCGCCGCACCGTCGCCTCGCCGCGCTTCACCTCATCGGGCCCGACGATGACAACGAACGGGATGCCCTTCGCCGAGGCATAGCCTAGCTGGTCGCCGAGCCGCACGTCGTAGTCATAGTACACCGTCGTGTTGATGCCCGCCTGCCGCAAGCGCACGCCGAGCTCCAATGCCGCGTCGACCACTTCCTCGTTGAAGATCGCGACCATGACCTCAGATGTCGTCGCGCGGATGTCCGGCGGGAACATACCCAGCTCGTCCATGGCGTCGATGATGCGCTCGATCCCCAGGCTCGTCCCTGTCGCCGGGTAGCTCACGTCGGAGAACAGGCCGATCAGGTTGTCGTAGCGACCGCCGCCGGTGATGCTCGGCATCGCCTTGGGCTTCTCCACCGTCGTCTCGAAGATCGGCCCGGTGTAGTACTCCAGCCCGCGCACCATCGCGAAGTTGAGCTGGTACGCCTCCGGCCCTACCCCGTACAGCTCCAGGTAGCGGAACATGTCGCGCAGCTCGCGGATGCCCTCCAGCGCGCGCGGGTAGTCCGCCATGCGCCGTTCGAGGTCGTCCAGCACGTCACTCGACGGCCCGCCCGTCTGCAGCAGGTCGAGCAGCCGGTCGATCACGTCCGCGCCGATGATATCCGCCTGCCTGCCGTAATACTCGCGGAGCTGCGGCGCGATCTGCTGCACAATCTCCCGCGTCACTGCCTGCAGCTCGCCGGAAGGCACGTCGCGTGCCGTTGCCTCGCGCACCTGTGCCAGCAGCGGCTCGGCGACCGCGTCCGCCAGCCCGGCATCGAGCCCCTCATCCTCGACCATCGCTCGCCGCGTATCCTCGGGGGCCAGCTTGCCCTGGATCGCCAGCCGCGCAATGCGCTGCAGCGGCTGCACGGGCTCCTGCGGAACGCCGACCATCATCAGCTCGCGGCGCACGCCATCCAGCCCGATCTTGTCCAGCTTGTCGATGGAACGGTACAGCCCCGCCTGCAGCGGCTCCGGCACGCCCGCGTACTGCCCGATGCCGTCCAGCAGCTTGCGATTGTTAATCGAGATCCGCACGCCCTCGAAGCCCAGCCGAGTCAACGCCTCGACCGTCACCGCGACGATCTCGGCGTCCGCCATCATGCTGTCCGTGCCCACGATGTCCACGTCGCACTGGAAGAACTCGCGGTAGCGGCCTTTCTGCGGGCGGTCTGCACGCCACACCGGCGCGATCTGGTAGCGCTTTAGCGGGCGCGGCAGGTCGGGATTCATCGCGACGAAGCGCGACAGCGGCACCGAGAGGTCGTAGCGCAGCGCGAACTCGCCGCCAGGCTCGTCCCCATACCAGGCCCGGTAGATCAGCCGCTCGGCGTCCGGCCCGTACTTGCCCAACAGCGTCTCGGAGAGCTCCACCGCCGAGGTCTGCAGCGGCTCGAAGCCGAATACCTCAAATACCTCGCGCACGATGTCGAGCACGTACTGCCGCTTGAGCATCGGCTCGGGCAGAATATCGCGCATCCCCGCCGGGATGCGCGGGGGAACCTTGTCAGCCATGCGGTTGCGTCCTTTCCGGTGTCCTGCAGAACTATCGCCGTCTGCTCGCTTTAACAACAAAAAAGCGTGGAGGCTCTTTCTCTCCACGCCGCTTTCCGACCGGGCAGCGTCTAGGCGTGCATCGCCCGCGCTGCCCCCCTCGCGTGGAGGCGTCGCCCGGCGTGATGGTGGTGCTGGCGCTTCACTGGTGCGTTCAACGCGCCCTCCTGCGGGCTCGTATGGTCGTCCGGCTGCCTCTAATTGTAATGCCGGCTGGCGGCCCGCGCAATCATATGGCTGCCCCACCGGGCATGGCCTGGTCGCCGGTTCCCCCTCCCCGCCGGCGGGGAGGGGGTCAGGGGGTCGGGTCTGACTTCTCCACCACCGCGCGGTCAGGGGGCGGGGTCCGACATCCCCTCCACCACTGCCAGCACATCCATCCCCGGCCTGAAGTGCACCGCCCCCATCCCGACGGCTTCCGCGCCCCGCACATTCTCGGCGAAGTCATCCACAAACAGCGCCGCCTTTGCCTCGACACCCAGCGCGTCGAGAATGGCCCGGTAGGCGCGCGGGTCGGGCTTCATTACGCCGATGTCGCACGAGACGACGATCGCGTCAAACAGCGTGTCGAGCCCCGCCTGCCGCAGGATCGGCAGCAGCTCGGGCGTGTTGTTGCTCATCAGCCCCACGAGCAGCCCCCGCGCCTTCAGCTCGCCAATCTGCTCGACCAGCGCCTCGTCGAGCCGGTCGCCGCTGTAGAAGTCCTCGCGCAGTTGGGCCAGATCGTCGTCGCCCAGCCCGAGCTCGTCTCCAACCACCCGCCAGTATGTAGCCACGTCAGCTTCGCCCCGCTGGAGCTGCTGCCATGCCTCGATGCCGTGCACCACGCGCTCAACGTGCCCCGGCGCGGTACCGAGCCGGGCATCCCACCGGGCGCGCGGCGCGTAGTCCTCCGTGCGCATCAGCACGCCGCCCCAGTCAAAAATGACCGCCTTCAACTTCACTATGCGTGACTCCTCCACATATCATCGCGCCGGCTGCCTGCCCTCTCGCTCGCAGGGCGGCCCTGATTGTAGGAACCGGCGTCTGTAGCTATACTCATTCTGACCACTATAAATGATAATTATCTACCTCACCACGGAGAGAGAAGTATGGCGCGGCAGCGAATCGTTATTGTAGATGACCACGAGGTCGTCAGGCTAGGGCTGCGTTCGCTGTTAGACCGCCACCCCGATTTCGAAGTGGTCGCAGAGGCCAGCAATGGCCGTGAGGCAATCGAAAAGGTCGACACGCACAAACCCGACGTCGTTGTGCTCGACATCCGCCTGCCCGGTATGAGCGGCGTCGAAGTTTGCCAGCAGATCACCGCGCGCCATCCCGACATCCATGTGATCATGCTCACGTCCTATGCCGAGGACGAAATGCTGTTTGCCGCCATCCGTGCCGGGGCAGCCGGCTACGTCCTCAAGCAGATCGGCGGCGATGACCTCACGCGGGC
This sequence comes from uncultured Anaerolineae bacterium, assembly GCA_964506005.1. Taxonomy (GTDB): domain Bacteria; phylum Chloroflexota; class Anaerolineae; order Aggregatilineales; family UBA3940; genus UBA3940. Next base: position 12,943 of record CAZDLX010000056.1, on the reverse strand, counting down.
TATCGAAGCCGTCGGACGCGGCGAGGCACTGCTCGACCCGAGCCTCACCCAGCGCGTATTTGAAGAGGTCCGCAAGGCTCAGCGAGAGGAGGAAGCATCTGCCTTCGCCGAGCTGACCAACCAGGAAATGCAGGTCCTGCAGCTCGTCTCAGAAGGCAAGACCAACCGCGAGATCGCTGAAGCGCTCTACCTTGGCGAAGGCACTGTCCGCAACTACGTCAGCAACATTCTCGGCAAGCTCGGCGTTGCGAACCGCGCCGAGGCTGCCGCGTATGCCGTCCAGCACAATCTGAAAGACTACCTCTCATCCTGAACAGGATCGTCTCATGTCGCAATCAGCTAAGAGCTCAACGCTTCGCCCCAGGGATATCAACCTCGACCGCAGCGCCCATGAGCTTCGTGTTACCTGGAACGACGGTCACGTCAGCGTCTACCCGCTCGACGCGCTCCGCGAGGCCTGCCCGTGCGCGCTGTGCCGGGGCGGGCATGAGTATATGGGGGAGGCCTACGACCCCGACCTCCTGATGCTGACGCCGGCCCGCCAGCACGAAATCAAGGACATGCAGCTCGCCGGCAACTACGCTCTCCAGATCACCTGGGACGATGGCCACGACGCCGGCTTCTATACCTGGAACTACCTGCGGCGGATCTGCCCGTGCGATGAGTGCAACGCAGAGCCATCCCCGGAGGACGATGCGTGACGGTCCTGCCGCCGCTCTTCGGGATCAACGTTGATCCAAACGTCGATGGGCTCTCGGAAGCGTATGAGCGTGCCCGTTTCGCGGACGAGAGCGGCATCGACCTTATTACCATCCAGGATCACCCCTACAACCGGCGCTTCTTCGACACCTGGACACTGCTGTCCGTCCTGGCCGCCCGCACGACTCGCGTGCATCTCGGCCCCAACGTCGCCAGCCTGCCGCTGCGCCCCCCGGCGATGCTCGCCAAGCAGGCCGCAACCCTCGACGTGATCTCGGGCGGGCGGGTCGAGCTTGGCCTCGGCGCCGGCGCGTTCTGGGACGGAATCGCGGCGCTCGGCGGCCTGCGGCGCTCGCCCGGCGAGGCGTTTGAGGCCTACCGTGACGCTCTGCACATCCTGCGCGGCATGTGGGACAATGCAGGCCGGTCGTTCAGTTACGAGGGCGAGCACTACTCTGTGCAGGGCGCGATGCCCGGCCCGGCCCCCGCTCATCGCATCCGGATCTGGGCCGGCGCGCTCGGCAACCGCATGCTGCGTCTCACGGGGCAGATGGCCGATGGCTGGCTGGTGTCGAGCACGTACGTCCCGGTCGAGCAGCTGCCCGAACGCAATGCCCGCATCGACGCCGGCGCTGAAGAAGCCGGGCGCTCTCCTGACGACATCCGGCGCGGCTACAACCTCGTGGGCATCATCGACGTCGGCCAGCTGGGTGCCTCGCCGGCCACCCCACAGCGGGGCGTGCTCACCGGCACCACCCGTGACTGGATCGAGCAGCTCGTCCACTATTACACTGAATACCGCATCGATACCTTCATCTTCTGGCCTGCAGGGGAGGCCGCAGCCGAGCAGCTCCGCGCGTTTGCCGGCGAGATCATCCCCGCCGTTCGGAAGGCCGTTTTGGCTGCTCCTTAAGCTCCGATTACCCTTATCCGCGTAGTTAATTTGTGCTTAACAATGTTGTAAGTATATTGTAGCTCCCACCAAGGTGTGATAAGATACCGTGATGGGTTTGGTAACCGGATCCTGTTAAGCACTCAGTATCCCCAATTCGTTTGGCTTATCTTCTAGACAAGGAAGCATGAAATGTCTCTTAAAGAGCTTGTGGCTCCGTCTATAGAGACACTGGCTGCGCACTTTGCGAAGAACAAGCTGCTCTTGATCCATCCCAGTAGCCGGTATCGCACACTTCTCATCGCAGCCTTACTCGACGAGCCCCCTGCCCCACTCTACTACTACAGTCTCGGCATACGTGATAACAGCCTAGCCCAGTTCCTGACCGGCCTCGCCCACGATCTCGCCGATCAGAGCCTGACCTTTGGGCGCCATCTCAACCAGGCTCGCACCGGAGCGCCGGATGACATTCCGGCTCTTGTTGACGCTCTGGCTGCTGACCTGCGCGATCTCAACCAGGAAGATTATCTCCTTATCATCGACGAATTCGACCGCGGAGACGCGGTTCCGGAGATCCAGACGTTTGTGGAGCAGCTGCTCGACAAGCTGCCCGAGCAGTGTCACCTGCTGATCAACAGCCGCACGCTGCCCAGACTGCCCTGGGTGGCCCTCGTTGCCAAGCATGAGGCAGTCGTGCTCCGGGACGCCCGGCTTCTCACGAGTGGCTTCTACTCGGAAAAGCTCGCAGAAAACCCTAATGTCGAGGTATATGCTCTGGGGCCTGGCTACGTCATGGTCAATGGTCAGACGGTGACGACATGGGAAGGGCATCTACCTCGGCTTTTGTTCTTCTTCGCGCTTGATCGGCCCATGGTTACACGCTCTGACATCTGCCAGGCGTTCTGGCCAGAACTCCCCCTGGATCAAGCTGTGAACGTCTTCCACGTCACTAAGCGCCGCCTGCACAAAGCCCTCGACTTCGACATCCTGGTGCATGAGGGCGGGCACTACAGGGTAAACCCGCAGCTCAATCTCCAGTACGACGTCCTCGACTTCGTCGGGAGTCTCGTCGAAGCCCGCAACGCCGGCAGCCCCGAAGAGGCGCTGCAGCATTACCAGTACGCCGTCGATCTATACCGGGGCGACTATCTGCAGGGCCACACTGATCCCTGGGTCCTTGACCGGCAGGCTGACTTCCGCCAGGGTTATCTTGAAGCCCTGAGTGAGCTGGCCCGCCTGCGCGAGCAAGCCGGCGCCGACGAAGCCGCGCTCGGTCTGTATCTGCGCGCCGTCGGCGAAGCGCCCAACCGGGAAGATCTGCACCGCGAAGTCATCCGCGTGTACGGCAAGCTGGGCCGCCGCAGCGAGGCTGCTGAGCACTACAAAAAGCTGGAGAAGGACTTCAACGACCGCTACGGCTTCTCACCCTCACCCGAGACACAGGCCGCCTACCAGGAGGCCGTCGGCAACAGCGGCTGAGCCCACACCGCGATAACAGAAAAGCCCTGCACTTGCGGGGCTTTTTCGTCTGCAGGCAGGCACCGGGATGCTCACGCATACTCCCAGGAGCCGGGCCTCACGCGCGCCATGGCGACGCCCAGGCTGTTCGCGTACGCCTGCTGGATCTGGTCCGCAATGCGGGGCCAGCTGTAACGCTGCGCGTAGCGAGTCGCCGCGGCGGAGAGTTCCTGCCGCAGCTCGTCGTTGGCGAGGATCAGACAGATCTTCCCGGCAAGCTCGCCCGGGCTATCAGCCGGCACGTGGAAGCCCGTCACACCGTCCTGCACCAGGTAGGCCAGCCCCCCGACCTCCGAAGCGACCACCGGCGTGCCGCAGGCCATCGCCTCCAGGGCCACCATGCCGAAGGACTCGTAGTGTGACGGCATGATCACAGCCTCGGCAGCCGAATAGTAGTTGTGCAGCTTATCCTGGCTCTTTGCTCCGAGAAACGTCACGAAGTCCCCGAGCCCCAGCTCGTGACTCAGCTGTTTGAGACGCTGCAGCTCGACGTCCTCGTGCGCTTCATCGCCGACGTTGCCGCCGATGATCGACAGGCACAGGTGTTTGAACCGCTCGCCGCCGATCTCCGTCTTTAGCAAAGCGAGAGCCCTCAGCAGTGTGTCGATACCCTTGAGCGGCTCGATACGCCCGACGAACAGCAGGAGTTCGGCGTCGTCGGGGATGCCGATGGCGTGTCGCGCCACGCTGCGGGGCACCGGGCGAAAATGCTCGACATCGACGCCGGGCGGAATCACCTGGATCTTGTGCATATCCGCCCCGTAGAGCCACATAAGCTGGATGCGCTCGGCGGGCGTCGCCGCGATGAGCAGGTCCGCCGCCCGCATCACCTCTTCCTCCGTCTCGATGCGCAGCGCCGACTCGCGCTCGCCCTCGCTGCGCGCGATGCGGTTCTTCATCCGGCCCAGCGTGTGAAACATCTGCAAGATCGGCGCGCCGTGCCACGCCTCGCGCAGCTCGCGGGCTACCCAGCCTGACAGCCAGTAGTGGCTGTGGATGACGTCGTAGACGATGCCTTCCTGCGCCGCAAAATCGATCACGTTGGCGACGAACTCTGGCAGGTGCGGGTAGATCTCGTCGGACGACAGCGGCATCTCGGGGCCCGCCGGGATGTGGATCACGCGGGCGTTGGGGCCGAGCGTCGAGTCGTTGATATGCGGCACACAGGGATCTTCTGAGCGGGTAAACACGTCGACGTGGATGCCTCGCTTGCCAAGCTCAGCGCTCAATTCGCGGACATAGACGTTCATGCCGCCTGTCTTCTTGCCGCCCAGTATGGCGAGCGGGCAGGTATGGACGCTCAGCATCGCGACGCGCAGGGGAGGTTGTGTCACGTTTGTTTGAGATACCTCTATACCTTGAGCCGATACTCCAGCCGGTTAACTCCACCGTTCACGTGAGGTAATTCTACAGTGGCACTAAACTCGATTTCAACCCGGGGCGCGGAGAGACCACCTCAGCGGGACGCAGCAGACGGCGGCGCGCTGTCAAAAAACAGCGACCACCAGATCGCCCACGGGTCAGGCGCCTCGACCTGGACGGGTGCTGGCGGCGGCTCGGCAGGGATCGCGGCAGGCACGGGCGTGCCTTCATACATCGGTACGACCAGCCGTTCACCTTCGCGCACCATCTTCCCCTCGCTGTGAGCCCAGGCCTCGACGTAGGCGGGGCTGCTGTAATAGGCCTTGGCCGCCTCAAGCTGGCGCTGCTCTTCCCGCAGGCGCTGAATCTCAAGCTCAAGCTCGCGCTGCTCGTCGACCTTTTCCTGCCCCTCGATGATGCGGTTGCTGAAATCGAAGACCAGCCGCCCGCCGACGATGACGAGGGCGATGAGAATGATCTGCCAGTTGGAAAGCCGTATACGCGGCAGTCGGCTGCGCTCGCGGCGCGGTATTGGCTCGGGAGGTGGCTGCTCAGTCACCGGCGACACTCCTGCTCAGATCAAAAAAGCCGAGCGGGCGCTCAGCTTCTCCTTCCTCATGCCGAAGGTGGGATTCGAACCCACACGGGCTTAAGCCCACTACGCCCTGAACGTAGCGCGTCTGCCAGTTCCGCCACTTCGGCTTCACGTGTGGTATTTTACCCCCCTGCCCTGATTTGTCAAGAACGCCGGGTCAGAAATGTGTCAGAACGCATGCTGTGGATAAGCGTCACTCCTGGGCCGGACGAACGTCCTTTTGTGACCCCTTATCTTGCCCGTCCTCGACGAGTATGCTACCATCGAAACACCCTGGATACCAGTTGGTAGTCGTTGGGGCGACTCTCCACGGCGTTGGGTTCCTCACCCATCGAAAAGTACTGCCAATCATCGTAATCGCTTAACACGTATAGAGATGGAGTTCTGGCCATGAAACTGTGGGAGCATTACTATACTCCCCGCACGTTCGAGGAAGCTTCAGATCTCTTGGCGCGCCACGGCGGTGCCGCACGTGTGGTTGGCGGGGGGACGGATCTCTTGCTTGAAATCAAGCAGGGACACCGCCCGCCAGTCGACGCCCTGGTCGACGTAACCCACATCGACGCCCTCAAGCACATCAGCCAAGAAGATGATCACGCGATAATTGGCGCAGCAGTCACCCACAACCAGATTGTCCGCAGCGAGATGCTGACACAGCGTGCCACCTGTCTCGTCGAGAGCTGCGGCGTCGTCGGCGGTCCGCAGGTGCGCAACGTCGGCACGCTGGCCGGCAACGTGGCCCACGCGCTGCCCGCCGCCGACGGCACGACCTCACTCGTGGCGCTGGACGCCGAGGTGGAGGTCTACCACAACGGCTCCATAATGTGGGTGCCCATTCAGGAGATGTTCCAGGGGCCGGGCCAGTCGCTTCTCGACTCTACCCGCGACCTTCTGCTCCGCTTCCGCTTCCGCCTGACAGGGGAGCGTGAGGGCTCGGCCTTCAAGCGCATCATGCGCCCGCAGGGTGTCGCCCTGCCGGTGCTGGCCTCCGCGGCGTGGGTGCGCCTCGCCGCCGATTTGCAGACCATCGAGGAAACGCGCGTGTGCATCGGGCCGGTCGGGCCAGTGCCGACGCGCATTACCGTGGTAGAGAATGCACTCGACGGCAACATTTTCAGCGAAGATCTGCTGGATGAGGTTGTCAGACTGGCGCGTGAGAACCTGAAGCCGCGCACCAGCAAATACCGTGCGACGTCAGAGTACCGTGCCGAGATGATCGAGGTGCTGCTGCGTCGGGCGCTGCCCCTGGCTGTGAAGCGGGCGCGCACCGGCGAAGTCGTTCCCGAAGGCCTCGGGCTGTAGTGAGTGAGGGGCACATGACCGACAAAAAGGAAGCTACCCGCAAGATCTCTCTCGTCGTGAATGGCGAGCCGGTTGAGCGTGAAATACCGGAGTCCCGTACCCTGGCCGAATTCCTCCGCCTCGACCTGGGGCTGACAGGCACCAAGATCGGCTGCGAGGAAGCCGAGTGCGGCATCTGCACCGTCATCGTCGACGGCGTGCCGGTCGACTCGTGCATCTACCCGGTCTTCAAGGCTCAAGGGGCCGCGATCACCACCATCGAGGGGCTGGCGAAGAACGGCGAGCTGCACCCGCTGCAGAAGGCGTTTGTCGAGCAGGGCGCGGTACAGTGCGGTTTCTGCACGCCGGGCCTGATCATGAACTCCAAGGCCCTGCTGGACGAGAAGCCCAACCCCACCGAGGAAGACATCAAGATCGCGCTGAAAGATACGTTCTGCCGCTGCACGGGCTACACCAGCGTGTTCAGCGCCATCCAGGCCGCCGCCAGCGAGCTGCGCGGCGAGGGGTTTGTCCCCTATCAGGCGCCCGAAACGGTAGAGCCGCTGAATGTCATCGGCCAGAACGTGCCGCGCCCCGGCGAGTACGATAAGGTCACCGGCAAGGCGCGCTACACCGACGACTACGTCTTCCCCGGCATGCTGTATGGCCGCACCCTGCGTGCCGGCTACCCGCATGCGCGCATCCTGTCCATCGACACAAGCCAGGCGAAGGCCCTGCCGGGCGTTCGCGCCGTGCTGACCCACGAAGACATCCCCGGCACGAACATTCACGGGCTCGTCTACGAAGACTGGCCCTGCCTCGCCGCCGATAAAGTCCGTTACATGGGCGACCCCGTCGCCATCGTCGCGGCGGACACGCCGGAGATTGCGGCGCAGGCGCTTGAGCTCATCGAGGTCGATTACGAGCCGCTGGGCGTCGTGCCCGACCCGGTCTACGCGCGCACGCCCGAGGCGCCCGTCGTCCACGAGGAGTGGAAGGACGGCAACCTGCTCAAGCACATTAAGGTGCGCCACGGCAACGTCGAAGATGGCTTCGCCAAAGCCGATGTCATCGTCGAGCGTACCTACCACACGCCGACTATCGAGCACGCCTTCCTGGAGCCCGAGTGCGCCATCGGCGTCCCGGCGGGTTACGACGACGAGCACCAGAAGGTGACCGTGTACGTCGGCTCGCAGATTCCGTACCAGGACCGCAACCAGGTCGCCAAGATCCTCGGCGTGCCCGCCGAGCAGGTGCGCGTGCGCGGCACGCTCATCGGGGGCGGCTTCGGGGGCAAGGAAGACCTCGCGGGGCAGGCGCACGTCGCGCTGCTGGCGCAGGCCACGGGCCGCCCTGTGAAGATGCTGTACACGCGGCAGGAGTCGCTGCTCTTCCACCCCAAGCGCCACGCCACGCAGATCCGCATCAAGACGGGCGCGATGCGTGACGGCACGCTCGTCGCGGTCGAGGCTGAGCTGTACGGCGACGGCGGCGCGTACGCCTCGCTGAGCGATAAGGTCATGACCCGCGCGACAACCCACGCGACCGGGCCGTACGTGGTCGAAAACGCCAAGATCGACTGCTACGTGATGTATACCAACAACCCGCCCTCGGGTGCGTTCCGCGGCTTCGGTGTGACGCAGTCCGCCTTCGCCGTCGAGAGCAACATGGACCTCATCGCCGAGGAGCTCGGCATGGACCCGGTCGAGCTGCGGCTCAAGAATGCCCAGCGCGTCGGCCTGACGACCGCAACCGGGCAGGTCCTCAAGGACAGCGTCGGGCTGGTCGAGACGCTTGAGAAGGTCCGCGACGGCATGTACGCGTCTGCGGGCGACGAGTCCTTCCGCTGGGCCTGGCGCGAAGGCAGCAAGGCCTACGGCTGGGGCATCGCCGCCGCCTACAAGAATACCGGGCTTGGCGGCGGCGCACCGGACAAGTCGGCGGCGGAAGTCGAGGCTTTCGAGGACGGCACCGTGCAGGTGCGTACGTCCGCGGCAGACATGGGCCAGGGGCTCGGCATGGTCGTCGCGCAGTGCGCGGCGGAGGAGCTCGGCCTGCCTTACGAGAAAGTCAGCGTGCTGCTCTCCGATACCGACCTGACGCCTGACGCCGGCCCGACGACGGCCTCCCGCCAGACGTACGTGACGGGCAACGCCGCGCGGCTCGCCGCGGGCGCGCTGCGCGAAGCACTGCGCTCCGTCGCGGCTGAAGTTCACAACGTCGACCCGCAGGAAATCCGCTTCGAGGAGGGGCTTGTCCGTTACAACGGCACGTCAACCCCGCTCGGCGAGGTCGTCGGCTGGATGAAGGAGCAGGGGCTCCAGCCCAGGGCGCTGCACGAGTACTGGGCGCCCGAGACGCAGCCGCTCGGCACGGGCGGCGACATGCACTTCGCCTTCTCGTATGCGACACAGGCCGCACTCGTCGAGGTTGACCTCGAAACCGGCGAGGTGCACGTGCTCAAGGTCATCGCCGGTACGGACGTTGGCCGCGCCATCAACCCGCGCTCCGTCCAGGGCCAGGTGCAGGGCGCTATCGTCATGGCGATGGGCAACGCCCTCACCGAAGAGTACATCATCGAGGAGGGTGTGCCCTGGTCAACACTGCTGGCGCGCTACAAGATGCCCAGCATCAAGTATACGCCCGAGATCGAGTCGGTCATCGTGGAGCATGTCACCACCGAGGGCCCCTACGGGGCTAAGGGCGTCGGCGAGCTCCCGCAGATCAACACTACGCCGGCCATCGTCAACGCCATCTACAACGCCACCGGGGTGCGCGTCTTCTCGATACCGGTGGACCAGGATGCGCTGCTCCGCGCCCTCAAGGCCGGGCAGGCGGAAGTCCACACCACCTGGCACGACGTGAAACGATAACCGCTACTCCATACAGATCGGGCCGGGGCGATGCCCCGGCCTTTTTTATTGTCCGCACTCCATGATACTTGCCCTCTTAGAACGCAAGTGCTATCCTAATGCCATCGATCACTCATCCACGCGCCAAGGAGATGCCGGGTGACCCTCGAATTTCACAAGCTGACGAGGCAGATCGACCAGATGGGTGACTACCTGGCCGCCCGTGACCAGGAGGAGGCTGATAAGCTCGAGCTGGCCTGGCAGATCCTGGAGGCCTATGCCGACGAGGCATTGCTGCCGCATATCCAGGAGCGGGTGATGGACGCGATCCGCAAGGACGCCGGCTACCGTGGCGCCCGCCCGCTCGACGAGGGCATCATGACCGTCCATCCCCCTGCCCCGCCGCTGCCTTCCGCCACGATCATCGCCACCGACGGCTCCCAGATTGCCCCCAACCCGCACGGCGCCGCCTTCTATTACCTGCTGAACACCGGCACCATTGTCGTCCACCACGGCACCGGCGATCCGCCGGAGGTTATCTGCGAGCCATCGCTGTTCTACGAGGACGAACACCTGTACATCTCCGACCGCGGGCCGATCACGTCGGCGACTGTCGCCGCCCGCCGGACCGTCGCCGAGATGTCGGCGCTCAGTGAGCACGCCTGGTACCGGCGCGGCGAGGCGCGCCCCCTGCTCGCCCTGCTCGACAACCCGCTTCTGCTCATTGGCATGGGGCACGAAGTCCCCGAGCGCGAGCAGCTTCGCAACATCTACCTGAGCGCCATGACGCGGCTACAGGATATCAACGCCGGGCTGGCGGGCTACACCGACCGCCCGCGCAGCCGGTACGTCGTCGGGCTGCTGCACCTGCTCAACCTGCCCGAGGAAGAAGTGTCGCGCAAGACGCTGGAGAAGGACGGCCGCCTTGAAGGGCTGCTCGACCGCGCGCTGTTCCGCTTCCTGCTCAAGCCCGGCGAGCGCTCGGCGCTGTTCATCCAGATGTCACCGCTCAACAAGGAGTTCAAATCGCTCGCGGGCGACACGCACGAGATCACCTTCTTCTACCTCAACGTCGCCGCGCCCCGGCAGGCTCCCAAGCTCGCCCGCGTCGAAGTCCCGATGTGGGTTGCCGAGCAGAAGGCGCTCGTCGCCGAGATCCAGGCGCTCATCTACCACCAGTGCCAGCAGGTCGCGTCGCGCTACCCGTACGTGCTGACGCGCGCCCACGAGCTTGCCCTGATCAAGTACGAAGAAACACACCAGCTCAACCTGCTCATCGAAGTTACGCTGGCGCGCTATGGAATGGACTCCGAGCAGAGCGAGAAGCAGCTTGGCAAGGCCGCCGTAGGCCAGCGGCGCACGCGCTTCGACGTGCGCTGAGCGTTACCACTACCCCGCATCACAGCAAGTAGAGGGAGAGATTATGTCGCAAGCCTGGGAAGAGCCTATCGGGCATGTGCTGCGGGCCAGCACAGCCGGTTTTTCCGCCGGTGCGCGCGTCCAGCAGATCGGCGAGCCCGCCTTCGGCACGCTGGTGCGCGCCCAGCCGCGCCGCGCCAACCGCGAGATCGTCTACGGCCTGCTCTACGACATCCACATTGACGACGACCCGCTGGTGCGCCAGCTTGTGCTGGCCGACGCCGTCAGCGAGGAGACGATCAGCGACCAGCGCCACCACCGCATCGTACCGCTTGAGATGAGCGTGCTGGCCATCGGCTACCGGGATGCGAACGGCGTGATCCGCCACACCCTGCCGCCGCGCCCGCCGCTCAGCCTCGACCCGATCTTCCTCGCCACCGCCGAGGAAGTCGAGGAAGTCACGCGGAGCTTCGAGTACTTCCGCATGGTGCTCAATGCCGCGCAGGTACCCGGCGAGCAGCTTCTGGCCGCCAACCTGCTGATCGCCGCCGGCGTCCGCCCGCTGGACGACCAGTACGACTTCCTCATCCGGGCGGGCCGCCACGCCGCGCGCCTGCTGGGCGGCGATCTCAGCCGGCTGGACTACCTGCTCAACCTGATCTCACCCTCACCGCAGAGTTCGTAAAGGGAGCTGCACATGGTCAAGAGAGCTACCAGAAACGAGCTGGACGAGTATTTCGGCGTCCGCAGTCCGCGCCTGGGCGTCGTCACCGGCGGGTCCCTCAGCCGGGGGCTGGACGTCAAGCTCGATCCCAACACAGACATCGAAGAGCTTGCCGTCGGGCGCTACGTCGTCGTCCACGGGCGCAACCGCCGCTTTTTCTGCATGGTTACCGACATCATGCTGGCGAACACCAATAACCAGATCACACTCTCCCCGCCGGACGTGCAGCACAACGACTACCTGCGCGACGTCTACACCGGCACCACAGCCTTCGGCACGGCTCACATCGCCCCGATGCTCATCATTATGGAAGACGGCTCCGTACAGCCCGTCCGCACGATCCCGCCGCACTTCCAGGAAGTGTGGACGGCGACCGACCAGGACATCAACGACGTGTTTGGCGACGAGGACCAGCATCATTTCAATATCGGCGCGCCGCTGGAGCTCGAGGAAACGCAGGTCAACGTGGACCTCCGCCGCCTCACCGAGCGCTCGGTGGGCGTGTTCGGCAAGAGCGGCACCGGCAAGAGCTACCTGACCCGCATCCTGCTCGCCGGCACTATCGCGCGCGGCACCGCCGTGAACCTCGTCTTCGACATGCACAACGACTACGGCTGGGAGGTCTTCAACGAGCAGGGCCGCCGCGACAAGGGCCTCAAGCAGCTCTTCCCCGACAAGGTCTCGATCTTCACCCTCGACGACGAGTCGTCCCGGCGGCGCGGCGTCCGCCCCGACCACGTCGTGACGCTGGCCTACTCCGACATCGAGCCGGAGGACCTCTCCGCGCTGCGCCAGACGATGGACCTCTCCGATACGATGCTCGACGCCGCCTACACGCTGCGCCGCCGCGAGGGCCGCAACTGGATCCACTGGCTGCTCAACGCCAGCGGTGAGGACATCGAAGACCTGCTCAACAACTCGACGGTCAACGGCGCGGCGCTCGCCGCTCTCACCCGCCGCCTGGAGCGCTTCCGCCGCTTTGGCTTCCTGACGGAGCACCCCACGGGCGGCGACTCGGTCAAGGCCATCCTCGACTCCATCCAGCGCCAGGTGAGCGTGGTACTGGAGTTCGGGCGCTATGGCAATGCGCTGGAGGCGTACATTCTGGTCGCCAACTACCTGACGCGCCGCATCCGCGCGCAGTACGTCAACCAGATCGAGGCCTCCCTCGGCGACGAAGCGCAGCAGCCGCCGCAGCTTGTGATCACCATCGAGGAGGCGCACAAGTTCCTCGACCCGATGATCGCCCGGCAGACGATCTTCGGCACCATTGCCCGCGAGCTGCGCAAGTACAAGGTCACGCTGCTGGTCGTCGACCAGCGCCCCAGCGCCATCGACGAGGAGGTCATGTCGCAGATCGGCACGCGCGTCACCGCCCTGCTCGACAACGAGCGTGACATCAACGCCGTGCTGATGGGCGTCAGCGGCGCGGGCGGTCTGCGTGAAGTCCTCGCCCGCCTCGACACCCGCCAGCAGGCCATCGTGCTCGGCCATGCCGTGCCGATGCCGGTCGTCGTCAAGACGCGGCCCTACGACGAGGCGTTCTACACGGCGATGGGCGCGCCGCTGGAGGGCAAGAAGCTCCGCCGCGCCGCCAAGTCAAGCAGCAAGTCGCTCTACGGCGACGACAACTTCGAGGGGTTTGATTAGGCTGCTACGTA
>CAZDLX010000055.1:0-18778 GCA_964506005.1 uncultured Anaerolineae bacterium | reverse complement strand
GCCCACTGCGTGAAGTAGTAGCCCCTGGCCGCCTTGAGCAGCGTGCGCTTTGCGCGGGCCAGCAGCATCAGCGCCGTGCGGAGGGCGAGGGCGGCCCGGCGCGACCGGATGGACGACAGCAGCGGGTCGTGCGCGAGCAGCGCGCGCAGGTGCTCCGCCCGCTGGATGCCCGCCTCGCGGGTCGACTTGCTCCCGGCGTGCCAGCGGAAATCGGCGAGCAGGGCGGGCAGGTGCCCGAAGCGGTAGCCCGTTAGCGCCAGCCGCAGGTAAAACTCGTAGTCCATGGCGTAGTGATAGGCCGTGTCGAGGAAGTTGCCCCCCTCGAACACCCGGCGGCGGAAGAACGAGGTCGTCGTCGGGATGGTCAGCACGTGCAGGTACTTCAGCAGGAACAGGTCGAAGTCAAGCTCCCGGCGCACCTGCTGGACGCGGCCCAGCTCGTCGATCCAGCGGTAGTCTCCATAAATCACATCGACGTCAGGGTGCGCGGCGTGGTAGGCGGCCACCTGCTCGAAGCAGCCCGGCAGGTAGACGTCGTCGGCGTTGAGCCAGCCGGCGAGGTCGCCCGCGGCCATGCGGAACCCCTTATTCAGCGCGTCGGACTGGCCCTCGTCTGGCTCAGAGACCCACCTGAGATGCGGGTAGCGGCGCAGCACGTCCAGCGTGCCGTCCGTCGAGCCGCCGTCGATCACGATGTGCTCTATCGCGGGGTAGTTCTGGGCCAGCACGCTCTCGATTGCCTCCTCGACGTAGGGCATCGAGTTGAATGAGGGCGTGACGACCGAGATCAGAGGCAGCGGCTTATGCGTCACCGGCCCGCTCCCCGCTCGCACGCTTCTTCGTAGAGAGCGATTAGCTGCTCGTAGTGCACGTCGGGGCTGTACAGCTCGCCCACGAGCCGCCGCCCCGCCGAGCCCAGCGCCGCAGCCTGCTCCGGGTTCTCCGCCATCCAGCGCAGATGCGACGCCAGCTCGCCGGCGTCGGCTGCCTCGAACAGCAGGCCGCTTTCTCCCTCCACGACGAGGGTCTGCAGGCCGCCCATGCGACTGGCGATGACCGGGACTCCGTGCGCGTAGGCTTCCAGCACGACGACCCCAAACGGTTCATGCCACTGGGATGGGACGACGAGGCAGCGAGCGTTCCGCACGACGTCGAACCGCGTATCACCCTCGACGTGCCCGAGCAGCTCGACGTTCCCCAGCCGATGCGCGGCGATGTGCTCGCGCAGCGCCGCTTCGTCCGGCCCGCCGCCCATGACTCGGATAGGAAGGCCGGGCGCTCGCTCTGCTGCCTCCAGCAGCCGCCAGACGCCCTTCTCCGGCGAGAGCCGGCCCATGTAGAGGGCGTAATCGCCGGGCGGGCCTTCACGCGGCTGGAACGGCGCGGTGTCGATGAAGTTGGGCAGCACCCGGATCGGTATTTGGCCGCTAACACGCCGCGCAAGCTGCTGTGCGACGAAGGGCGAGACGGCTGCCAGAATGCCCAGCCTGTGAGGGAATGTCCCGATAGCCCAGTGAAGCTGGAGGCTGGCGGCGTATGCCACGCTCTGGCTGAGGCTGCCGTGCAGACAGCGCAGCCTCACAGCGTGCGCGAAGTTGCCGCCTGTACAGCGCATGCAAACTTCACCGTGTGTGTAGAACAGCCCGTTCGGGCACACAAAGCGATAGTTGTGGACCGACTGCACGACGGGAACGCCCGCGCGGGCAAGGCCGGTGTAGAGCGAAGGAGTGAGCTGCGAGAACACGTTGTGAACGTGGGCCACGTCGGGCTGCTCGGCCTCGACAAGCTCCACCGTGCGGCGGATCATCGCAGGCGAGACGAGCAGACACGCGCCAACCGCAGCCTGCGCGAGCACGCCATCCCCGATCTCGCTGTTATCGGCCAGCAGCTCGATCACGTGGTGCCCGCGCGCCCGCAGCAGTTCGATGGTCGCCGGCACCACCTGATCTTCCCCGCCGGGATCGCGATAGAAGTTGTGGCAGATCAGTATCTTCATGGGACGGTGGCCCGGTGACTCGGTTGCTGGGCAGAGTGCTCTCCCATTATGCACGGCCCTCCGGGTACGGGCAACACACGGCACTGCGGGCGGCCTGTCGTGGCAGTGCCATCCTGCACAAACGTGCCTCGCCTCTAGTGCTCACTCATGTGGTATGATGTTAGGGAATTCTGGAACGAACCCGCTATGAGTGTATCCACCCCATGAACCTGTGAGGCAACCCCATGACGACTCACCTGATTAGCATTGACTGTGGCACCGAGAGTGCCCGCGCGGCGATTTTCACGGCAGATGGCAAGCTCATCGCCTCCGAGGCGGCCCCCTACCCGCTGCGCCACCCGCGCCCCGGCTGGGCAGAGCAGCGCCCCGAAGAGTGGTGGGACTCCATCGTCAGGGCCATTCGCAGCACGATTGATGCCTCCGGCGTGGACCCCGAGTCCATCGTCGGCATCAGCGGCGACTTCACCTGCTGCTCGGTCGTCTTCCTCGACGAGAGCTTCAACCCCCTGCGCCCCGCGCTGATCTGGATGGACGTGCGTGCCGCCGACCAGGCGCGCCGCATCGCGGCCAGCGGCTACGACGCGCTCAAGTACAACGGCTTCGGCAACGTCTCCGCCGAGTGGATGCCCTGCAAGGCGCTGTGGGTCAAGGAGAACGAGCCGGAAGTCTGGGAACGGACCGCGCATCTCGGCGAGTTCAACGACTGGTTCTTCCACCGGCTGACGGGCGAGTGGGCCGGCAGCATCAACAACGTCACCGTGCGCTGGTACTACAACCAGGACGAGGGCGGCTTCCCGCGCGACTTCTACGAGGGTATCGGCCTCGGTGACGCGCTGGAGAAGTTCCCGCAGCGCATCCTCAACCTGGGCGACGTCGTCGGCACGCTGCGCGCGGACGTCGCCGAGGCGTTCGGGCTGAAGGCGGGCATCCCGGTGGCGCAGGGCGGCGCGGACGCCTTCATCGCGATGTTCGGGCTGGACGTGGTGGACCCCGGCAAGATGGCCTTCATCGTCGGCTCCTCGCACCTGCTGCTGGGCCAGGCGGCCTACGACTTTCACGGCAAGGGGATCTTCGGCACGTACCCGCATGCGCTGGTACCCGGCCAGTACACCGTCGAGGGCGGCCAGATCTCGACCGGCTCCATCGTGCGCTGGTTCCGCGACAACTTCGCCACGCAGTACATCCGCGCGGCGGAGGAGAGGGGCGTGAACGCGTATGACCTGCTCACCGCGGAGGCGGAGCAGTTGCCCCCCGGCTCCGACGGTCTGATCGTGCTCGACTACTGGCAGGGCAACCGCACGCCGTACGTCGATCCCGAGGCGCGCGGCATGATGTGGGGCTTCACGCTCTCGCACACCCCGGCGCACGTATACCGTGCCATCATCGAGGGTATCGCCTACGGCAGCGAGCACATCCTGCG
This sequence comes from uncultured Anaerolineae bacterium, assembly GCA_964506005.1. Lineage (GTDB taxonomy): Bacteria > Chloroflexota > Anaerolineae > Aggregatilineales > UBA3940 > UBA3940. The sequence goes on along the minus strand of CAZDLX010000055.1, from coordinate 15,362 downwards.
CACGATGGCGCAGCACGGCTACGAGGTCAAGGAGCTGGTGGCGGCGGGCGGCCCCACGAAGAGCAAGATGTGGATGCAGATCCACGCCGACGTGAGCAACGTGCCGATCACCGTGACGGAGGCGGGCCCGGCGGCGGCGATGCTCGGCGCGGCGATCTGCGCGGCGCTCGGTGCGGAGGTCTTCCCGACCATCCACGACGCGACGAAGGCCATGGTGCGCGTCACCGATACCATCGAGCCGAATGCCGAGGTCAACGAGCAGTACCAGTTCTTCATCGACAAGTACATCAACACCTACCCGCAGATGCAGGAGCTGATGCACGAGATGTGCCGGCACATCGCCACGACGAGGTAGTGAGGGCTGAATCGCTGATACTAGAACACCCCGGCACAGCGCCGGGGTGTTTTATCTTGAGTTGATCTGACCCCACCCCTGACGAACCGCCACGGCGGTTCGTTATCCCCTCCCCGCCAGCAGGGAGGGGAATACATCTCTTGGATTCTCCCCTCTCCCACTGGGAGAGGAGTCGGGGGTGAGGGCAACCTACGGCATATCCACGATAAAGCGGCGGGAGGCGCGCTCGCGGGCGTCCTCGCTGCGGCCCTCGTAGGCGGGCACGCCCTCCACGCTGCTCGCGATGGCCTCCACGACGCGCCCGGCGTCGATCCACTGCTCGACGTCCCGGATCTTCTCCAGGTTGGCACGCGTGCTGGGATGCCGTGCGATGATCGAGCAGCAGTCCTTGTAGTTCGCGGCGGCGACTTCCTCCAGCCCGATGCTGCTCACCAGGTTCACGATCTCAACCTTGTCCATGCCGATCAGCGGCCTGAACACCGGGATCTCCACGGCACGGTCCACCGCGCTGATGTTCTCCATCGTCTGCGAGGCGACCTGACCCAGGCTGTCGCCCAGCACCAGCCCGTCGTAGCCGTACTGCTCGGCCAGCCGCTCGCCGACGCGCACCATCAGCCGCCGGAACGTGACGAGCTCGTGCCGCTGGAGCGCCATAGGCAGGTCGAGGGCCGCCATCTGGAACGGCGTATAATCTGCCAGGTACACCCGCTGCGAGAGCGTGTAGCGGCTCAGGTGGCTCCACAGGTCGGGCATCTTCGTGTTGAGCACGCCCTCCTTGCCGGGGAAGACGTGGAAGTGCAAGTAGTCCACCCGCGCGCCCCGCTTGGCGAGCAGGTAGGACGAGGCGATAGAGTCGAACCCGCCCGAGAGCAGTGACAGCACCCGCCCGTTCGTGCCAACCGGCAGCCCGCCCGGCCCCTGGTGCCGCTTCGCAAAGATGTACGCGCCCGCGCGCTTGACGGCGATGCGCACCCACACGTCGGGGTTGGAGAGATCCACCGGCGCGCCGGTTTCCGCCTGCAGGTGCGCGCCGACGCTCTCATTCACCTGGCGGCTCGTGAACGGCGCCCGCTTGTCAGAGCGCCGGGTCTGCACGCCGAAGCTGGTTTGCGGCCCGAGCAGCTCCCCGGCGACCTCGAACGCCGTTTGCTTGATGGCGTCGAGCTTATTCTCGGTGCGGGCGACCTCGGCAAACCACGCCACGCCGAACACCGTCGCAAGCCGGGCCTTTGCCTCGTCAATTCCCTCCGCGGGAACCTCGATCACGATCTGGTCGCGCTGGAGCGTGATCTGGCTGCGCTCCAGCCCAAGCCGCCGCCGGATGTTCCCGGCCAGGCGGCGCTCGAAGTCGCGCCGGTTCTGCCCCTTGAGCGCGATCTCCGCGTAGCGAACAATAATCGTCCTCATATCGACCTCTAAATCCAATCCATGTACGAATGAAGCCGGGTTGACCGGCGCTGCGTTCTCATTTTTCCTGACTGTAATACAATCTCGCCGGGCTTACACCTGCCCGCCGCGCAGACGAGCAGAGCCCGCTCGCGCGTTCGAGCGGGCTCGGGAGTCGCAACTGCTCAGGGGCCGCCTGGAGCCCCGTTCAGCTAGACGGCGACGAGGCTCTTGGCCAGTTTGACGGCCTGCCCTGCATCGGCGGCGTATCCGTCTGCGCCGATCTGCCGGGCATACTCATCCGAGACGGGTGCGCCGCCGATAATGACCTTGACCTGCTCGCGCAGGCCTGCGGCTTCGAGGGCTTCGACCGTGGCGCGCATATTGGTCATCGTCGTCGTGAGCAGCGCCGACATCGCCACGATATCCGCGCCATGCTCGTGCACCGCGTCAACGAAGGCCTGTGAGCCGACGTCAATGCCCAGGTCGATAATCTCGAAACCGGCGCCCTCAAGCATCATCGAGACGAGATTCTTGCCGACGTCGTGCATGTCGCCCTTGACGGTACCTATGGCGACCTTGCCCATCGACTCGGCGTCTCCCTCGACGAGCAGCGGCTTGATGACGGCCAGCCCGGCCTTCATCGCGCGTGCAGCGACGAGCATTTCGGGCACGAAGTACTCGCCTTCCTCGTACAGTTCGCCAACCTCGTTCATCGCGGGGATGAGCGCCTCGCGGAGGATGCTTTCGGCGGATTGCCCGGCGTCGAGGGCCTGCTGGGTGAGTGTTTCAACTGCGGCGGCGTCGCCATCCAGGATGGCGTCAAAAATTGCATTGAGTTCTGTCATGTGAGATGTCGCTCCAACCGGCTGGTGGAATAGGTTTGTGCAATTTTGCCGCGCCGCTGCGCAGATTGTCAAGCGGCGGTATGCTTGACCGGCACGGCAGTGGCTAAGCCCGCGGCAGCGTGAACGTCACCGTCGTGCCGGCACGGCTGTCGCCTGTCACCCAGATAGCGCCGCCGTGGGCCTCGACGATGCCTTTGCAGATGGGCAGGCCAAGCCCTGAGCCCGGCGTTGTGCCATCATCTTCGTGCAATCGGGCGAAAGGCTCAAAGATCCTGTCGTGCTGTTCGACTGGGATGCCCGGTCCTTCGTCGCTGACACTCACCGCGACACGATCCCCCTGCAGCCACGCGTCGATGCCGATGTCAGTGCCGTTGGGGGCGTACTTGCCTGCGTTATGCACGAGGTTCGCGAGCACCTGCGTCACCCGGCGGCGGTCTGCCATCACCGGCGGTAGATCCGGGGCCAGATTGACACGGAGTTGGTGCTCGTTGGCCAACATCTGAAGCTGCGCGCTGGCCTCCCCGATGATGTCGTCGAGCCGCTGTGGCTGCGGGGCAATCGAGAGCTTGCCGGACTCGATGCGTGAGAGGTCGAGAAGCTGGCTAATCAACTCGCCGAGCTTGTCAGCCTCCTCGTAGATCGTCTGGATGAAGTCGGTCTGATCTTCCGGCGACCAGGTAACGTCGGGCGCTAGCAGCGTGCTGGCGAACCCCTGGATGGAGGTCAGCGGCGTACGAAGCTCGTGGGAGACCATCGCCAGGAAGTGCAGCTTCAGCCGGTCCGCCCGCTCGGCGAGCCGGCGCGCCTCCTCCGCTTGCTGGTACAGCTGCGCGTTGCGGAGCGCCGTCGCCGCGCTGCTGGCAAACGCCATCAGCCGGGCTGCATCCCGCGTGGAGAAGGCGTGTGGTGTGCGGCTGTCCACGCTGACGAAGCCCAGCACCTTATCCTCCTGGCAGATGGGGGCGGCGGCGTAGCAGCGAATCCACTCGCCATGCTCCGCCTTTACCCAGCCCGGCTCCTCCCGAACGTCGGGGACCAGCACGGGCATCCGCGTTTCAGCCACGCGAGCCAGGATGGGCGTCTCCGCGAGGTTCAGGCGGAAGTTCTCGAGCAGCGGCCAGGCCGAGACATCATACCCATGATGCCGCACGACCCGGGCGGTGCCGTCTTCCAACAGCATAATGTTCGTGGCATCGTGCGGGACGATCTGCTCGACGTGATCCAGGATGCGGTCGAGGACGCTGTCAAGCTCCAGCGTACTATTGAGCGTGGCGGCGATGTCTGCCAGGGCTTCGGCCATGGCGCGCTCTTCTCTTTCGGCCTGCCTCGCACGCTGCCGCTGTGTGATGTTAGTGAATGCCGCCCGGAATTCTGCCTCCCCACCGTTGTGGCTCGGTTCCTCACTGAGGCGCAGCAGGACATCCACGATCTGGCCGGTGCTCGTGATGAGCTGGCGTTCCTGCTCGGGCTGCTCGCTCGTCGCAAGCTTACCCTGGCAGGTTCCCATGCAGAAGTCGTCGATATGCCGGCCTATCACCTGGCTCTTCTCATAGCCAAGCGTGCTGAGGAAGAGATCGTTGCAGCCCGTGATGACCAGGCCACCTGGGCTTCGTGCCAGCGTCACGTACATCACGGGGGCCTCGTCGAACAGCGCGCGGTAGCGCCCTTCCGCTCTCTTCAAGTTGCGGAACAGCAGACTGTACGGCCTGACAAGGCCTGTCTTAACGATGGCCAGGTAAAGAAAGTACACGGCCACGATCTTCAGCAGGTGGCCGACAAGGTTAAACAAGTCGTATACGCCGACGTACAGTGTGAAGGCCAGCTCGGAGAGCGCCGTCGTGACGAAGGATGCGGCCAGCAGGGCCACGACCTCGTTGTCGAACGCCCGCCTGTTGCGCCACAAGAGCAGTGTCGCCGCGACGAGGATCGCCGAGATCACATACTCGCTGACGATCTTGAACGGCGTCAGGCCCTGCCCCTCGACGTAGGCCACCGGGAAGATATCCCAGACAAGAATGGAGCCGACCAGTAGGCCGGTGATGGCGAAGTAGGCCAGCCATATGAGCGCGGAGCGCGGGCGGGCACGCAGGAAGAGCGGCGCGGCAAGCAGCGTGACACTCTGGAGGTAGCGGGCGGCAAGCCACAACTGGGTCGGCAGATCGGGCCCCTCGCCGGGGAATACCCCCATGCCATCGTAGCTGAGAGTATGCAGCGTGTCGATGGCGGCCACGAACAGGTAGCCGATGCCGATGAACAGCAGGTAAGCGTTGTCGAGATAGCGGCGCGAGTTCCAGGCCAGCATAAAAACGCCGCAGGCTACGACGATCGAGAATATCTCGCTGAGTGAGTGAAAGAGCAGGTAGCCGTGGAGGTGAGTCAGGTAGAGGCCAACCAGGATCGTGATGCCAGCCAGAACTGCGCCGATTCTTGTCAGGTCAGGCTGTGCGGAGTTAACGGGTAGCGGTTTTTCTGTCAAGGGCGGGCCTGCCGCTCAACTTGCATGGTTTGACACTATACTTGAATCAGTCTATGCGGGCCCCCGAACGGAACGCGCTGGCTTTGCACGACGAGACCGTCGCGGCCCGGCTGTCTATCGGGGCTTCGTGCAGATGGAGACTATACCGCACCCCCGGCAGGCGATGTGCACTAGAAAGGTGGGGATGTTACCGTGAGTCCTTCTATTATGTCCCTATACCCGAACCCCGGTCAAGAGACTGCGCTGCGGGGCATGTATCTGGCGCACGACATCCGCGAGCGGACCGCACCGGGCGACCGCGCATTCGTGTACACGAATTTCGTGACCAGCCTGGACGGGCGCATCGCCGTCGAGCGCCCTGACGGCTCGGGACTCATGGTCCCCTCGCAAACGGCCAACCCGCGCGACTGGCGGCTGTTTCAGGAGCTGGCCGTGCAGGCAGACATCCTGATTACCAGCGGGCGCTACCTGCGAGACTACGCCGGAGGCCGCGCCCAGGAGATTCTGCGCATCTACGACGACCCCGACCTGGCAGACCTCGCCGAGTGGCGCGCCGCGCGCGGGCTCAACCCGATGCCGGACCTGGCCGTGATCAGCCGCCAGCTCGATTTCCCCATCCCTGCCACGCTGCTCGACGGTGAGCGTTCTGTGGTCTTCGTAACGACGGGCGATGCCGCAGGCAGCCGCACCCGCGAGTTTGAGCAGCTCGGCAAGGTCGTGGTCGCCGGTGAGGGCCGGGTCGGTGGTGCCAGACTGGTCGAGGGCCTCTCGGGGCTGGGCTACAGGACGATCTACTCGACCGCCGGGCCGAAGGTCATGTCCCTGCTGCTGCATGGCGGGGTGCTCGACCGGCTGTATCTGACGTTCGTCAGCCGGGTGCTGGGCGGCGAGCGGCTCGCGACGCTGTTTGAGGGGCCGCCCCTCGATCCCCCGGCGAGTTTCCGGCTGGGCAGCCTGCACTACGACGCCCATGCGCCCGAGGGGGCCGGGCAGCTCTTCGCGATGTACGAGCGGGTGTAGAGATCGACGTCCGGCATCGCGGTTAGCCTGGTGAGTCGCGGTGCGTCGTCTGTGGGGCTGGCAGGTTATTCAGTGGATGTGCCTGCAAAGTGTGGAATCACGGCGTAGATAGCAGCTTGCGTTCCCTGCCGCTGAACGAAGTAGAATCCGTCGATGACAGGTACACGCTCGACAAAACCGTCTGACCAGCGGATCTCTACCTCGGTTACGCTCTCATCCTCGACAACTCCCGCCGAAGTCCTGATGTTGTTCTCGATGATGGTGCTCACCGGCGACCCGACAACCCGGTTTCTCTCAAGGACCCCGCACCCTACCTGTTTGGTAAACGCCTCTTCGCCCGTTACCCGCTTTCTGGCATTCTCTACTGTCAGAAAGCGCAACTCGACACACGTCCTGTCGGGTTCCAGCATGTAAGCACCCAGGACGATAATGCCTTCAGGGGTGGTGATCCACCGCGTACGCTCGTATTCGAGCCAGTGCGGGAGATTATCCGCGTATACGAGGCTATCGGGCACCCTCCCGCCACGGTCATCCAACCCAACGACCCAGGCAAGCGGCACGCCACCCTCCCGGACGAGTAGGAACGTTCCATCGATAAGCTCTGCGGTGCTCCGGGCGGCATCTGCCCATGTGGCTTCAACAGTCTTGACGTGCGGTGACTGGACCACGCCTCCGACGATGGTCGCGTTCTCCCACTGGGCGTGGACGAGGCTGAGTGGCGCTATGCCCTCCCCCGTGAGCATATATTCACCAACAGAAGAGTAAACGCCCGTTCCGGTTAGCAAATGCCGTGTGACGTAGTCAACATAGAACTGCTGGACAACGTGTCCTGCCGTGTGCTGTGTGTAGTATCCCACCACGACCTGTGCCCGCCTTAGCGGGTAGGTTTGAATGACGCGGTAGCTCGCGTTTACGGCGCTGGACCCTACAAGTGTCCTGTCGATGACTGCTGCCACTGCCGCCTCTTCGCTAGGGCGCAGCGTAACAAAAGCCTCTACCGCCACCAGACCCATGCCGAGGAACAGGCAGACGAGCAGCAGGATAATGATTCTCTGCCGCTGTGAATTCCACCATTTGGACACTGTTTGAAGCTCCGCGGTTGTAACGTTGTTAATCTTTAGGAGAGTGACAGAAGCGTTGCTCCTGTCACTCTTTTGGATTCTAATGCTGACAAACTGCATTCCTCAGCAAATTTGTCATTCAGGTAATGCTACCATGTGCAATACAGTCACCGTTTGGAAAAACTTCCCAGAGAATACCATGGGTACGAATCACCCCAAGTACTTGATCTCGAAAGCTAACACTTGTTGAGACAGACAATCGCAACGTGCTAGGACCCGTTGGATAATTCGGGAGGGCAAAGTAAGACCCATACCGCTCCCACGGCCAAAAGGCTTCCCATGTTGTCCATGAAGTTTTATCTTGCCACACGCTAACGCCGTCGAAACGGTACTCTATTTTATTGGTGTATCGTCGAAAATCAGTGTTAAGAGTGCCGTAGCAATTTTGCGCAGCTTGTAAGGCACTGAAGTCGGGACTAGTCAGACTTATAGCCTCTTCACTCGGTGTGGCAGTGTTAAAGAGGGTGAAAGTAACGTTTTCTGTTTGATACTCAACGCTCCCGTCTTCATAGTATAATTTGTATTCAATAACATACTCTTGTGACAGAGCCTCACCAGGTGATGCTGTGAGCACAATCGTAGGTGCAGCGACTATTTCTACTTCCGAGATGGGCTTCGGTGAAGAATCCTCCCCTGCTTGCGCGTAGGCAGGCATAGCTGAAACAAGCACAATAGCCATTAAAAGTGCCGTGATAAACAAGTGACGTAGAGCTTTCCTGGTCATAAGAGTTCTATCCTTTGAATCGATATTTATCTGAAGCAAGCGGAACTTCCCCCAAGCGGGTAGCCTTCCACTCTTACTCCTCCCTAACTGGAAATTCGATAGTTCGTCACCTCCCATTTCTGCAAATGCGGTGATTTTGTGAGAAGATCGTTGTCTATCTTCTCAACCGTATATGTCTTACGTGCAGATACGTAGGAAGAATAGACGAGTAAGTTAGGTCAGCGGGTGATGTCCGAGGTGAAGCTGCGAAGTTGAGAGTGGTTCGGGTGCCCGGCCAAGGGTCATTCACCCACATTGTAGGCAATTTCACAAATGTGAGTCAAGTCTGGTCAGTAGGACTTTGGGGCTATTTCCTTAAGCTGGAGTGTTTCAGCGAAACGGGGCAGCCTCTCGCCGCTCTACTCACCCCGCCGCCAGCCAAATCCCTGGAAACGATTCACTGTTTCTATATGCTCTGTGAAAACGGCAGTGGTGACGCGAAGCGTCGTCGAAGGAGGTTAGGGGCCCAGCATGCTGGACCCCTACCGGTAGTTTTCACGTGCCCTGCCTACTCACCCTCCGGGTTGAGGCGCGAGAGATCGGCCAGCACCTCCTTCGGGTCGCGCCGCCCGTAGCGCCGCCACAGCCGCTCGAACAGCGCATCCGCGCTGCACGCCACACCCTGCGCGGCAAAGTACTCGCAGATACGGGTCAGGTCGCGGTGCAGGATGAACGCCGCGCTGGCGTTACTGCGGATGTCCACGATCTGCGGGAAGTCGATCACGGTGACCTCGCCTTCCCAGTACAGCAGGTTGTACGCGGAGAGGTCGCCGTGGATCAGACCATGCCGCAGCATGATCTCGACGGTGTGCTCCACCACGCGGAACAGCCGCCGCGCCTCGCCCTCGTCCAGCTCGATGCCGTTGAGCGTTGGCGCGGCGACCTGCTCGTCGCCGTGATAGCTCATCAGGATCGCGTTGTCGGCGGCAAGGAACGGCTTCGGCACGGCGGCGCCCGCCGCGTGGAGCTGCTGCAGCGAGGTGAACTCGTGCATCAGCCACGAGGTGTGCGACACCTGCACGCCGAACTCCGACTTCTTGCCGATGGCCCGCGCGATGCGGTCCTGGTGCATCGAGTCCATGACGCTGTGCGCGTCGGCGTCCAGGATGGCCCGGCCTTCCCGGTACATCTTGTCGTTGCGAAGCTGCCGGAACATCCTGGGCCGGTAGACCTTGGCGGCCAGCAGCGTCTCCCCCGTCGACGGGTGGGCTACACAGCGGTACACGCCCGCCTCCTTGCCCCCGCCGATCAGCGCCAGCACGTCGGTGATCATGGCCTGCTCGTAGAACGGCTGGAGCGCCGCCAGCAGCCAGGTCGCCTCGTAGCGCGACGGCCGGTAGGTCGTCTGGAAACCGCCCTCCAGCTCGATGAGCTGGTCGGCCAGCTCGTGCACGACCTTCTGCTCGGCCTTTTTCGGGCGGTGGTTCGGCTGGGGCCTCCGCTGACGGCGTGCCTGCCGGTCGTGCTGCATCGGGTCAAACAGGTCCTCGTAGTGCTCGTACTCATCGTAAGATTCACGATGGTTCATCGTTGAAGGTTGCCTCTTTCCTCATCGGTGCCTGTGCTCAAACAATAAAACTGTCTCAGTCCATCTCTGCCCGTATTCCCGGCGGCTGGCCGGGCCCATTCAACGCTCACAATTCGCCCCTTTCCGCTAAAACGCTTGCTGTTCACATCCACCGGGCACGCGAAGAACGTACCGGGCGCGGAAGCGCGGCTGGGGTGCGGGTATGACGGGTTTGCAGACAGCATGGCCGTCAGAAAGGCACGCAAAGACAGCAGGCAGGCGTGCACAGCGCACCTCGCAGCGCGCGGTGTATGACGCGGGACGCCTGCCCCTGCTGCTGGATTGAGGTTAGACCGGAGTGGCGTTAAGCCGTGGGGTTAACGGGTGCAGCGTGCAGGCGTACCGGCAGAAACAGCGGCTTGTGTGTTCATCTTTGCCATTTGATACGCCTCACTTTCTGCATGTAGTTATGACACCCGCTCACTGTATCATGTTTACGCAGATCGAGTCAATGGGGTTGCGGGGTGTCAGCGGGTGACGGCTGGCATCGCCGGGCGATGAATCGCCCGGCTACAGGGCACTTCGCTGCCGCCAAGTCTCTTTCCGGGGACTCCCGGAGCGCAGCTCCAACCCACCGCAGGCGGGCCGTGCCCGCAGGGGACGATTCTAACTAGCCCGGCAATTCATTGCCGGGCAATGGTATCCGGTATCCGCCAGTGCCTCCCGCGTGAGGTCCCTGCTCAAAATGCGCGAGCCAATCATGACAAACGCATGAAATCCCCAAACATTCCTCACTCACACCGCCGCGCCTAACCCTGCTACGATGGGACGGACGGCGGTGCGCGAAGATCGACCAGGCCCGGTGGCATGCCGTGCCTGCCCTGGACATCCCTACCCCTTACACCAGCGCCACCCCCTGCCCGCCGCCGAACGTCAGCCAGCCCTAGCTTCCAAGGAAGGAGAGCGACTCATGAAGAATGAGCTCATCGACGCGATAGCCAACATGGAGGAGGAGCAGGCGCACGACCTCGCCCGGCAAATGCTGGACGCGGGTGAGAGCCCGCAGGTCGTACTCGATGCCTGCCGCGAGGCGATGGCCGAGGTGGGCCGGCTCTACGAGGCGGGTGAGTACTTCCTGCCCGAGCTCGTCATCGCCGGCGATATCCTGTCCGCTATCGGCGAGCTCGTGAAGCCGCATATGCAGACAGTCCAGGCCGCCGAGCCGGAGGGCAGGATCGTCATCGGCACGGTGGCGGGCGACATCCACGACGTGGGCAAGGACATCGTGGCCTTCATGCTCGACGCCAATAACTTCGAGGTGCACGACCTCGGCGTGGACGTGGCTTCCGCGGTGTTCGTGGACAAGATCCGCGAGCTGCAGCCGGAGATCGTCGCGCTGAGCGGCTTCCTCACGCTGGCCTACGACCAGATGAAGAACACCGTCGCCGCGATTGACGAAGCCGGGCTGCGCGAGCAGGTGAAGATTATGATCGGTGGCGCGCCGATGGACGAGGCCGTGCGGGCCTACATCGGGGCGGACGCCTATGGTAAGGATGCGACGGCAGCCGTACGGCTCGCCAAGCAGTGGGTCGCAGAAGGAGTACACTGATATGGCCATCCAGCAAGCCGAGACGACACAGGCCGAGCAGCTCTACGAGGAGCGCAAACAGCGCATCCTCGACGCCGTTAACCTGCGCAAGCCCGACCGCGTGCCCATCGTTGGCCCCTACCAGCTGTTCCCCTACATCTACGCCGGGCTGCCGTTCAAAGATGCGATGAACGACTACGCCGCGGCCCGCGAAGCCTGCTTCAAGTTTGTGGACGACTTCGAGCCGGACGCCGACTTTGGACCGCTGTTCGCCTACCCCGCCAAGCCGATGGAGACGCTGGGCATCAAGTGGTTCAAGTGGGCCGGGCACGGCCTGCCCGACAACGTCATGTACCAGTACATGGAAGGCGAGTACATGACGGCGGACGAGTACGACGAGTTTCTGTACGACCCGTCGCACTTTATGGCCTACAAGTGGCTGCCCCGCTCCTTCAAGGCGTTTGAAGCCTTCACCAACTACCCGCCCATGCGCCGCATGATGTGGTTCGGCTGGACGGGCCTGCTCACGCAGCTCACCTCGCCGGAGATGCGCGAGGCGCTCATGACGGCCATCCAGGCCGGCGAGGAGCTGGGCGAGTGGTTCGCCTCGCTGGGGCAGTACGGCGAGGAGCTCAAGGCCAAAGGCTTCCCGCAGGCCTACGCGGGGCTCGACTGGACGCCGTTCGACATCATCGGCGATACCCTGCGCGGCACCCGTGCCGTGATGGCCGACATCATCCGGCGGCCCGAGAAGCTGCTCAAGGCCATCGACGTGGCGACGAAGATTTCCATCGAGTACGGGCTGGGCGCGGCGGGCGCCGACCTGCCCTTCTGCTGGATCTGGCCGCACAAGGGCTCGGCGGGTTTCATGTCCGACGAGCAGTACGCGCGCTTCTACTGGCCGCCGTTCCTGGCGGTCATCGAGGAGCTCGTCGCCAACGGCATCACGCCCGTCATCTACTTCGAGGGTGACGAGACCCCGCGCCTCAAGTACTTCAAGCAGGTGCCGCAGGGCAAGGTCTGGTTCCACTTCGCGACGATGGACATGGAGAAGGCCGCGGCGGAGCTGAAGGGGCATGCCTGCATCTCGGGCAACCTGCCCAGCCACCTGCTGCTGACCGGCACGCCGGACGAAGTCCGCAGCTACGCCAAGTACCTCATCGACACGGTGGGGCGCGACGGTGGCTACATCATGGACACGTCGGTGATGCTCGACGAGGCCAAACCGGAGAACGTCAGGGCCATGTTCGAGTTCACGAAGGAGTACGGCGTTTACTAGAGGTGTGTCCTCAATAGCTGCTTTGACCCCATCCCCCGTCCCCTTCCCCGCCGGCAGGGAAGGGGAGATCACAGTTCCCCCTCCCTGTTGGCGGGGAGGGGGTGGCGAGCCGCCGCAGGCGGGTCGCCGGGGGTGGGGTCAAACTGTAACGGACGAGTTACCGGCGGCTCTGCCCGCCGCAAGGAATACCTATGCACATCCTGCGAGACTTCGAGCTTACCTTCGACAAGCAGGCATACGTCGAGCTGCAAGGCGAGCGCTTCGCCAAATTGATCGCGCGGCCCGGCATCCGCGAGCGCTTCGAGAGCGTGTTTGCCGAGGCCCCGGCGCTGTTCGAGCCGGCAGCCTGCTACGCCGCGTTCCCCATCGCCGAGTACCTGCACGAGCGCATCCGGCTGGCGAACGGCACGCGCATCGGCGGCGGGCCGGTCGTCGAGGTGGTGCACGGGGCGGAGGAGATCGTCGTGGCGGTGTGCACGGTCGGCGCGGCGGTGGACGAGCGCCTCGCTGCCTACCGCGACGCTGGCGAGGGCTTCCAGATGGTTGTGCTCGACGAGCTGGCCTCGTGGGCGGTTGACCAGGTACGCCAGCAGCTTTACCGGCGCTTCGAGGCAGAGGCCGCGGCGCGCGGCTGGCGGGTCAGCGCGATGCTCTCGCCCGGCGAGTCGGCGTGGTCGGTGAGCGACCAGCCGGCGCTGTTCAGCCTGCTCGACGCCGGCGCTATCGGCGTGACGCTGACCGACTCCTGCATGATGCGCCCCATGAAGTCGCTGTCGCTGCTGCTCGGCTGGGGCAGCCAGCCGATGGGCATTGAGGGGCTGACCAACTGCGATTTCTGCACGCTGAAGGACCGCTGCCGCTACCGCGATAAGCGGGTTCACGGGTAGCCTACCAACCGTCCCGGCTGGCAGGGTTGCTGCGTGACCCAGCCTGTCACCCCCTCTGCCGACGCTTCGCGTCGCCATCTCTCCCTCAAAGGGGGCGAGGGCGTTGGCGGTGGCTACAGGTGAGCGCGCGGAGAACCGCTTTCTACCCCCTGATGTGCAGTAACAAGTCATTCGGATAACGGAGAGGGCTCAGACATCGCCCGGAGCTGAAGTTCCGGGCTACGTACAATCGTCGGTTTAAACCGACGAGGCAAGCCTGCCTCCGCCGCAGGCGGACCGGAGCTGCGCTCCGGGAGTCCCCGGCAGGGGACTTCGCGGCAGCGAAGCTGCCCTGTAGCCGGGCGATTCATCGCCCGGCGAGGCTACTACCCAACAACCATCCAATAAGCCCGCTTGACCCTGATCCCTAACTCCCGCCCCGCGGGAGTTTTTTTGTTTCTCTCGCATGCCCGTTGCTTAAACCCGACACGTTTTGTCCGAAATTGGGGGTTGACATTCGCGCTTCCGAACATATAATTTAGGCATACCTAAATCTTAGCGGAAGCGCAGGTACGAGATCGGTATGGCTGAAAAGCAACTGTCCTATGGTCGTGACGAGACGATCCCCCACGAGAAGCGGCTCTCCGAGCTGCGCCCCGGCGAGAGCGGCACCGTCGCCCGGCTGGAGCTGGACGGCGCGCAGCGCCGCCGCCTGATGGACCTCGGGCTGGTGCCCGGCACGAGGATCACCGTGGCCTTTGCCAGCCCGCTCGAAGACCCGAAAGCGTACCAGGTGCGCAAGGCGCTCATCGCCCTGCGCGACGAGCAGGCGCGCAGGGTCGTCGTCACGAGCGGGGCGGCGGGATCGCCTAATCCAGAGGAGCACGATAAGCGATGAGCGAACAACAGACCAGACTTCAGACCCTTCACGGCGGCTGCGCGACCTGCCCTCACGCGCAGCTCGTGCAGCTCGGCATCAAAGAGGGCAAGTGGGACACTCTCGTCGCCCTGGCGGGGAACCCCAATACGGGCAAGAGCACGCTGTTCAACGCCCTGACGGGGCTGCGCCAGCACACCGGCAACTGGCCGGGGAAGACCGTCACGCGGATGGAGGGCATGGCCCAGTTCGGCGACCGCGTCTACAAGCTGGTGGACCTGCCCGGCACGTATTCGCTGCTGGCGACGAGCGAGGACGAGGAGGTCGCGCGGGACTTCATCCTGTTCGGGCAGCCGGACGTGACAGTTGTGGTCGCCGATGCGACCCGCCTGGAGCGCAACCTGAACCTCGTCTTCCAGGTGCTGGAGATCACCGACCGCGCCGTGATCGCGCTGAACCTGATGGACGAGGCGCGGCGGCACGGGCTGGAGGTCAACGCGCGGCGGCTGGCGCGAGAGCTCGGCGTGCCTGTCGTGCCGACCGCTGCCCGTAATGGCGAGGGCGTCAGCGACCTGATGCAGGTCGTCGGGGAGGTCGCCTCCGGCGAGCGGGTGAACAAGCCCCGGCGCGTGCGTATTGCCGACGAAACGTTCGAGCGGGCGGTTTCCGAGCTGGCAGCAGAGGTCGAGGCGCTGGCTCCCGGCTTACCCAACGCGCGCTGGGTGGCGCTGCGCCTGCTCGACGGCGACGAACGCATCACCCAGGCTGTGCGCACCGGCGAGCTGGCTGAACTCGTCGAACGGCAGGGACATGCCGGGCTGCCTGTGATGGAGGCGGCAACCGCATGAGCGCGCAGACCACCGCCGCCGACGTGCTCCAGCGCGCACGCGCGCTGCGCGAGCAGGTCGGCGATTACCATGATAAGTACGTCGAGAGCGTTTACCTGGAGGCGGCACGCGTTGCCGATGCCGTCGTCAGTGATGGCGAGAGCGGGCGGCGCTTCGACCTCGACGCGAAGCTGGACCGCATCCTGACAAGCCGCACGTGGGGCTTTCCGCTGATGATCGTGATGCTCGGCGTGGTGCTGTGGCTCACCATCGCGGGCGCAAACGTGCCGTCGCAGATGCTCGCCACGCTGCTGCTCGACTGGGTGTACGGCATCCTGCACGTCGCCGCCGACGCGCTCGCCGCGCCCTGGTGGCTCAGCGGCTTCCTGATCGACGGGGTGTACCTGGCGCTGGCCTGGGTGGTCAGCGTGATGCTGCCGCCGATGGCG
>CAZDLX010000054.1:15553-19193 GCA_964506005.1 uncultured Anaerolineae bacterium | reverse complement strand
GGCTGTTCACGACGTTCGTGGTGCACGCCAACCGCGTCGGCGTCGAGGATGGGGCCATCTTCTACGGGGGGTCGCTGGTCTACAACCCGGATGGCGAGCTGGTTGCCAAAGCGCCCACCTTCGACGAGCACCTGCTGACCGCCACGCTGGACCTGAACCAGCTCCGCCGAGCGCGGATGCGGCTGCCGCTGCTGCGCGACGAGCGCCCCGAGCTGACGGTCCGCACCCTGCAGCGCATCCTCGGCGAGCGCGCCGTCAACACCCGCTGAAAGGACCCGGCATGACGGACGACATCCTCAAGCACCTTCAGATCAACACGGACCTCGCGCGCCGCGCGCTGGCGCACTTCATCCGCAAGGAGATCACCCGCGCGGGGTTCAAGCGCGGCGTGCTCGGCCTCTCGGGTGGGCTTGACTCCTCACTGGTGGCGTACCTCGCCGCAGAGGCGCTCGGCCCGGAGAACGTCATGGCGCTCCGCATGCCGTATAAGTCCTCCTCGCAGGCGAGCCTCGACCACGCCCAGCTTGTGATCGACGACCTCGGCATCCAGCACGATACGCTGGAGATCACGCCCATGGTCGAGCCGCTGTTCGAGCGCCTGCCCGACATGGACGACAACCGCCGGGGCAACGTCATGGCCCGCCAGCGCATGATCGTGCTGTTCGACCGCTCGATGGCCTGGAACGCGCTCGTCGTCGGCACGAGCAACAAGACGGAAACCCTGCTCGGCTACACGACGATCTACGGCGACAACGCCGGGGCCATCCAGCCCATCGGCGACCTGTACAAGGCGCAGGTGCGCCAGCTTGCGCGGGCAGTTGGCGTGCCGGAGGCCATCATCGGCAAGGCCCCCTCCGCCGACCTGTGGCCCGGCCAGACGGATGAAGGCGAGCTCGGCTACACCTACGACGAGGCCGACCAGATCCTCTACCTGCTCGTCGACCGCCGCTACAGCATCGACGAGACCGCCGGGGCGGGCTTCCCGCGCCCACTCGTCGAGCGGGTGTGGCGCACCGTGCAGCGCACGCAGTACAAGCGCGAGCTGCCCGTCGTCGCGAAGGTCTCCGGGCGCACCCTCGGGCACGATTTCCTGTACCTGCGCGACTGGGGGACGTAGCAGGCGACGGGGTGGCTGCAGCGAAAAATCTTCTTGGTGAGTGATTACAACGCAGCCTACTTGGTGATTCGCAGCACGTAAATGCCTATCTCCTCACTACTAGCAACGACATATTCGCCAGAGATCGCTAATTCGGCTCTTGTGCCTGGCAGATCATATGCGCCAACTACTCGTGGTTCTACGGGATCACTCAAGTCGATGATCAACAGGCGACTATCTACATCACTTGTGATAAATGCTAGAGTATCGTCAACTGCTACCTCATAAACTCCTGGCAGTGGAACGACCGTCGCCAAGTCAAGGTCTGGTAACTGAAAGACGCTCAACGAACCGGGTACTTCTCCTCCGCCTCGCTTTCCCGCCAAGATCAGATCACCCATAAATTGTATTTCCGAAGTAAAATCGCCCCCTGTAGCTACTGTCGTCTCACCAATCAGCATTGGCGTCTCCGTACTGATGTCATATAGGCGTATGCGATCAGGTTCCCTCACCTCTCCGTAAGTTAAGATTGTAGTAACCGCTAACCATCGCCCAAGGACAGCTATATCAGAGATCCTCCAACCTTCCCCGACGGACGGTAGTGTGGCCTGCAACTGCGGATTTTCCGGATCGCTGATGTCTAGGACAGAGATAGCATCACTATAGTTAGCATCCCCAGGAGCCGCATCATAAGTAAACGCACGATCATCCACAACAGGGAGTGACACTCTTTTCCCTAACTGCTGGGCTAATACTGATGGGTTGCTGCGGTCGCTGGGGGTGGGCGGTTGCAGGAATCCCATCGGCTCGAGCGAATGAGCGTTGAGGACGCGCAATTCACTCTCGCCGGTTACATAAAGAAGGCCATCTGCGAAGGTAAGTGTGGCAAGGTAGGGGAATGATGTCTCGTCTAGCTGTACAAGAGTGTGCTGCTGTAGCAGTTCCAGTTCAGGTAGTGCATAGGAAGCGATCCACCCTTGTTGCAGCCTGACTGGCGATGTGTTTTGTCGTATACCCACGTAGAGCACTTCGTCACCTACCGCCAGTTCACCTCCTGTAGTTGGCGTATAGGTACCAATCTGCGTGCCCTGCCGACGATCTTCAATCACCAGATTGCCCTGAAGTCTGTACAGATAGTCTTCAGTTATAAACAGGTCGAAGCCGGTAACTGGATCAAGATATGCCGGAGATGCAAGTGTCTGATCTAGGACGATCTCGAACCGTGCAGGAATGTAAGCGCCCGCCCCCTGCCAGCCAGCTGTATATAATGTATCTTGGTAGACTGCAATTGCATGTACAATTCCAAGTTCAGGCTCTTGCTCCTGTTTCCAGAGAAGTTCAGGAGCCAATGGCTCATCGATATTATAAGCAGCAAGCTCAGAATACCCACCAACCAAAAGTACATCGCCATACGCTTTAATAGTGTAACTGTTTACATCACCCAATATCAATGAGTGATCTCCTAGATTAGTTGGGTCAGTAATATCTAGCCCCATTACTGGGCCGCCAGCTCCATCAATGTAGTAAATCATATTGCGATTTAAAGTCAGAGCTGTAATATCACTGGATACAGTTACCATATCTAGCAAACGTAGTCCACCATCCAGCGACACTGTCAGCACGTAACTCTCGTACTTTATTTCACCGCCTACCAACCGGGTAGCTGCGATTCGCCCTGCAGCGAACAGGAGTTCATCCCGGATAATGATCGCTCCAGGCGCGGGCAAGGCTAACTCATCGACAAGGATAGGGGCCGCTGTGTCACTAACGTCAAACTTCATAAGCGTTTCCCCTGCTGTGAGATACAGATGATCTTTAACGATGATGACGTTCTCAACCAGTCCCGGCAACACGTCCGTTTTTGAAATCAGGCGGGGATTGGCATGGTCGCTCACGTCTAGCACAGTCAAGCGCGGCCCCTGTCCAGCGTAGATTATAGACTCTACCAGAGCAATAGTATTCATCCCGCCGCCATATTGAGCCACTAATTCCAGCTCCACGTCGTTACTCACAGGAATTTGTGTTGCTGTTGGGAGCAGAACTGTTGCTCGCGGGCTGTGAGTAAGCATAAGTGCCGACGTACTCGTAGGAGCCATATTTTCTGCCGTAGTACTTGGTAGAGTCCGTGAGGACTGCACAGCGGGAGAAGATTTAGCAGAGACACAGCCTGTTAACAGAAGTATGCTGAACAGTATCAGCGTGCTTGTTAGTAACTTTTGAACACTTCTGCTCATGTTATATGCACGAGTGTCAAGATCTATTGTCTCTGATTGGTCCTTCGTCATCGGCAACCTCTGCTCACTCCTGCAAATCTGCTCCAATGTCCCAATTCATATCTAGGACAAGTGCGCCTCTATATTGATGGTGGTGATGTACAAGCCTGAGGGAGTGGTACAAGCACCTCATTTAATTCTAGACAGGCCCCAGTCTTTCAAGGATGTAGGTAGCCGCAACGCGATAAACCGACTCAATTGAGGACTACTAAAGTCAACCAATATCTTCGAAATCCCACTGGTATATTGTAGTGCTAGCTGCTGTCACCCA
>CAZDLX010000054.1:0-15453 GCA_964506005.1 uncultured Anaerolineae bacterium | reverse complement strand
TGGGCATCTTGTTGAGTTTGCAATGCAGTGCTGTTCCCGGCCAGGGGCGTAAAGTTGTTACAGTATCTCTGGGTTGATACCGATAGCAATTAAGGGATAATCACTCAGGAGGACAATTTCTAGTGAATTTAATCACAGGGTAAGCCAACTAGTGATGACTGTCAAGCACTATCGCCGACATATAAGAACAGGGTACTGTAGGCGCACGTAAGAAAGTGATTCTGGCGGAAAGAAGCGTCGGGTGGACCTGCCGTACGATATGCTCGCTGAACAGGAAGGTCATTTGCAAACATCACCGATCCGTATTATAGTCTGCGTACTGTGGAAAGTTGGTTTTGCTGGTTGAACAGGACGCTCGCCGCGGGCTATAAGCCCGCTATTTTTGCAACCCTAGTCTGCTGTCCGCGTGAACAAACCGTCTGAAGAACCCCCACCTAGTTGCTGTGTAAACCGATCACCGGTCGCATCGCCGAGCCGGCTGAGTGCTTCGCGCACGCCTGCCGCCAGCCCGGTCTGTTGTGCTGCCCGCGCATCGCATGGAGGTTGCCGTGTCGCTTGACGTCGTGATCCTCGCTGCCGGCCAGGGGACCCGCATGGAGTCCAGCCTGCCGAAAGTCCTGCACCCGCTCGGGGGCCAGCCGATGGTGCGCTATAGCATCCAGGCCGCCCGGGCCGTCAGCCAGCGCCCGCCGGTGCTGGTCGTCGGGCATGGCGAGGAGCAGGTCCGCGAGGTCGTGGGCGACGCGGCGCGCTACGTCGTGCAGGCCGAGCAGCTTGGTACAGGCCACGCGGTGATGCAGGCGCGCGACGCGCTGGAGGGCCAGTCGGACGCCGTCGTCGTGACTTACGCCGACATGCCGCTGCTCACCGCCGGGACGATCCAGGCGATGTGCGACGCGCAGCAGGCCAGCGGCGGTCCGCTCACGATGCTGACCCACCTCACGGACACGCCGCGCGGCTTCGGGCGCATCGTGCGCGACGCGGAGACGGGGCGCGTGCAGGCCATCGTCGAAGCGGCCCAGGCCACGCCGGAGCAGCTCGCCATCCGCGAGGTGAACGTCGGCGTGTACTGCTTCGACGCCGCGTGGCTGTGGTCGCACCTCGACGCGATCCCGCTCAGCCCGAAGGGCGAGTACTACCTGACGGACCTCGTCGAGATTGCGGTGCGGGAGGGTGGCAACGTCACGGCGCTGGCTGCCGGCGACGCCGACGAAGTGCTCGGCATCAACACGCGGGTGCATCTCGCGGAGGCGGAGGCGGCGCTGCGGCGGCGCGTCAACGAGCGGCTGATGCTCGCCGGCGTGACGCTGATCGACCCGGCGACGACCTACGTCCACCCGACGGTGACGGTGGGCCGCGACACGGTCATCATGCCGAATACGTACCTGTGGGGCAGCACGAAGATCGGCGAGAACTGCGTCGTCGGGCCGAACAGCCTCGTGCGCGACTCGCGCGTCGGCGACGGCTGCGAGATCCGCGCCTCGGTGGTGGAGCATGCCGTGCTGGAGGACGACGTCGACATCGGGCCGTTCGCGCATCTGCGGCGCGGCGCGTACCTTGAGACGGGCGTCCACATGGGCAACTTCGGCGAGGTCAAGAACAGCCGCCTGCGCCGGGGCGTCAAGATGGGGCACTTCAGCTACATCGGCGATGGCGACATCGGCGAGGACACGAACATCGGCGCGGGGACCATCACCTGCAATTATGACGGCGTCCGCAAGAACAAGACCGTCACGGGCAAGGGTGTGTTCATCGGCAGCGATACGATGCTCGTCGCGCCGGTCACACTGGGCGACGGCGCGCGCACCGGCGCGGGCTCCGTCGTGACGAAGGACGTGCCGCCGGGAACCCTCGTCTACGGGGTGCCCGCCCGCGCGCCCGAGCGCAAGCCGGTGCCCAGTGAGGATGAAGAAGACTAACGAGTTTCACTAGATAGGATGTGCTCGAGGTGGACCTGTTAACGTGGGGCCTCATCGGCCTCATTGCTCTACTCATACTGCGCGGCTTCTTTGAGGCGTCGCGCACGGCGCTCGGCGGAGTTCGCCGCCAGAGCCTGCGTGACGAAGCGGAGACCGGCGATCAGGATGCGGTTTACGCGCTTACCATCGCGGAGGATTCCTCGCGCGTGTTGAACACGTTCCGGCTGGCGACGTTCCTCACCGACTTCATGCTGGCTGCGCTGCTGGCTCTGGTGATCCTGCCGCCCGTCGCGGACTGGCTGGCAGGCGTCGCACGGCTGCAGGTGTGGGCGGCGTACGTCATCAGCTATGTGGTGCTCATACTGCTGGGGGCGTCCCTCGTCTACCTGCTGACCGACGTGATGCCGAGCGCGCTCGTCCAGCGCAACATGACCGCCTCGGCGAAGCGCCTGGCCCGCCCCGCACACCTGGCCCAGACGCTGCTGCACCCGGCGGTTAGCGCTGTGACGGCTCTCCGGCACGCGATGGCGCCGCCGCCCGGCGCGAACGGCATCCCTGCCGCGCAGGTGACGGAAGAGGAGATCATGACGCTCGTGGACGCGGGCGAAGAGGAAGGCTCGATTGAGCTGGAGGAAAAGGAGATGATTTACTCCATCTTCCAGCTTGACGAGACGCTGGCGCGCGAGATCATGGTGCCGCGCATCGACATGATCGCCGTGGAGATGAACACGCCGCTGGCCGACGCCCGCCGTGTGATCATCGAGGCCGGGCACTCGCGCATTCCGGTCTACGAGGAGTCGCTCGATCGCGTCAAGGGGCTGCTGTACGCCAAGGACCTGCTCGAAGTCTGGGAGAAGGGCGAGGAGACGTTTGACATGGCGCGCCTGCTGCGCCCCGCCTTCTTCATCCCCGAGTCGAAGCGCGTCTCCGACCTGCTGCACGAGCTCCAGCAGAGCAAGGTACACATCGCCATCGTCATCGACGAGTACGGCGGCACGGCAGGCCTGGTGACGATTGAGGACATCGTCGAGGAGATCGTCGGCGAGATCTTCGACGAGTACGACGAAGAGGTCGACCTGCCCTACGAGGCGCTTGGCCCCGACGAGTACACCTTCGACGGTCGCATCGACCTGGACGACTTTAACCGGCTGCTCGACACCCACCTGCCGACCGAGCTGGGCGACACCCTCGGCGGCTTCATCTATGGGCGGCTCGGCAAGGTGCCTGACATCGGCGAGATGATCCACACCGACCGCCTGAACATCGAGGTGCTGGAAGTCAGCGACCGGCGTATCCGTAAGGTGCGTGTGAAACTGATATCCCGCGAGGAAGCCGCGGCTGCCTCGCACGACGAAAGTGACGGCCCGAGACATGCCAGCAGTGCTAACGGACGTTGAGATCGCCAACCTGGTCGCGCTGGCTCGTGAGGCACGTGAGCGGGCGTACGCGCCCTACTCGAAGTACACCGTCGGCGCCGCACTGCTGACGGCATCCGGCGAGGTATTCACCGGCTGCAACGTGGAGAATGCCGTGTACCCTGCGGCGCTGTGCGCGGAGCGTGTCGCGGTGACGAAGGCAGTATCCGAGGGGCACCGCGAGTTCGTCGCGATTGCAGTCGCGACGCGCAACGCCGGCTCGCCGTGCGGCATCTGCCGGCAGGTCATGTACGAGTTCGCGCCGGATCTGCACGTCATTCTCGTCGACGACGAGGACATACGGGCTGAGTACACGCTGCGCGACCTGCTGCCCGACGGCTTCGGCCCGGCGGATTTGACGGATGGCGGATAGCGGATGGCTCGCTCGCTGCGCTCGCTCGATGGCTTATGGCTTATAGCTCGCGCCCTGCGGGCGCTCTACGGCTTATGGTAGATGACCATACGCTATAAGCTATACGCTATACGCCATAAGCCATAAGCCATCCGCCTGAAAGGAGTCCCGTGCCACGCCCTGAACGCGTCTACCGAACTGAGGCCGTCGTGCTGCGGCGGCAGGATCTCGGCGAGACAGACCGCATCCTCACGCTCTACACGCCCGACCACGGCAAGATCCGGGCGGTTGCCAAGGGCATCCGCAAGCCGGCCAGCCGTAAAGCCGGGCACCTGGAGCTGTTTACGCGGGCCGATGTGCTGATCGCGCGCGGGCGCAGCCTGGACATCCTCACCCAGGCGCAGATGCTGGACGCCTACCAGCCGCTGCGCGCCGACCTCATCCGTGCGACGTACGCCGCGCACTTTGCCGAGCTGCTGGACGCCTTCACCGAGGACGAGGACCCGAGCCGCGTGCTGTACCGGCTGCTGGTCAGCGGCCTGGAATGGCTCAGCACCACGACCGACCTCCAGCGCACGGCTCGCTACTATGAGCTCAGCCTGCTGGAGATAGCGGGCTACCGGCCCGAATTGTTCCGCTGCGTCTCCTGCGGGGAAGACTTAAAACCTGTGGACCAGTTCTACAGTATCGAAGCGGGTGGCGTGCTTTGCGAGAAGTGCGGGCCTGACCGCGCCCACACACACCCGCTCTCGCTGAACACGCTTAAGGTGCTGCGCTACCTGCAAACGCGCCCCTTCGAGGTAGTGGAGCAGGTCACGCTGAGCAAGCGCGTTCACCGGGAGAGCGAGCGCCTGCTGTTCCAGACGCTCACCTATCACCTGGAGCGGCGGCTGCGCTCGGCGGCGTTTCTTGAGCGCCTGCGCCGGGAATGGCGTGCGCTCCCCAGGCCAGCCGAGCCCGCCGAGCCAGGCGAGGATCAGGACGAGGAAGAGGAGCCCGTTCCCCCGGGGTAATAGCCGCGGCCTCCGGGCTGCCGGGCTGTCCCGCGCAGGGTGCGGGCCTCAGCCGCCAGACGGACGATCCGCCCGCCGCGATGGCGCCGCTGGTGCTGGGCCACGAGCACGCGCAGCGCACCCGCCTTCACCCGCATGATTGCCAGCGACATAAACGGCACATCCCCGGCCTCATGCCACATGCGGCCCCGCTGCTGGTCGGGGTAGTCGTAGAAGCGGGCGACCAGTTCGTCAAAGCGGGAGGGCAGCTGTGTCTGCAGCCGCTCCAGCGCCCGCCACGGCAGGCCGATGAGGAAGTGATCGACGCGCGGGTGCCCGAGCAGCGAGCGGTCTGGGTCCACCTGCTGCAGCAGGTCGCCGATCAGCTTGGCCGTCGTCTTAACGACCTGGTCCGCCGCAGCCGCACCATACTTCGCGGTGTACTCCGCATGGTGCCGGATCTGCACGTCCACGAACACTGTCTCCCGCTCGTCGAGTAGCTCAGGCAGGCGCTCGGTCATCAGCTCGACGTTGGGCAGGCTGGTCGCCGGGTCAACGAGCGGCTTGCTTCCCGTCTCCCCGAGCCGGTTAAGGATCATCTGCACGCGCAGGCGCAGCTCCTCCACGTCGAACGGCTTGGTCAGGTAGTCGTCGGCGCCAAGCTCAAGCCCGTCGATGCGGTCGCTGCGAGAGTCCTTCTGGGTCAGGAAAATGACCGGGATGCTGCTGGTGCGGGCGTCGCCCCGCAGCTTCTTGCAGACAGTGTAGCCGTCGGTATCGGGCAGCATGATGTCGAGGATGACCACCTGCGGCTGGTAATAGACAGCCTTGCGTACGGCATCAGCGCCTGTCTGAGCGGTCAGCACCTCGTAACCCGCCTTCTCGAAGTAGCGGGTGAGCATTTCGGCGGTTAGTACCTCGTCTTCGACGACAAGCAGACTGTTCATCATTTACCTGACCGGGAGCTAGGCGAACGGTTCAAGCACCGCCTCGCGGCAGCGGTATCCATGCGACGTCTCGCATCACAACCGGCGTACGAGGCCGGCGATAGACTGCGAGAAGAGCAGGTCGGGCCGCGAGAGCACCAGCGGTTCTTCCTCCCCCAGAGCCCTCATATGCGCGGGCTCGTACGGGACGCTGGCCGCCAGCGGCCGGTTAATGGCCGCGACGACCTCGTCATGCGAGACACCGTATGGGCGAGTCTGGTTGAGCACGACGAGCACTTCGCCGCGCAGCCCGAGCGCCTCAAGACGCTGCAGCCGTTCCGGCACACCTGGCAGGTCCCTGGGATCTTCTCCGACGACCAGCACGACGTGCTCCGCCAGGCACAGCGCATCCGTCGCCATGCCGCTGAGATCCGGCGGCAGCGTCGCCACGATGTGCGGGAAGGCCTCGCGCAGCACCGAGACGATGTACTCAAGCTGCTCGGCAGAGAGCAGCACGTCAACCGGCTCGCGCGGCGACGCCAGCAGGGCGAGCCCCCGGTTCTGGTCGAAGGTCAGGGCCGTGCCCACACGCCACTTGTCGCCGCCGGGAGGCAGGTCCACCAGGTTATGCCAGCTCACCGGGCGCGTTTTCATCTGCATCTGGAGGGCCGCCCGGCCCCCGCAGGGGTGCAGTTCGACGAGGCAGGTCCGGGCGCGGCGGGCCAGCATAAGGGCGACGTTCACGGCGAGCGTCGTCGCACCGACGCCGCTCCGCACCCCTGTGACGACGGTAAGCGGATAGCGGGGTCGCTCCTCAGGGGCAGGCTGCGCGGGCCGCCGCTTCAGGACGTCAGCGATGGCCTGGCCATCCTCCAGCACACCTTCGATGGGCGGCACGACGCTGTGCGTCGACGGCCACCCTGCCGCGTCCTCCACCGGCATCGGCGTGTTGCGCGGGCCGCTCGCCAGCAGCTCCTCGACGCGGCTCACCAGGTCGTCACGCGTGACGGGCTTGCGCACAAAATCGTCCGCGCCGGCCTCCGCGGCAAGCTCGCGCTCGCGGAACTGGGGGAGTGCGGTCAGCACCAGCAGCGGAATATCAGCGGTTGCGGGCTCCTGACGCAGCCTGCGGCAGACCTCGTGCCCGCTGAGGTCGGGCATCATAATATCGACGACGGCCAGGTCCGGATGCTCTTCACGGGCGATGAAGATCCCCTCCTGCCCATCGCTCACCAGGATGGGCTCGTGGCCCGCCCGTTTGAGCATCAGGCTCATCATCTGCAGGAGACTGGTATCGTCGTCTATCACCAATATGCGGGCCATGAGTAGAAGCCTTTTGAAGCAGGTATAACCGGGGCGATGGTTTCGCGCGTTCGTATTGTACACTAATCGTATAGACAGCCAATAAGGCATATTACGCAATTAACACGAGGAACTTCCAGAACTTTTGTTCGGTAAAAATCGCCCTGCTGCGGTATAATGTGGGGCGGACGTTCCCGACCGCCGACTATTGAGCTGGGCGCCCATGTATGCCGAGGTTGTCGTCAACCTGCCCGTCGAGGGGACTTTTCACTACCACGTGCCGCCCGCACTGGATGGTGTGCTGCGGCAGGGGCACCTGGTAGAAGTTTCGTTTGGCCGCCAGAAGGCGCAGGGCGTCGTGCTGTGCCTTACGCCCCACTCACCTGTACCCGAGACGAAGCCTGTCGAACGGCTGATCGACCATCGCCCGGTCGTCAGCGCGCAGCAGTTGACCGTCGCTCGCTGGATCAGCGCGGAGTACCTCGCCCCGCTGGCGGACAGCGTGCGGCTGTTCATCCCGCCGGGGCTGTCCAAACGCGGGGACGTGGTCGTGATCCCGCTCATCGACCCCGAGGAGATCGAGCCGGAGGGCGATACGCAGGCCCGGCTGCTCAAGCTGCTGGCGAGGCGCGGCCCGATGCGCGGGCGGCAGATCGCCGCCTCACTGCCCCGGCGCAACTGGCGGCAGGCGGTGGACGACCTCGTCGACCGGGGGTTGGCGCTGCGCGAGCCGGTGCTCGACCCGCCCTCGGTGCAGGCCAAGCAGGTGCGCGTCGCCGAGCTAGCCATCGCCCCGGCAAGCGTAGAGGCGGCTATCGAGCGCACGCTGAACCCCGACGACCTGCCCGCCAATCGCCGCCCACCTGCCCAGCGCCGCGTGCGCATCCTGCGCCTGCTCGCCGAAGCGCGCGCCCCGCTTGAGGTGGGCCGCATCTACGCGGCAGTTGATGGCAGCACTCTGAACGACCTGCGCCAGCTCGCCGCCGACGACCTGATCGCGCTGGGCGAGCAGGAGGTCTTCCGCGACCCGCTCGCCGACCGCACCTTCATCCCCGACAACCCGCCGCACCTCACGCCGCACCAGGCCGCCGCCTGGCGCACCATCGAAGAGTCGCTGCAGGGCGAGGGCATGCCGCGCCCGATCCTGCTGCACGGCGTCACCGGCTCGGGCAAGACGGAGCTGTACCTGCGCGCCGTCGAGGAGGTCATCCGGCAGGGGCGCAGCGCCATCATCCTGGTGCCGGAAATCGCCCTCACGCCGCAGACCGTCCGCCGCTTCGGGGCGCGCTTCCCGGGGCGCATGGGCCTGATCCACAGCGGGCTCTCCGTCGGCGAGCGGTTTGACACGTGGCGGCGCGCGCACAGCGGCCAGTTCGACGTGATCATCGGGCCGCGCTCGGCGCTGTTCGCCCCACTGCACAACCTGGGCCTGATCGTGATCGACGAGTGCCACGACGACAGCTACAAGCAGACGCCGCCCATCCCCCCGCCCTATTACCACGCCATCCCGGCGGCGGTGGAGCTGGCCCGGCAGTTCGAGGCGCTGGTGATCATGGGCAGCGCCACCCCCGACGTGACGCGTTACACGCGCGCGGTTCCGCCGGGCATGGGCACGCCGGATCATTACACGCTGCTGGAGCTGCCCGCCCGTATCATGGGCCACCGCGAAGCCATCGAGGCGCAGGCGGTCTACTACCGGCTCGGCGAGACACGCTACCGCCACCGCCCCGACGACCCCGACGAGGCGGTGATGATCGACCTGCCGCCCGTACAGGTCGTTGACATGCGCCAGGAGCTGCGCGCCGGCAACCGTTCCATATTCAGCCGGGCGCTGCAGGGCAGCCTGCAAGAAGTGCTCGATCGCGGTGAGCAGGCGATCCTGTTCCTGAACCGTCGCGGCACGGCGACTTACGTGTTCTGCCGGGCGTGCGGCCACGTGCTGGAATGCCCGCGCTGCGAGATCCCGCTGACGTGGCACGCCCGGCGCGGCGAGCGCAACGGGCACGGCCTGCTGGTGTGCCACCACTGCAACCACCGCGCCGAGCACCCGCAGGCCTGCCCGGAGTGCGGCTCTGACCAGGTGAAGTTCTTCGGCGGCGGCACGGAGCGCGTCGAGGAGGAGGTGCGCCGCGCGTTCTCCGGCGCGCAGCCCGTGCGCTGGGACCGCGACACGACGACGACTCGCGGCTCGCACGACGCACTGCTGCAGCAGTTCATCGACCGCGAGGCCAACGTACTCATCGGCACGCAGATGGTCGCCAAGGGTCTGGACCTGCCGCTCGTGACGCTGGTGGGCGTGATCAGCGCGGACACCGCGCTCTACCTGCCGGACTACCGCGCCGGAGAGCGCACCTTCCAGCTTCTCACGCAGGTGGCAGGGCGCGCCGGGCGCGGTCTGCTCGGCGGGCGCGTGATCCTGCAGACCTACGCGCCCGGGCACTACGCCATCCGCGCGGCGGCGGAGCACGACTACCACGCGTTCTACGAGCGCGAGCGCCAGTACCGCGCCGAGCTCGGCTACCCGCCGTTCAGCCGGCTGGTGCGGCTGGAGATCCGCGCGACGAGCGCGGCGCAGGCCCAGGCCGAGGCAGAACGGCTCCACGCGGTGCTGAGCAATCGCATCGCCGAGGAACGGCGCGTCGAGACGTCGCTCGTCGGGCCGGCCCCGTGCTTCCACCCGCGCCTCGACAACCTGCACCGCTGGCACGTCATCGTGCGCGGG
This sequence comes from uncultured Anaerolineae bacterium, assembly GCA_964506005.1. Lineage (GTDB taxonomy): Bacteria > Chloroflexota > Anaerolineae > Aggregatilineales > UBA3940 > UBA3940. The sequence continues at coordinate 5,825 of CAZDLX010000054.1, read as the reverse complement.
CCCGACCCCGCCTCGCTCGTCGCAGAGCTGCGCTCGACGGAGGATCTGTACATCGACGTGGACCCGGTCTCGCTGCTGTAGAGTTGCAGCGGGTAGCGATAGACATTCACGGAATCATGGGTCAACTCGCATATACTGGTCGGGGCGGGTCTGAGACCCGCCTCGACTGTTCCCGCAAGGAACGTTTTCGGCAGCGCCGCGTTCTGCGTTTTCCCACCCCAAAATTGCCCCGGAATCCGGGTCCCAGATCGTTGACTCGCACCCCGATTTCTGCTATAATTTCAGTACGATTTAGAACAAGAGTTCTAACACATTTCTAATGTAATTGGGGTGAGACAAGGCGCGTCCGGCACTTCGCCGGACCCCGATTGTGGCGAGAGATTAGAACAAACATTCTAGTTTCCGCAGGCGGCACACGCGCTTTCAGACGAAAGCATGCATTCCTCACAAGGAGACACGCGATGCGCACGGGGATGCTCTGGTTCGACAACAATGACCAGCACGACATGGAGTCCAAGCTCAAGCGCGCGGTCGATTACTACGAGAAGAAGTACGGCAAGCGCCCGAGCGTGTGCGTCGTGCACCCGCTGACGATGGTCGGCAAGGACACCGGTATGCTGGGGCTGGACATCCGCACGTCGAACACTGTGCTGCCGCACCACTTCTGGCTCGGCGAGGCGCAGGGCAAGCAGAAGAAGAATAAGCGCCCGGCAGCTTGAGGGCGGCTGACTGCGGCGTTACCACGATTAGAGAGGAGCACCGTCGGGGGGTGCTCCTCTCCGCTTTTTACAGACACGTCACCACGCAGCGGCTACTCCCGTTCTGCCAGCGATCTCAGCGAGATCGTCTCGTCGCCCGCCAGCAGCCCGCTGAGCGGCTCCGTCAGTGTGTTCATCACGCGGCTGGGCGCGAAGTACTCGAACGCGAACTCCGTCGCGTCCCCTGCCTGCTTGCCGGGCAGCGGCATCAGCCGCGCGGTGAGCGGTTTGTCGAGGCGCAGCGCAAGCGCCGCCACGTCCGCCAGAATAGCCGTCAGCGCGTCCACGCTCACGTTGCCCGGCAGCGGGATCGTGTCCAGCCCGGTGCCGCACACCGCCGACGCCATCAGCAGCTCGGTCACGCCGAGCCGCCCCTCCGCCGCCCGCGCGGCAAGCACCGTATCTTCCAGCACCGGCAGCATCAGCCCGCAGAAGCCCGTCCGCTTGAACTCCGCCCGGTCGATGGCGTCCGTCAGGAAGGCGGAGGCAGCCAGCATGCCCTGCCCGCCCACAAACGGCAGGCCGAGCGCCTCGAGGGCCGCGCCGATGCTGCGCCGCGTCTCCGGAAACGGCGCGAGCGAGAAGTCAAGACCGCGAAAATCGACCTCAAGCGAGCCCAGCGCGCGCCGCACCGCCGCCTGGATGCGCCCCGCCTCTGCCTCGATCGTCTGCGTGAGCGCCTGCCGGGCGCTGGCCAGCGAGGACGCCCGTGTGATCGACGCCACGGCCAACTCCGCCGCCTCGGTCGCGATGGCGAGGCACGGTTTCCCGCCGCCGTGGTAGGCTGCCGGGAAGAACGGCGACCACGCCGGGACGTTGGCCAGGGCAGCCAGCCGCAGGTTGGCGAAACCGTCGTCCCCCAGCCGCGAGACTCGCTGGATCAGCTCGGCGGCGCGGCGGATGCGCGGCAGCGAGAGCCCGCCCCGCTCCCTGCTGGCGATCTCCACGCAGGCGAAGACGTTCTCCGCTGTGCCCAGCACGTCGACGAGCACTTCAACATGCGCCGCCGGGTCGTCGAGCCGCACCGGGCCAAGCGCCACATAGTCGATCTCGTGAACGAAGGCGAGCGCCTGCACATCCCGCGCCAGCTCGGCTGCCCCGGCTGGCCCAGCCTGTTCCAGAGCTTCGGGGAAAGGCTGCGTGGCGAGGCGCGTCGTCTGCACCTCGTAGCCCGCCTCGACGAGGGCCTGCTTCGCCGCGACGAGGGCCTCCCCCGCGGCCTGCAGGGACGCCGTCTCAAGCGGATATGTAACGTCTGTAAAGGCAGTGACAGACCGGATTCTCATGCTGGCTCCCTTGGTTATTCGGCGTCAGGCTGGCCGGAGATACGCTGCTGGCGCACCCATTCAAACAGCAAGACGGTCGTCGCCATGGCAACGTTGAGCGACTCCATCCCGCCCGGCATCGGGATGGTCACGCGGGCGTGCGCCAGCCGCCGGGCTTCCTCGCCGGGGCCGTGTGCCTCGTCGCTGACGATCAGCGCGCAGGGCTGCGTCCAGTTGACGTCGTGGTAGGGCGCGCCGCTGCCGGTGTCCGCCAGGAAGATCGCGCGCCCGGCGAGCCGCTTCTCGATGCCGTGCCAGCTCAACCGCCGGATGGGCAGCCGGAAGTGCGCGCCCATCGCCGCCCGCACCACCTTCGGGTTGAACGGGTCAACGGTCCCGCCCGACAGCATCAGCACTGGCACGGCGGCCGATGCCGCCGCCCGCATGATGGTGCCCAGGTTGCCCGGGTCAGAGACGGCATCGCACACCAGCGCAAAGCTGAAATCGTCCGGGGCGGGCAGCTCGGGGAGCGCAGCCACCGCCAGGATGCCCTGCGGCGTCTCGGTGTCGCTCATGGCCTGCATGACCGCGTCACTGACAGCCGTCAGGGCCGGGCCGCGTGCGCTCAGCGTGTCGATGAGCGGCTCCCCCTCGGGGCTGCTGGCGAAGTCTTCGGTGTAGAAGACCTCGACGAGCTGCGCCGGGCTGTTCGCCGCCTCGCGCACCAGGCGCGTCCCCTCCACGACGAATCGCCCTGCCTTCTCCCGCGCGCGGCGCTTGGCCTGCAGCGCCCTCACTTCCTTCACTCGCTCGTTGCTCACACTCGTAATCATTCCGCTGTCCCGTCGCTTGGCTGGTGGCTGGCACGGCGATATGCCGCACCTCGCCTCTATTCTGTCACAATTAGCTCGCGAATAGCATCAAACTTCGCCGGGCCGATGCCTGACACGTCCTGAATACGCTCGACGGACGCAAACGGCCCGTACGCCTCGCGGTGGGCGACGATGCGCTCGGCGAGCGCGGGCCCGATGCCGGGCAGCAGCTCAAGCTCTGCCGCCGTCGCCGTGTTGATGTTCAGCGGGCCGGTCAACTCGGCGCTCGTGCCGGGTTCGGCGGCCTGGATCGCCGGCGCGGGAGTCGGCGCTTCTCCGACCACCGGGATGTGGACGTGATCGCCGTCGGCGAGGGGATGCGCCAGGTTGACATGGTCGATGTCGGCACCGGCCAGCGGGCCGCCTGCCGCCTCCACGACATCCCGCACAATAGCGCCGGGCGGCAGCGTGTACACATCGGGCTCGCGGACCGCGCCGCTCACGTACACGCGCAGCGGCGCGGGGGTGCTTGTCGGGCCGGGAGTGGGTGTCGGCGGTGGGGGCTCGATGACAAGCGGGGCGGCAGGCTGCGCGCGGACGGCAACAGCTCCGATCGCGGCGGCGAGCACAACGCCAACCGCCGCCAGCACCAGCGTGCGATGGTTCTCCAGCCAGTCGTTCACAGGGGCGTTCTCTCCGGAGGGCGATCAGCCAGCGGGCCAGCCGAAGCTGTCGTACCAGCGGCCCGCCTGATAGTTTTCAAGCGCGCGGCGCACATAGGGGATGACTTCGGCGGGCAGGTCGTCGAGGCGCGCCCAGCGAAGCTCGTCGCACTTGCCCGGCTCGCAGTTGGTGACACTTCCCTGCCATTCGCGGGCCACGACGAACCAGTCGATGCGCTCGTCGTCCGCGCGGCGGTGCATCACGCCGACGACCTCGACAGCCTCCGGCGCGATCTCGACGCCGACCTCCTCGCGCGCCTCGCGGATGGCGGCCTCATGTACCTGCTCGCCGCCGTCCAGATGGCCCGCCACGACGCTGTAGCGGCCATCCTCGTAGCCGGTGTTGAAGCGGCGCAGCAGCAGGACTTCATCACCGCGAAGCAGAAAGAGGTGCACGGCAGAGGGCAGCGTGAAGCGGTGGTTGGGCATGGTGGCGGTCCTCTCAGGCCGGTGAGCCAGACGAACAAATGATAGCCCCGCGCGGCAAAAAACGAAAACCGCCCGCTTGTGTGCGGGCGGCGGGGTCGTGATGCATTGATGGCTTTCGGAGAATCACCGGTCTTTCCCTGAACCTCCACCGCCTGCGTTTGCCGCGAATTGCCATTCGCATGCAAACGCCTCGCATTCGCGAAACGAATTCCACTCCCCCTTGCCAGGGGGAGGAAAGCCGAGCGGCGACCGGCGGTCGCAGCGAGGCTGGAGGGGGTTCAAGGACAACGAAGCGACACTTAGAGCTTTAAAAGTGCTACCGCTCGTCCATCGGCACCCAGGCCTGATCGACCGGGCCGACGTACTCGCCGCGCGGGCGAATGAGGCGGTTGTCCGCCCACTGCTCCAGGATGTGCGCCGACCAGCCGGCGATGCGGCTCATGGCAAACAGGGACGTGAACTGGTCGACCGGCAGGCCAACCTGCTGCAGCACAATCGCCGAGTAGTAGTCCACGTTGGCGTAAAGGTCGCGCTCGATGAAGTACTCGTGGGCGCGGGCGCGCTCTTCGATCCCGCGCGCAATGTCGTACCACTTGCTGGCGTCACCCTGGCCGCGCAGGGCCGCCGCCCGCTCACGCAGGATCGCGGCCCGGGGATCTTCGGCCTTGTACACGCGGTGGCCAATGCCCATGATGCGCTTGCCGCTCTGCAGGGCCTCGTCAAACCAGGAATCGACGTTCGACGGATCGCCGACTTCCTGGAACTGCTCCATCGCCTTCTGGTTGGCGCCGCCGTGCGCCGGGCCCTTCAGCGTCCCTAGCGCGGTCGTCACGGCTGAATAGATGTCCGCCAGCGTGCTCGTCGTGACGCGGGCTGAGAACGTCGAGGCGTTCATGCCGTGGTCGGCCAGCAGGATCAGGTAGCTGTCGACCGCGTCTACCGCCTCACGCGAGGGCTCCTCGCCGGACAGCATGTACAGGAAGTTGGCCGCGTGCCCGAGGTCCGCGCGCGGCGCGACGGGCTCCTTGCTGTTGCGCACCCGCTCCCATGCGGCGATGATGGTCGGCATCACGGCGGTCAGGCGGCGCGCCTTATTCTTGAGCGCCTGCTCGCTCGTGTCCTCGGCGGTGTCGTCGTACAGCCCCAGCGCGGACACCATCGTCCGCAGCACGCCCATCGGGTGCGCGTCGTAGGGGATCTTCCTCATAATGTCGAGCAGCTCCGGCTCAAGCTCGCGCTTGGTGGCAAGGTCTGCTTTTAATTCTTCAAGCTCGGCGCGAGTGGGGAGTTTGTTCAGCCAGAGCAGGTACACGACCTCCTCGAAGGTGGCGTACTTGGCGAGGTCTTTAATGTCGTACCCGTGATACTGGAGCTTCCCGATATCGCCCCAGACCTTGCTCTTCTGGGTCTGGGCGATGACGACTCCTTCCAATCCTTTGGCGGTGGCGGTAGCTTCGGCGGGCATTTGTCCGTTCCTCTTCTCTCGTTATCGGTACACAGTTGAGCGGCGGGGGCAGGCCGGTACAGAAAACTCACAAGCGCCATCGTCGCTCGTGAGTTCGATGCACGGCGGCAGCGGGCGACGCAGCCGCGCTGCTATAAGCTGAGTATATCGGTGGCAAATAGGGGCGTCAACGAGGTCGGCGCCGGTTCCGCAGGCGGCAGGAGCGCCAGTCGAGGCCGTTATGTGCTAGAATCAGCGGCGTGAATACAGATCCGAGCGCCCCACCTGCCCTGACCATCACCACGCACTCCCCGGATGCCACCGAGCAGCTCGGCGCGCGCCGCGGCGCGCGGCGGGCGGCGGGCGGCGGGGGGTGGCGCTCCCGCGGCCGCGGC
>CAZDLX010000053.1:0-19351 GCA_964506005.1 uncultured Anaerolineae bacterium | reverse complement strand
CCATAATCATCGGTTGAAACCGACGAAACCAGCCTGCCCCCGCCGCAGGCGGACCAACGCGCAGCGTTGGCAGTCCCCGGGAGGGGACTTGGTGGCAGCGAAGCTGCCCTGTAGCCCGAGAATTTATTCTCGGGCGCTATGCTGCCTACTAGGCTGCGCAAAGCGTTGGCGCACAGGCCTGCCCCGCCGGCCCTTTCCGAATCCGCAATTCTGCGGTAATGTTGCGGCGTTGCCCGGCCCGGCAGCAGAAAGGTGCCTTTGCCATGATCCAGACTGTCTCCGTATTTGGCGGGGGCTCTCCCCGCGCGGGCGACCCCGCCTATGAGACCGCGTACCGGCTCGGCCAGCTGCTCGGCGAGGCGGGCTATCGCGTCCTCACCGGAGGTTACGCGGGGGTGATGGAGGCGGCGAGCAAGGGCGCGAAGGAGGCCGGCGCGCACGTGATCGGGGTGACGGTCGGCATGTTTGACAAAGCCGGGCACCTGCCCAACGAGTACATCGACGAGGTTGTGTCCTACGAGAACCTCTCCGAGCGACTGATCCACGTCGTCAAAGCCGTGGACGCCGCCATCGCCCTGCCGGGCGGCATCGGGACGCTGAGCGAGGTCGCACTGACCTGGAGCCTGCTCCAGACGCGCGAGGTCGAGCCGATGCCCTTCGTGCTGCTCGGCGAGCACTGGGGCGAACTTCTGCACACCTACTACGGGAACGGCGCGTACATCCGCGAGGCGGATATGACCCTCTGGCAGGTCGCCCGCACTCCCGAACAGGCCGTTACCCTGCTGAGAAACTGGGAATAGAACCCGTTATGCGTGTTAACCGCGATCCGTCTCGTGTGGCGCTCGTGCGTCTCGCCGTCGTGCTGGCTGTGGTGCTGGCGGCGCTGGCTGCCTGTGGAGCACCGCAGCCGGGCCCGGTCGTCGAGGGCGTGACAGGCGAGCCCGCGACCCTGCCTCCGACTGCTGCCGCGTCGCCCACAGCGGAGAGCACGCCGACCGCGGAGCTGACCCCGACGCCTGCCGAGACGGCTACACCCACGCCTGGCCCCGACCTGGCGGAGCTGCTCCAGACGCCGCAGGCCGCTTATCTCAACGCCGACCTTGCCAGTGCGCGGGAGGGCTTCGCCGAGCTGGCCGAGCTCTACCCGGCGAGCGCCGAACCCTGGATCGGGCAGGCCGCCGTGGCGCAGCGCGAGGGTGATGTCGATGCGGCGCTGGGCCTGCTGGAGGAGGCCGTGGCGGTGGAGCCGGGCAGTTTCGAGGCGTGGCGGCAGCTTGCCGTGATCTACGAGCAGCGCCAGGACCACGAGAATGCGGCGAACGCCTACGGTGCGCTGATCGGCATCGCGCCCGACGACCCGAACCTGTACGTCGCCCGTGCGATGTCGCTGGCAAGGCTCGGGCGCGCGGAAGAAGCCGCCGCCGACCTCGTGCAGGCACAGGCCCTCGATCCGTACCGCGATTACGCCTGGCTGAACGTCGCCGGGGCCGCGTATGGCAGCCGCTCCTACCAGACCGCTGCCGACATCCTCTCCGGCGGTATCGAGGCGTACCCTGGCGCGGTCGGGCTGCTCGTGATGCGGGGCAGGGCCAACCTCGCCGCGGGCAATCCCGACGCGGCCCTAGCGGACTTCGACGCGGCGGCAGCCGCCGACCCCAACAGCATGGCCGCGCACTATGGGCGCGGTGCGGCGCTCGACGCGCTGGGCCGGGCAGATGAGGCTGTCGCCGCCTACCAGCAGGCGGGCGACATCGGCGCGTCGGCGGGCGCGGGCGGCCTCTGGGAAGGCTTCGAGGCGATGAGCCAGGCGGCGCGCATCATGGCCCGGACCGACGCCGGGCGAGCCTACGCCTACCTGCAGGAGAAGGCCGTGACCTACGGCCAGCCGCCGCCAATCCTGTTCGGCTATGCGCTCATCGAGTACGAGCGCGGCAACGCGACCGCCGCACTGGACAATCTCAACCGGCTGATCGAGCTCTACAACTACCTGCCCGCCTACTACTGGCGCGGCAAGATCAACACGGAGATCGGCAGCACGGGCGCTGCACGCGACGACCTGGAGTGGTACCTCGACGCGCAGCAGGCTGGCCCCGAGGCGGAAGACGCCTATGCCGTGCTCGAGTCGCTGGGAAGCTAGCTGATTTCGGGCCTTCGCCCGGTTGTAGTGTGGGGGCGTGTACGGTAGGATCACAGTACGCCGCCGGCGAAGGTAAGATCTGGCGGCCTGACTACGTCTGATAAGCACCGATAGAACTCATCGAGAGACAGGAGTAGCAAGAGAATGGCAAAACCGTTTGCCGTGACTGACGAGACATTTGAGTCCGACGTGCTCGACGCAGACGAGCTCGTGCTGGTCGATTTCTGGGCTGAGTGGTGCGGCCCGTGTAAGATGATCGCACCGATTGTGGACGAGCTGGCGACTGAGTATGACGGCAAGCTGAAGGTCGCCAAACTCGACGCCGACGAGAACCCCAACACCATGCAGGCCTACGGCGTGATGGGCATCCCCACGCTGATCCTGTTCAAGGGCGGCGAGGCAGTCGAGCGCATTACGGGCTACATGCCCAAGAAGAATCTCGTCGACCGGCTGTCGCCGCACCTCAGCTAACGACCGGCAGCGGCACGAATCTCACGGCAACTTCACAGGGGGCAGAGCCGCCCAGCCGGTGGCCTGCCCCCTCTTCATGTATCCCTGCTTCCCCCGGAGCGCACCATGCCCGCAAGCTACACCTTCAAGCCGGTTGGCCTGATCCGCACGCCGTATGACAGGCGCGAAGGCATGCCGATCCAGTCTGCCCGGACGTTTACCGCCGGGCATGTTGAGATTGAACCCGAGTTTGCCGCGGGGCTGGACGGCCTGGAGGGCTTCTCGCATATCATTCTGCTGTACGTGTTCCACCGTTCGCCCGGGCCGCGGCTGACCGTGCGCCCGTTCCTCGACGACGCCTCGCGCGGCGTGTTCGCGACGCGCCACCCCGACCGCCCGAACCCGATAGGCCTGTCTGTTGTGGAACTGGTGCGCCGTGAAGGGAACATTCTGCATGTCTCCGGCGTAGATATGGTTGACGGCTCGCCCCTGTTGGACGTCAAGCCGTACGTGCCGCAGTTCGACCACCACGAGGTCACGCGGACCGGCTGGCTGGCAGGGCAGGAGGACGAGCGCCCCTGGCGGGCGCGCTTCGACGAGCAGCCGTAACAACGCGACAGGCAGCCATGCAGGCGAGTACGCGGAAAGTGGGTGGCAGATGTGCAGCCCCGCCGGAGCACTTGCCCGCCTGGCGTGTGTTGCTTACAATACGGGTTGCGGTCGCGGTGCCGTAATGAGACTTCTCTCTCGTTTATGTCTTACCATCGAGGAGTTAAGACACATATGACGAAAAAGCGTGCGTTGTTCCTCGGGCGGCTGGGCATCATCGCCCTGATACTCGCCCTCACGCTGCCGCTGTCGGCTGCGCTGGCCGCCCCCGCGGATGCGCAGGCCGTGACGGCGACGCCGACGACGAATCTCCGGATTCGTTCCGGCCCCGGTACGAACTTCAGCCACATTGGCCTTGTTCCGCAGGGAACCGTCCTGACCGTTCAGGGCCGCAATGATGCTTCCAACTGGCTTTACATCGAATATCAAGGTACGTCCGGCTGGATCGCCGCCTGGTATACCAACGTCGGCGGCAATCTCGCCAGCGTCCCGGTGACAGGCCAGAGCGGCGTCGAAGCGCCGGGCCAGGACACCGGCGTGCGCGCTACGCCCACGGTGATGCTGTACATCCGCTCCGGCCCGAACACCACGTACAGCCACGTCGGGCTGGCATCGGCGAACGTGGCACTGCCGGTCCTGAGCCGCACCGCCGACTCGCGCTGGCTGTACATCAACCGTGACGGCACCCGCGGCTGGATCGCCGGCTGGTATACCAACACCTCCGGTGACCTGAACGCCGTGCCTGTCGCGGGGAGCGATCAGCCCGCCGCACCGCCGCAGACGGGCCAGCCGTCTCCGCCGGCCGCTGGCGGTGTGACCGCTACCACGACGCTCAACCTGAACTTCCGCAACGGCGACGGCACGCGCTACGCCGTGCTCACCTGGATTCCGCAGGGGACCACCGTGCCGCTGCTGGGCCGCAACCCTGACAACTCCTGGGTCTACGGGCAGTACAACGGGCGGCTCGGCTGGATGGCGGCCTGGTATACCCGCATCAACGGTGACGTGAACACGCTGCCTGTCGTCGCGGGCTCGGGCACGGGCACCGGAGCACCTGCTCCCGGCCCGGCCCCCGCACCTCCGCCGTCCACCGGTGGCGGCTTTGCCCTCGGCGGCCAGTCGACCGGCATGCACAACGCCAACCTGATGCGCAGCGCCGGCATGACCTGGGTGAAGTTCCAGCAGAAGTGGACGCCGGGTATGGACCCGTCCGTCGTCGCCGGTAAGATCAACGAGGCGCACGCTGCGGGCTTCAGGGTGCTCATCAGCGCGCCCGGCCCGCTGTACCCGTCGTCGATTGACTACAACTCGTACGTCCAGTTCCTGAAGGGTGTTGCCATCCTCGGCGCGGACGCGATTGAGGTCTGGAACGAGATGAACCTCAACCGCGAGTGGCCCTCGGGGCAGGTGAACCCGACCAGCTACGTGAACAACATGCTGGCGCCGGCCTACCGCGAGATCAAGGCTGCCAACCCGAACACGCTCGTCATCGCGGGTGCGCTCGCGCCGACCGGCGTGAACATCGGCAACGACATCTGGAGCGATGATCGCTACATCGCCGGCATGCGTGACGCTGGCGCCGCCCGCTACATGGACTGCATGGGCGTGCACCACAACGCCGGCGCGACCTCGCCTGACGCCACGACAGGGCATCCGGCGGCACCGGGCGGCGGTCACTACTCCTGGTACTTCGACCCGACTTTCAACCTGTACGCCACCACGTTCCCGAACACCCCGCTCTGCTACACCGAGCTGGGCTACCTGACCGGTGACGGCTACGGGGCGATCCCGGGTAACTTCTCGTGGGCCAGCGACAACAGCGTGTCTGAGCACGCGCAGTGGCTGGGCCGCGCGGTGCAGAAACTGCGCCAGAGCGGTCGCGTCCGCCTCGCCATCGTCTTCAACGTGGACTTCACCCACTGGAGCGATGACCCGCAGGCCGGCTACGCGATTCTGCGCCCGGACGGCACCTGCCCCGCATGTGGGCCGCTTGCCAGCGCCGTGCGCTAACCATCTCGATCTGACCCTTGCATGACCGGACGGGGCGTCCTCAGGGCGCCCCGTTTGTGCTGTACCCGTGGGCCTGCCTGCGGTTCGCCGACTGACCCGGTGTGGTTCTGGCTTGCCGCCGCCTGCCGCTTCCGTTAGCATCTAACCCATATGATCCTTGCTTCGCCCGCCTAGAGGTGTCCATGCGCTACGCAATCAGCCAGCCGCGCCCCTGGCTGCCCGACTGGGCGGCCCGTGCCGTGATGTACCACATCTATCCCCTCGGCTTCCTCGACGCCCCCGCGCAGAACGACCTGGCGTCTGAGCCGGCGCCGCGCCTTGCCGGGCTGCGCCAGTGGTATGATCATCTCACATCCCTCGGCGTGGGTGCGGTGTGCTTCGGGCCGCTGTTTGAGAGCGGCTCGCACGGCTACGACACGGTCGACTACTTCTCCATCGACCGCCGCCTGGGCGACCTGGCGTTGTTCCGCGAAATCGTGGACGAGCTGCACGCGCGCGGACTGCGCGTCGTGCTCGACGGGGTGTTCAACCACACCGGGCGCGACTTCTTCGCCTTCCGCGACGTGCTCGAGAAGGGGCGAGACTCGGCGTACCAGTCGTGGTATCACATCGACTGGGGTGGGGAGAGCGGCTACGGTGACGGCTTCGCCTACGAAAGCTGGGAGGGCCACGAGTCGCTGCCGCGCCTGAATCACGCCAACCCCGAAGTGCGCGAGTATCTGTTCCAGGTGGCCCGCATGTGGCTCGTCGACGTTGGGGTGGACGGCTGGCGGCTGGACGTCGCCTACGAGCTTCCCTCCGACTTTTTGTGGGAGCTGCGGCGCACCTGCAAGGAAGCCCGCGCCGACTGCTTCCTGTTCGGCGAGATGATCCAGGGCGACTACCGCGTCTGGGTCGCGCCGGATCTGCTGGACGCGGGCACGGATTACCAGTTCTATGGCTCGCTGTGGCGCTCGTTCAACGACGCCAACTTCGGCGACCTGCGCGCCAACCTCGACCGCGCGCACCACGTCGATTACGGGCTGTACAAAGACCTGCGGCTCGTCAACTTCCTCAGCAACCACGATGTGACCCGCATCCGGTCGAAACTGACCGATGACCGCCACATCTACCCCGCGCATATCGTGCTGCTGACCGCGCCGGGCATCCCCTGCCTGTACTACGGCGACGAGATCGGGCTGACCGGACGCAAGGAGGATGGCGATACCACGCTGCGCCGCCCGATGCCGGCTGTTGACGAGTGGCCCGAACACGCCGGAGACCTGCTGCGCGAAGTCGGGCGGCTGGTCGATCTGCGGAACGCGCACCCGGTTTTCAGCCAGGGGCGCTATGCCTCGCTGTACGGGCAGGGGCCGCTGTTCGCCTTTCTGCGCGCGTCCCAGCGGCAGATCGCCATCGTCGTGGTGAATGCGAGCGGCGAACCGGCGGCTGTGACGCTGCCGGTCGCGGAGCAGGGCGTCGTTGACGGCACGACGTTTGGCGACGCACTCAACCCGCACCTGCCGCCCGTCACCATCCAGAACGGGCACGCCATCGTCGGCGACATTCCACCCAACTGGGGGCGGGTCCTCGTCGTGAGCTGGTAAGTGCCGTTTTTCACCAGCTTATAAGAAAATCCTAAATATGCCTCGTCGGACTTGCCATGCACGGCGATAGATGGTATATATATATACAGTGTATATGTGGACGAAAGGCTGCAGGATGGTCGAGACAGCCGTACGCTCTGGAATCAAGCGCAAGCACCGGGCAGGTGTGGCCTCGTGGCTTCATCTGGTCCGCGTGCACAACCGGATCGCCCAGCAGGAGCGAGCGCTGCTGGCCGGCCACGGCCTGACTGTGGCCCAGTTCGACGTGCTCTCGCACCTGGCCACTGTGGATGGCGTCAGCCAGACGGAGCTGGCGAGCCGCCTGCTGGTGACGAAGGGCAACGTCGGCGGACTGATCGACCGGCTGGAGCGCGATGGGCTTGTCGAGCGGCAGCACGACCCCGAAGACCGCCGCTCGTACTGCCTCCATCTGACGGACGCAGGCAGGCAGGCGTTCGAGGCAGCCGCCCCCGAGCTGGAAGCGCTCATCTCGGAGCAGTTCGCAGCACTGGCACCCGGCGAGCAGCGGGAGTTTCTGCGGCTGCTGGCCCGGCTCGACCGCAGTCTGAGTCGGTGAGGGGAATCAGGCCTTCGTCCAACCATACACGACCGTATTCACGTAAGTAGCAAGTTGTTGTAAACCAAAACCAACGCAGGAGGCAAGACGATGGCAACGATCTGGAATATCGACCCGGCCCACTCCGCCGTTCACTTCAAGGTACGGCACATGATGATCTCGAACGTGCGCGGTGAGTTCGAGAGCTTCACCGGCAAGGTCGACTTCGACCCTGAGAACCCGCTGGCGACGAAGGTGGACATCGCCATCGACGCGGCGAGCATCAACACCCGCGAGGAGCAGCGCGACGCGCACCTGCGCTCGCCGGACTTCCTGAATGCCGAGGAGTACCCGCACCTCACCTTTAAGAGCAAGCGCGTCGAGGTGCTGTCCGACGACCGCGCCCGCCTCATTGGCGACCTGACCATCCGCGACGTAACCCGCGAGGTCGCGCTGGATGTGGAGTACGCTGGGATGGCGCAGAGCCCGTGGGGCACCACGAGCGCTGGCTTCACCGCGACGACGACGATCAACCGCAAGGACTGGAACCTGACCTGGAACCAGGCGCTGGAAACCGGCGGCGTGCTGGTTGGCGACAACATCAAGATCGACATCGAGCTGGAAATCATCAAGCAGGAAGAGGAAGAGACCGAGGCGGCAACGGCGTAAGTTGCCCGAGCAGCGTCGTGACGTGAAGGGCCGGAGCTTCAGCTCCGGCCCTTTTTACTATCCGGCAGCGGACACTGTGCCCCTATCCACCCATCCCGCGCATGTACAGCAGGTACATTCCGAGCAGGTAGGTGATGAAGATCGCCAGCGCATCGAGCTCGATGAACCGGATGCGCCGCTCGATGCGGGCCAGATTAGCCAGCAGCCCCATGAGAATCATCAGCACGCCGAGGACACCTACCAGTCCGAAGTCATTGCTGATGGCGTCGAGGAAGCTGCCATCGGTGTAGAAGAAGTCCGCAAGTGCCATGGCAAACATGTTGAAGGCGTTGGAGCCGAACAGGTTGCCGACCGCCATCTCCGTCGCGCCGATGCGCACGGCGGCGAGGGCCGAGAGCAGCTCCGGCAGTGAGGTGACGAGGCCCAGCAGCGCCGTGCCCGCGAAGCTGGCTCCGAGGCCGGTAATCTCGGCGATGTCGTTCGTCGCCCGTACCAGAGACGGCACCACGGCGGCGAGCACCGCCGCCGCAATGATGAAGCCGATGATCCCGCGCCGCAGCGAGGGGAACTCGGGGCCGGGCCGGACTATTTCTGTACCCGGCCCACTCGCCGCAGCCCCTTCCTTCTGTATCAGCCAGATGCCCGCGAAGTAAAGCACGATCAGAAAGACGCTCCCGAGGCCGATCCACCCGACCATGATATTGAGGTCGGCCAGCACGAACAGCGTGGCGAACGTTACCAGTAAGGCGGCCAGGGCGGCGGTCAGCGTCTGGCCGATGGCGTGGCTGCGGAGCAGGGGGACATGCGGGTTCATCGTATCGACGACCGCCAGCAGAAACATGTTCACCATGTTGCTGCCGAGGAAGTTGCCAGCGGCGAGATCGGGCACGCCGAGGCGAAACGAGGTGAAGGACGTAATAATCTCCGGGAGAGAGGTGCTCCCGGCGAGGAGCACCGTGCCGACGATCAGGCCGCCCAGCCCGGTCCGCACGGCGATGATGTCGCCGTATTCGGCCAGCTTGATCGCTGCGTAGACCATAACGGCAGAGGTGACGATGAAGATCAACCAGGGTGAGAGTGTTGGCATGCCGTTCCTCCGCCTTTACGCGTCCGTGTCAGGCCGGTTGTTGGAGTCTTCCGGATCCGGGCTCGCCGGTTGCCCGCCCGCGGAGGGCTCGGGCAGTCCCCACACTTCGGATACCGGTATCGTGAAGACGATGCCCGTGTTGGCCTGGCGCAGATCGCCCAGGACCGCCTCGGTCGCCGCGACCGCGGCGCGTGCAACCTCGGGCGACTCGATTACGGCGAACAGCGTGTTGTGCCCGACGTGCCCGCCGCTGAACATGCGACTAAAGCCCATATAAGCCGCCTGCGCCTCGGTCCGGCGCAGCACGCGGTGCATGCCTGTGCTCTCCAGAATCGTCACGCCTCTCACACCTGCTGCGGTCCACGCCTCGAGCACCTCGCCGAGGTGGCGCACGTCGTCCAGAACCATCACTAGCAGATACATGCTTCTCCTTCCAATCGTCCGGCTTGCAGCCGCATACAAGCAGGCACAGGCCGGCTGTGCCACTGGCACAGCCGGACCCATACCCGGTGGCCTCGGGCCACGAGGGTTATTCTGCGATATCTAGGGGGATTGTACCATGCCGGGCTGCGGCTCGTTGTGCCCTAGCCCGCTGGAGTGTGCTCCTCGGTCTCGGCTTTCAGCAGGTAGTCGTAGGCGGCCAGTGCCGCCTTCGCGCCCTCGCCGATTGCGATCAACACCTGTTCGGTGAAGCCATTGGTCACATCGCCGGCCGCGAAGACGCCCGGCGCGCTCGTCCGGTTGCGCTCGTCGACGATGATCCGCTTCTTTTGGTCGAGTTCGACCAGCCCCTCGACGAGCTGCGAGCGCGGGATCAGGTCCTTCTCGACGAAGATGCCGTCAGCCTCAATTTCGCGGTCGACGTCGGCTCCGGACACCACGACCCCGCGGGCGAACCGGTCACCGCCCTTGATCTCGCGAACCTCGTAGCCTAGCAGCAGCTCGACCTTCGGTATCGACTGGACCTTCCGCCCGAGCGGGGAGTCGAGCAGGCTGCCCTCCTCGCAGATCAGCGTCACGCGGGTGGCAACCTGTGCCAGCTCCGCCGTGGCGCGCAGGGCCAGGTCGCCGCAGCCGATGACCGCCGCCGTCCGGTCGATAAAGAGCTGCGCGTAGCTGATCGCGCTGTAGCACAGCCCCCGCATAATGTATTCCCGCTCGCCTGGCACGTTGAGGAGCTGGCCTTTCGCGCCCGTCGCAATGATCAGTGCGCGAGTCTCGAGGGCGTCGCCATCTGAGAGCACCACACGGTAGCCGCCCGGCACGGGCTCGATGCGCTCCGCGTTGGCGAAGCGCCGCGCCCAGTCCAGGTACTCGATCTCTCGCACGAAGCGGTTGATCATCTCGTCACCGTTGAGGACCATGTGCCGCTCCACAAACGGGAGCTGCAGGTGGAAGTTCGTCTTGCCGCCCAGATCGCGCGTGACGAGCAGCACGTCCAGCCGCTTCTGGATAGCGTAAATCGTCGCGGTCAGCCCGGCGGGGCCGCCGCCTACCACGATGAGATCGTGCATGGCGCTCACTCCTCTTCTGCCAGAACCGGTTTCTCAGCCACGAAGCCAAGACGCTGCAGCGCCTCCGTCATTGCGTGGGCCTGCTCGATCATGCAGCGCGCGCGCTCGTATTCTTCCTCATAGGTTGTCTCGAAGCGAGCCAGCCCCTGCTCGACGGCCTTCATCGCGACGGCTGCCGCCTGCCTCGGGAACACGTCCATCTCGTCCATGCGGGGCAGAATGTACTCGTCGGAGAGGCCTTTCTCTTCCGCGGTGGCAGCCATCGCCTCAGCAGCGGCAATGGCCATCTCGTCGGTGATGGTCCGGGCGCGCACGTCCAGCGTGCCGCGGAAGATCGCCGGGAAGCACAGCGAGTTGTTGACCTGGTTGGGAAAATCGCTGCGGCCCGTTGCCACGATGGCGGCGCCGGCGTCGCGCGCTTCCCACGGCCAGATCTCCGGGATGGGGTTGGCCATGGCGAAGACGATGGCATCCTTGGCCATCGATTTCACCCACTGCGGCAGGATGGTGCCGGGCCCCGGTGCGGACAGCGCGATGACCACGTCCGCGCCCTCCATCGCCTCGGCGATGCCTCCGCGCTTCTCCTCGCGGTTGGTTATCTGGCACATGCGCCACTGCACGGTGAGATCCGCCCGGCGTCTGAAGATGTCCTGCCGGAACTTGCCCAGAATACCGCCAATGTCAACCATCAGCGTGTTGGCGGGCTCCACACCGTAGGCGAAGCACAGGCGCGCGCAGGCGATACCTGCCGCACCCGCGCCCACGAACGTGATGCGCACGTCTTCGATCCGCTTGCCGACGACCTTCAGCGCGTTGATGAGCGCCGCGAGCAGCACGGCAGCTGTGCCCTGCTGGTCGTCGTGCCAGATTGGAATCTCCGCCGCCTCGCGCAGCGTGTCGAGGATGCGGAAGCACTTGGGCTGGCTGATGTCCTCGAGGTTGACGCCCCCGAACGCGGGCTGGAGGGTCAGCACGGTATCGATGATCTTGTCGGGGTCCTTGGTGTCGAGCATGATCGGCATGGCGTCGACGCCGCCGAGGTACTTGAACAGCAGCGCCTTGCCCTCCATCACGGGCAGCCCTGCCTTTGGGCCGATGTCGCCCAGGCCGAGTACCCGCGTGCCGTCGGAGATCACGGCGACGGTGTTCCACTTGCTGGTGTACTCGTAGACGAGGTCGGGGTTGGCCTCGATGGCGCGGCAGGGCGCCGCGACGCCCGGCGTATACCACACGGCGAAATCGTTGAAATCGTCTACGCGCGCCCGCAGCGCGGTCTGCACCTTGCCACGGTAGAAGGGGTGCAGCTTCATCGCATCGGCAGATGGCTTGCGGGCTTTGGCGAGCAGGTTCTCAGTCGTGACTGCCCCGGCAGGCGCTTTGCCCGCCGGGTCTGGCATATCGTCCTCTGTCACGGCGCTTTCATGGGGTACAGACATCAGAGGTCTCCTTTCATGGGTGGGCTGGAGCCCGCGCAGGCGCACGGGGAAGGTGGTGTGATCGAGGCAGTTGCTACGAAGGTGCAGGCACACGGGAGTTTCCAGCCCGTCAGCTCGCCTATGCCTGCCTGTAGAGTCGTGAGGCACCGGCAGCCCCCGGCCCGATTGTCGGGGCCGCCCGCCGTGCCGCTCAACTGTTCCTGGCGGCCTCCTTCACGAGCTGCACGAGCTCGTTCCACTCCTCGCGGAACAGGTGCAGCGTCACGCCGCCGAGCTCCACGTTGTAGATGCGCTCGCCGTCGTCATCCTCGCCGACCAGCACGGCGAAGCTCTCGGTTTCCGCCAGCAGTTCGAGCGGTACTTCTTCGTTCGGGTTCTGTTGGGCCATGCGCTTCCCTTCTCTGATGGTGAGATGTCTCCATTATACGATGAAAACACCTGTAGAAAACCGGCAGACAGGCGGCCTTACGGCTTCAGCGGGCGCTCGAACAGCCACAGGGCCGCGCCATCCTCCCACTCCGGTTCAAATCCGGCTTCCTCGACGACACGCTCCAGCCCCACGCCGGCGGGCATCTTCCACGTGACGCTGCCCGCGCCGCGGTAGGCGGCGAGCCCGCGCAGCGCGCGCAGCATGGCGTGCAGCGTGGTGTCGTCGCCTGCGTACAGTGCCCCGACGCGCAGCGCGTCTTCGTCGTAGCGGACGGCGTACTCGCCCTCGTCCTTGAACAGCAACGCGAGCCCGCGCAGCGCGTCCGCCTGCCGCCACCCGAGCACCTCGACGGCGTCGTCGGCGAGGTACTCGGCCAGGCGGTCCCGCGTGAGGTTGTAAAGCTTCCACTCCACCTCGACGAAGTGGTTGGCGCGGTATACCGGCGAGCGGCGCAGGAAGCGATAAGCCAGGTCGAGGTGGCGCGGGCGCAGCAGCCGGAAGCTGCGGTAGTCGCCGGGCCGCGCCGGCGCGGCCATGCTGGCATAGCTGCCGATGTGCCGCATCCCAAAGGCACGGGCGAGATGCTGGCTTGGCTCGTTTTCGCTGTAGGTTGAGAGCCGGACCATCCCGTCGCCGTGCTGCTCGAACCAGTCGAAGAGCGCCTGGGTTAGCCCGCGTGCGAGTCCCCGGCCCTGCATCTCCGGGGCCACGCGCAGCCCCTCCAGCCACCATTCGGCGGGGCCGTGGTAGGCGATCCGCGCAAAGCCCGCCAGCCTGCCCCCGGCTTCTGCGACGATGAGAGCGCCCTGCGGTCTGGTGGCCCATTCGCGCCACAGCGCCTCCGTGATGTAGTCTTCGCCGTCCCAGGTTTGTGCCACAATCGGCGCGACGGCTGGCCAGTCCTCTACGCGGGCGGGGCGGTAAGTGGCCTGTGCAGCCGGTTTCAGATCGTCAGGCATGTAGGCAGCCCCCTCGTGGTGTGCTCAGACAGTGGAAGTCATCGCCGGGCAGGGTGAGAGCGATTGAACGGCGCTAGCCGCCATCCTCACTGCTGCCGGCGTCCGGGTCACGTAGGTGGCGGCGCAGACGCGTCGAAACCTCCTGCCGCAGCACGTTGCCGGGCGGGGGTGTGGACGCCGCTGCAGCCAGCGCAATGGCCGCCTGCTCACGCTCGTGGGGCGGCGCGGATGGTGGCCCGACCATCGGGAACGGATCGAGGTCAAACAGGCGTGCGTGAATATAGCGTCCAAACACCCGCCCCGAGGCGATAGTCGGTGCAGCGAGCGCAACGCCGAGCACGCTGCCCACCGGCCCGCCGACGAGATGGCCAGCCGTTGCGCCGATGATGATGCCCAGGATAATGATCATGGGGTGCAGGTGAACCTGCCGCCCGATGATGTGCGGGATCAGGAAGTTGAGGTCGAACTGGGTATAGGCGACGTGAAAGCCCACGACGATGAGGAAGAAGACGAAGTTGGAGACAGGCAGCGTCGCCGAGCCTTCGAACAGCGCAAGCGCGCTGGCTGTGACGAGCCAGATCGCGTGCCCCACGCTCGGCAGGAATTCGAGAAAGCCGCCCAGCAGGCCGAGCAGCAGCGGCTGTGGCAGGCCAAGAATCGCGGCAGCCAGAGTCAGGATAACGCTGACGACCAGCATCAGGATGAGCTGCCCGCGCAGGAAGGCCGACCAGATCCCGTCGATCTCGGCGATCAGCCGGCCCGCATCCTCCTTGTAGCTCTCGGGCACCAGCCCGGCGAACCACGCCACTACGCGGTCGGAGTCGCGCGTCAGGTAGAAGGCAATCAGCACGGTGAACACGATGAGCAGCAGCACTTCCGCCGCGTTGAACACCAGCGACAGCGAGGCGGGCGCGGCGGTCGTGACAAAGTCGGTGATGGCGCTCCGCACGCCATCGACGATATCTGCCACGGCCAGCGAGAAGCCCATGATATCGACCGTATCAGCGCTGATGGTGTCCAGGTAGGCTGAGAAAGTGAGCAGCTCGCCCTGGAAAAAGCCGATCTGGTTGATCAGCCACGGCACCGCCGAGGCGGGCAGCGGGATCAGGATGGCCAGCAGGATGACGTATACGAGCGCGGTGGCCAACCGCCGGGGAATGCGCGCGTTCGTCGAGAGCCAGCGCACGAGCGGGCTGACGATATAAGCTACGATAGTACCGATGATGAGGGGGATGAAGACGATACGGAAGATGTACAGCGCCACCACAGCCAGCACAAACAGCACGACCGACACCACCAGCTTGGTCGTCGTGTCCCAGCGCCTCACACCCGGGCGGTGTGGTGGCTGAGTGTCTGGCTCGCCGCTGGCTTCCGTCCCTATCACCCCATTCACCCCTTCTACGTGCGATACCGAGAAGCGTGACCTCACGCTGCCATTCTAGCCGAGCGACGGGCTGCACACAAGCGTCGCGCCGGGGTTAATGCAGCTTGCGGGCCACGACGACGTACCGCTCGGCGTAGTCGTCGAGAGCGCCATCCCAGCCGGTGCAGGTGACGAGCGTGAGCCGTTCGTCGCCTGTTGGGAAGGCAATCTCAACGTCCTCGGGTTGGATGGTGCGTGTCTCTTCAACAACGTATACGAAAGTCCGCGTGCCATGTTCCACGAAGACGCGATCCCCGGTCTGCAGCTTCTCGAGGTCCTTGAACGGACCCCAGCCGGCATCCGGCACGGTGATGTGCCCCGCCAGCACCGTGTTGCCCGGCTCGCCGGGGTACGACGTTCCCGCCAGGTGTGCGACTTCGTGGGTGAGGCGCGAGATATCCCAGTAGTTGCCCACGAACGGCGCTTCGATCATGACCGTGTTGACTGCGAGCCGCGGAATGAGCAGGCGGACCTCCACCTGCTCGCCCTCTTCGTCGAGCACGGTGAGTACCTCTGGCGGCTCCTCTGTGCGGTGAGCTGCCTGCCAGCGCACCATCGCAAAGACTCCGATGCCTGCCAGCACCGCGATGGCAGCCCAGCCGAGCAGCCAGCCGCGCAGCCGGCTGGCGGTGTAGTTGTCGTAACCGAACGCTCGCCGGTTCGACCACACCTGCCGTGCGCGGATCAACATAATCAGCCCCAGGCCCAGCAGCAGCCCGACTGCCAGGCCGACTATCTCCAGCGTGCTAAGCTGGACGTTCTGCACCAAGTCGAATATCTTGTTCATGTTGCTCGGTAAGTCGATGTATCCGGCGGGGCGAGGCTGCCCCGGAGCCGGTGGCTGCATGATTGAGCATCATTATAGTGAACCGGGGAGGGTTGTGTCCAGAGGCTTGAAGTCATGCCTGGAGAATCAACGAGCGCCGGGGAGTCATCGCCCGGCGCTCGCCAGTTATCCACGGCTGGAGGTTAGCCCCGGCCACGACCGCCACGGTCACCGCCGCGCTCGCCGCGGTTTCCACGCTGGCCGCCCCGGTCACCCCGGTCACCGCGCCCGCTGCGCTCGCCACCCCCAGCGCGACCACCGCGGTCGGATTCCTGGGCCTCTTCGAGCGTCCAGCCCTCGAGCACGGCCTGGCGGCTGAGCCGGACCTTGCCCGCGGGGTCGATGTCGGTCACCATGACCATGATCTCATCCCCGATCGATACCACATCCGATGTCTTCTCGATACGGTGGGTATCGAGCTGGCTGATGTGCACCAGCCCGTCGGTGCCGGGCAGGATCTCCACGAACGCGCCGTAGTTCTCCACCCGGACGACCTTACCGGTGTAGATGCGCCCGATCTGGGCTTCCTCGGTAAGCGCCTCGATGCGCGCCTGCGCAGCCGCCGCCCCTTCGAGGTTCGGCGAGGCGATGTAGATCGTGCCGTCCTCCTCGATGTCGATGCGCGTATTGGTGTCGGACTGGATGGCGCGGATCGTCTCGCCACCCTTGCCGATGACCGTGCGGATCTTCTCGGGGTCGATGTTCACGATGATGATGCGCGGCGCGTTCGGGTTGAGCTCCGGACGCGGCTGGGCGATGGTCGCCAGCATGTTCTCCAGGATGCGCAGCCGCCCGGCGCGGGCCTTCTGCAGCGCCTCAGCCATGACTTCACGCGGCAGCCCCTTGAGCTTGATGTCCATCTGGAGCATCGTGACGCCCTCGGTTGTACCCGCAACCTTGAAGTCCATGTCGCCGAGGTGGTCTTCCATGCCCTGGATATCTGTCAGGATGGCGTACTTCTCGCCATCCGAGACCAGACCCATTGCGACGCCGGCCACGGGCCGCTTGATCGGCACGCCGCCGTCCATCAGCGCGAGCGTGCTGGCGCAAATGGCCGCCTGCGACGTCGAGCCGTTCGAGCTGAGCACCTCGCTGACGACGCGCATCGTGTAGGGGAACTGGTCCTGGTCGGGCAGGACGGGCTCCAGCGCATACTCGCCGAGCATCCCATGCCCGATCTCGCGGCGCTTCGGGCCGCGCAGCATCCAGGTCTCGCCCGTGGAGTAGGGCGGGAAGTTGTAGTGGTGCAGGAAGCGCTTGGAGTCGGCAGGCTCAAGGCCGTCGAACTCCTGCGCGTCACGCGGGGTGCCGAGCGTCAGGATGCTGAGCACCTGCGTCTGGCCGCGCTGGAACAGGCCCGAGCCGTGCGCCCGCGGGATGATGCCCACGTCGGAGTGAAGCTCGCGGATGTCGTCGTAGCCGCGACCGTCCGGGCGGATACCTTCGTACAGAATACGCCGCCGTACTTCCTTCTTGACGGCTTCGTCGATCGCGCTGCCCACCTGGCTCAGACGCGCGGCGAGCTCCTCGTCCTCGGTCGATTCCGAGTACTCGACGCCGACCTGCTCGCGCAGGTCTTCCAGCTCGGCCTTGCGCTCGTCGCGGTCGTAGTACTGGCTCAGGATGGCGGCGACGCGCTCCTGCACGTCCTCGCGAATCTTCTCACGCAGCACTTCGTTCACATCGACGCTTGAGTAAGAGCGCTTCTCTTTGCCGACTTCCTGGCGCATCAGCTCCTGGATGGTGATGATCGGCTGCATCTTCTCGTGGGCGAACTCCAGCGCCCCGACCATCACGTCGTCGGGCACTTCCTCCGCCGAGCACTCGACCATCAGGATGGCGTCGCGGCTGCCGGCGACCTTCAGGTCGAGGTCCGACTCTTCCAACTGCGCGTAGGTCGGGTTGACGACGAACTGGTCGCCGATGCGCCCGATGCGAACCGCCGCGATGGGGCCATCCCACGGGATATCCGAGATGTGCACGGCTGCGCTGGCGGCGTTGATGGCCAGCATGTCGTGCTGGTGCTCCTGGTCGTGCGCCAGGGCGGAGACGATTACCTGGATCTCGTTGCGCATCTGCTTGGGGAACAGCGGGCGCAGCGGGCGGTCCGTCATGCGGGCGACGAGGATAGCCTCGGTCGTCGGGCGACCCTCCCGGCGGAACCAGCTGCCGGGGATGCGCCCCACGGCGTACAGCCGCTCCTCAAAGTCCACGCTCAGCGGCAGGAAGTCGATGCCCTCCCGCGGCCGCGACGACATCGTTGCCGTCGCCAGAACCATCGTCTCGCCCTCGCGGACGGTCACTGCGCCGCCCGCCTGCATGGCGAGATGGCCGGTCTCAAAGAACAGCTCGCGGTCGCCCACGGTTGCCTTATACCGGCGGATGTTCTCCATTGACATCAGTGTGCTTTCCTCCTGATTGGGCTGGAGGCCCAGGGACTGGGAACCGCCATCAAGCGGCGCGAAACAGCCTTGCGATCCTGGCAGATGGCAAGGCTGGTTAGCTCCTCTTGATTCCGCTTCCCAATTCCTGCTCCCCCAGACCAGTAAACGAATCTATCTGCAGAGTCTACACGGAGTTGACAAAAAGTCCAAGTTGGCAGCAAGATAGGCCGGTAACAGCCACCCTGCAGGAGCAGCCCCATGCCGCACGAACCCGTCGATTATGACGCCATCGCCGCGACGTACAACCGCCGCTACGAGGCCAACCCCATGCAGCCCGTCGCCGACACGCTGAACGAGCTGGCGGGCTCACTCGCGGCACAGAATGTGCTGGAGGCGGGCTGCGGCACGGGCCGCTGGCTCGCCGACCTCGCCGCGCCGGGGCGGGCGCTGTACGGGCTCGACGCCTCGCGGGGGATGCTGCACGGGGCGGCTCAGCGGGGCGGGCGGCTGAACCTCGTCCACGGGCGCGCCGAGTCGCTGCCGTTTCGCACTGCCAGCTTCGACTTCGTGTACGCAGTTAATGCCCTGCACCACTTCGCCGACCGCCTGCGCTTCGTCCAGGAGGCCAGGCGCGTGCTCCGGCCCGGCGGGGCGCTGGCGGTGATCGGCACCGGGCGTGTCGAACAGGCTGATTGGTGCGTGTACGAGTACTTCGAGGGCACGCTCGCGCTCGACCGCGCCCGCTTCCCCACGCCGGAGAGGCTCGGCGGCTGGATGTCTGCCAGCAGGTTCGAGGGGGTGGAGTCGCGCGTGGTCTACGAGATCGACGAGCGTTTCGTGGGCCGTGATGTGTTCGCCAGCCCCTTTCTCGAGAAGCACGCGACCTCCCAGCTCGTCCTGCTCAGCGACGAAGCCTACGCTGCAGGGCTGCAGCGGATGGAGGAGACGATCGCGGCGGCGGAGGCGGCAGGCGAGCAGGCCGAGTTCCGTTCACGGCTTGAGCTTGTGATGGTGCTGGGGCGCGTGCCTGCGGGGTAAGGATGCACGGCATAATCAGGCATGAGGGGCGGCCAACCTGTAACCCCCTCATCCCGACCCGAGCTTCGCTCGGCTCACCCTTCTCCTACCAGGGGAGAAAGGGCCAGTTGGGTCTCCGGCGAGCCTGGCCCCCTCGCCCCAGGCGGCTAGGACGCGCAGCGCGGGCCGCAAGCACGCTTGCATGCCGGAGTGAGGGTGGGCTTGAGGCGATGCAATCGCCTCAAGGTCGGGGTGAGG
>CAZDLX010000052.1:0-19376 GCA_964506005.1 uncultured Anaerolineae bacterium | reverse complement strand
TACATGGAGGAGGATGAGGGCGAAGAGAAGTACTACGCCATGCTGGTCGCGATGATCGGCGTGATGATCGGCCTCGGCTGCGCGACGGACCTGTTCAACCTGTGGGTGTGGTTCGAGGCGATGGCGGTGACGTCCTACCTGCTGGTCGCCTTCTACAAGAACCAGTCGCTGGCGCTCGAAGCGGGCGTGAAGTACCTGGTGCAGAGCGCAACCGGCTCGATGCTGGTCGTGATCGGCATCGCGCTGGTGCTGATGCAGACCGGCACGCTGAACCTCGCCGAGATCCGCGCGGCGGCGACGCCGTCGGCGGGCCTCGTCGTGGCGGGCGCGCTGATGGTCATCGGCTTCGGCGTCAAGGCGGCGCTCGTCCCGATGCACACCTGGCTGCCCGACGCGCACTCGCAGGCCCCGACGGGCATCAGCGCGATGCTCTCCGGCGTGGTGATCGAGGCCGGTCTCATCGCGATGCTGCGGGCGCTCGGCGCGCTGGTGACCATCTCGACGGCCTGGGGCGTGCTGCTCATGGCCTTCGGCGCGATCAACATGCTCGTCGGCAACCTGATGGCGCTGCGCCAGCAGGAAGTCAAGCGCATGCTGGCCTACTCCAGCCTGACGCACGTCGGCTACCTGCTGCTCGGCCTGGGCATCGGCATCTCAACCGGGGTGGCGACCGGGCTCGAGGGCGGCATGTTCCACATGGTCAACCACGGCGTGATGAAGGGCCTGGCCTTTCTCGCCGCCGGCGTGCTGCTGTGGATGCTGCACCTCGTCGGGAGCGACCACGACGCACTGCTCGTGAGCGACCTGTCGGGCGCGTGGCGGCGCTACCCCATCGTGGCGGTGACGCTCAGCATCGCGGTGCTCGGCCTGGCGGGGCTGCCGCCGTTCGCGGGCTTCATGTCGAAGTGGCAGATCTTCGTCGCAGGCTTCCAGACGGGCGACGGGCTCATCATGGCGACGGTCGTCTTCGCCGCGCTGATGAGCGTGCTCTCGCTCGGCTACTATGCGCCGCTGGTCAACGCGCTGTACCGCAAGATCCCGTCGGACGTGGTGGCCCACGGGCAGCCCGTCCCGCTGACGCTGCAGGCGCCGCTGGCGGTCATGTCGCTGGTCGTGCTGGCCGTCGGCCTGTGGCCCAGCCTGCTGCACTGGCTCACCGAGCCTGCCGCGCGGGCGCTGATGGCGGCGTTTGGCGGCTAGGGCTGTGAAACCGGCATTGATTACACAAGGGTTCGGGTGGAAACGATGAGAGAAATTCTGCTGTCACCACCGGTCGCGTTTATCGTGTATCTCGTCCTCGTCGGCGTGCTGTCGCTGGCGGGCGGCAGGTTCAGCGCGCGCGGTGATGTCACCAAGTACAAGCGCACGATCTACGCCAGCGGCGAGGCGGCGCCGGCAGCACCGGCAGCGCCGGGCTACCGCCCCTTCTTCGTCGTGGCGCTGTTCTTCGCCGTCCTCCACCTGGGCGTGCTGGTGGCGGGCAGCGGCGGGCTGTCGCCGTTTGTGGGTGTGTACCTCGGCGGCCTGATCCTGGCGCTGATCGCGTTAATTCTGGGCTAGTACCCGGCGGGCCTCTGGGCGCAGGGGCCTGTGAACCTGGCACGACTTAAACAGACCGTTACCGGAAGGTGTATATGGCTGAGAGACCGAACAGCGGGCCGTTGCAGACGATTATCGACGAGATCACCGCGTGGTCGCGCATCAACTCGCCGTGGGCCGTGCACTTCAATGCCGGCTCCTGCAATGGCTGTGACATTGAAATTCTGGCGACGCTGACCCCACGCTACGACGTGGAGCGCTTCGGCATCAAGCTGGAGGGCAGCCCCCGGCACGCCGACGTGCTGGTGTGCACCGGGCCGGTGACGCGCCAGGCGCGCGAGCGGCTGGTCCGCATCTACGAGCAGATGCCCGAGCCCAAGTTCGTGGTCGCAGTCGGCGCGTGTGCCCTGACAGGCGGCGTCTTCCAGGGATGCTATGGCGTCTGCGATGGCGTCGACAAGGTCATCCCGGTGGACCTGTATATTCCGGGCTGCCCGCCGCGCCCCGAGGCGATCATCGACGGGTTCGTCAAGCTGCTGACAGCCCTTAAGCAGGCGAAGGAGGGACAGGCAGCATGAGCACAGAAGAGAGAATCGCCGAGGCGAGGGCACGGCTTGCGCCCTTCACCGACGCCGTGGAAGAGGCCGCGCCGGACAGGCTGAACGCACCCCTGCCCGTCGAGCAGCTCCTGCCCGCAGCCGCCGCGCTGATCGAGGGCCAGTGGAGCTACCTGACGACCATCACCGGGACCGACCTGGGGCCCGAGGCGGGTGAGTTCGAAGTGCTGTACCACTTCTCCTCCGGCGCGCTGGTGACGACCGTGCGCGTGCGCATCCCGCGCGACGAGCCGGCAGTGCCCAGCGTCTGCGGGTTGATCCCGGCGGCGAGTTTCTACGAGCGCGAGCTGATGGAGATGTTCGGCATCGTCGTCGAGGGGACGCCCAACCCCGACCGGCTCTTCCTGCCGGACGACTGGCCTGTGGGCGTCTACCCGCTGCGCAAGGACTTTGACCCGAGCGAGGCGACTGTTGTGATAGAGAAGGATCCAGCCAATGATTAACGGTAATGTGAAGCCGGCTGAGAAGTTCGTCGTCCCTATCGGCCCGCAGCACCCGGCGCTGAAGGAACCCGGTCACTTCGAGCTGACGATTGACGGCGAGACGGTGACGGCGGCATCGGCGCGCCTGGGCTACGCGCACCGTGGCATCGAGAAGGGCGCGGAGAGCCGCTCCTACGTCCAGACGCTCTACATGATGGAGCGCGTGTGCGGCATCTGCTCGCACATCCACGGGACGGCCTTCTCGCTCGTCGTCGAGAAGCTCGCCGGGGTGGAAGCCCCGCCGCGCGCCCAGGCCATCCGCGTGCTGGTCGCCGAGCTGGAGCGCATCCACAGCCACCTGCTGTGGGTGGGCGTCGGCGCGCACGAGGCAGGCTTCGACGCGCTGTTCATGTACTCCTGGCGCGACCGCGAGGTCGTGATGGACATCCTCGAGGCGCTGACGGGCAACCGGGTCAACTACTCGGCGAATG
The DNA here is from genome assembly GCA_964506005.1 of uncultured Anaerolineae bacterium. Taxonomy (GTDB): domain Bacteria; phylum Chloroflexota; class Anaerolineae; order Aggregatilineales; family UBA3940; genus UBA3940. Next base: position 16,307 of record CAZDLX010000052.1, on the reverse strand, counting down.
TGCTCGGCGGCGTCAAGTGCGACGTTACGCCAGAGGCCGCGGAAACCATCCTCAAGGGTGTCGACTTCCTCGAGGAGCGCGCGCGGCAGTATCTTGAAGTCGTCCAGAGTGACGCGATGTTCCTGCGCCGGACCCGCGGCGTGGGCACGATGACGCGCGAAGAAGCGCTCACGCTCGGCGTCGTCGGGCCGACGGCCCGCGCCTCCGGCGTCACGCAGGACCTGCGCAAGGACGCGCCTTACGCGGCCTACCCCGACTTCCCGATCAACGTGATCACCGAGACGGCAGGCGACCTCGAAGCGCGCTTCATCGTCCGCGTGAAGGAGACCATCGAGAGCTGCCGGATCATCCGCGAGGTGCTGGCCAACCTGCCCGAGGGCGAGCTGACCACACGCATGCCGCGCCGCGTCAAGGAAGGCGAGGCTATCGTCCGGCTGGAGGCCCCGCGCGGCGAGGTCTTCTACTACGTGCAGAGCGATGGCACCGACACCGCGAAGCGTGTCAAGGTGCGGACGCCAACCATCGCCAACATGGCGTCCGTCCTGCACCTGAGCGTCGGGCACCAGCTCGCCGATGTGCCGATGATCCTGGCCGGCATCGACCCGTGCTTCTCCTGTAATGACCGCTCGGTGCGGCTCACTTCCGCGCACGGCAATGACGTGTGGACGTGGGAGAAGCTGCGCCAGCATGGGATTGAGGCTTACCGATGAACTTTTTCGCCGACGTGATCCAACCCATCCTCGCGCTGCTCGTGTTCCCGGGCGGCCTGTTCGTGCTGGCGCTCGGCCTGGTGTACCTGTGGGTCAACCGCAAGCTCGTCGCGCGGCTGCAGAACCGCATCGGCCCGCGCTGGTTCCAGCCCGTGGCCGACGTGGTGAAGCTCTTCGTCAAGGAAGAGATCATCCCTGAGGACGCCAACCCTGTGCTGTTCGTGGCACTGCCCATCGTCGGGCTGGCCGGTGTGCTGACTGCCTCGCTGTACGTGCCGCTGTTCGGCATGGCGGCGCCGTTCAGCTACCCCGGCGACCTGATCGTGACGGTCTACCTGCTCAGCCTGCTGACGTTGTGCATCGGGCTGGCGGGCGCCAACTCGACGGGCCGCTTCTCGCTCGTCGGCGTCACGCGGACGCTGACCCAGCTCTTCTCGTACGAGGCGCCCTTCCTGCTGGCGCTGCTCAGCCCGGCGATCATGGCGCAGACCTGGCAGATCAGCGAGATCATGGCCTACGCAGACGGGCGCTGGCTGATGTTTACGCACCCGATCAGCTTCGTCATCGCTATCATCGCGCTGATGGGCAAGCTGGAGATGCCGCCCTTCGACGCGCCCGAAGCCGAGACGGAGATCGTCGCCGGCGCGATGACGGAGTACAGCGGGCGCGGCCTGGCGCTGTTCAAGCTCGGGCACGGCGCGGAGCTCGTGATCGGCGTCGCGCTGGTGACGGCACTGTTCATGGGCGGCACCGCGAACCCGCTGATCTGGCTCGCCCAGACGGCGGTGATGCTCCTCGTGCTGTCCCTCGTACAGGTGTTGATGGCTCGCCTCCGCATCGACCAGACGGTCGGCCTGTGGTGGCGCTACGGCTCAGTGCTGGCGATCGTGCAGATCGTCATCCTGATTGTCTGGGAGAGGATCGTCGCATGAGTAACGCCAAGCTCGCCACGATGTTCCGGGATGTGTTCGGCAGCCTCGGCAAGAAGCCCGCGACCGAGCTGTATCCCTTCGTGCGGACGGAAGCCCCGGCTCACCTGCGCGGCCATGTGGTCTGGAACAGCGAGACGTGCACCGGCTGCGGCCTGTGCGCCAAGGACTGCCCGTCCAACGCCCTTGAGATGATCGTAGTGGACCGCAAGGCCAAGCGCTTCGTGATGCGCTACCGCCTCGACCAGTGCACGTTCTGCGCGCAGTGTGCTGCAAGCTGCAACCAGGACTCGATTGCGCTGTCTCACGAGCAGTGGGAGCTGGCGGCCCTCACGCGGGATGGCTACCACTTCATCTGGGGAAAGCCCGATGACATCGCCGAAGCCCTGGCGCCAAAGTCTGACAACGGCGATCAGCCAGAGGCGTAGCGACCGCGGCACGCCGCCGCGCGTGGCGGTTGTCGGCGTGGGGCATGAGCTCGACGGCGACGACGTCGCCGGGGTAGCCGTCGCCCGTGAACTGGCGACGCAGGCCGCGGCGCTCGACCATGTGCTCGTGATCGACGCCGGCCCCGCCCCGGAGAACGTGACCGGGGCGCTGCGCCGCTTCGCGCCGGACCTGATCGTGTTTGTCGACGCGGCGCATCTCGGCGAGGCCCCCGGCACCGTCGAATGGCTGCCCTGGCAGCAGACCGAAGGTCTGAGTGCCTCCAGCCACACGCTGCCGCTGCACATGGTGTCCAGGTACCTGGAAAGCGAGCTGGGCGCAACCGTTGCACTGATCGGCATCCAGCCCGCAGATATTTCGCAGGGCGCACCTGTCTCAGAGGCGGTCAGGCAGGCTGTCGAAGAAGTTGCCGCAGGAATTCTGGCAGCCGTGCTTCCTCAGGGTAAGGGCTGAGCTGCCGCACAGATCCAGTACGCTGCTGCCGCCCACCGGTTGGCTGATCCGCCAGCCGGTGGTTTTTTGTGGGCGGCTGGCGAAAGCTTGATGAGGTATTGTTCGCAGGTACTGCTATAATGGGGCGGCAGGATGGCGACTCCTGCAGCGGGGCCAGTGGCCAGGTAGCAAGCTGGCCACCTGTCCAGGTTCGCACCGCAGGTGAGGTGGTAGAATAGTAAAGCTTTATTCTTCTCACCGGAACAGCTGTGCGCTCACTCGGTAGACTGGAACCAACACCGAAATGAAGAAGATATTGATTGTCGACGACCAGCCGGAAGTGCGCGAGCTCGTCAGCGTCACGCTGGAGGTCGGACCGTACCAGATTCTCACCGCCGCGAGTGGGATGCAAGCTATCGAAGCTGCGTTGCGAGAAACGCCCGATTTGATCCTGCTTGACGTCATGCTGCCGGGTGGGCCTGATGGGATCGAGGTTTGCCGGCAGCTTAAATCGGATCCCCGGACACAGTCGATCTATATCGTGATGCTGACCTCCAAAGGCCAGACGCGTGACCGGGAGTTCGCCCTCGCTGCGGGGGCTGACGACTACTTCGTCAAGCCGTTCAGCCCGCTGGAGCTGATTAACAAAGTCGAGGAGGTTCTAGAAGCCTGATTCGGGCAGGCCGCTGTCCTGCCGCGCTATCCCCGATCAACGGCTCAGAAGCATCATGCCTTCACCAGAATCCCGACCGGACCAGTCCGTATCCCCAGAGCTCACCCCCGCCGAGCTTGCTCACCAGCAGGCCCTCAAGTACGGCGAGGATCTGCGCCGTATCTACCTAGCTGAAAAGGCGAAGCGGCAGGAGCTTGAGCTTGCCAACCAGCTGCTCAGCGCCGTATTCGCCAGCACGCCCGACGGGCTTGCCGTGCTGAATGACAACCTGGAGGTCCAGCAGGTGAACCCTGTGTTCCTCCAGCTCATCGAGCGGGAGGCCGGCGAAGTAGAGGGGCATCTGTTAGAGGATGTCCTGCCGTATCCTGAGCTTCTCGACGAGATCCGCGCGATGCCGGCCGAGACGCAGGGGCGTGTTGAGTTTGAGATGAACGTCGAGCAGCCGGTGCGGCGCTCGCTGCTGGTCAGCACTGCGCGGCTGCGCGCGGGCCAGCGCACCGGCTGGGTGCTCAGCCTGCGCGACCAGACCGAGCGCAAGCGGCTGGAGTACCAGAAGATCGAGTTCGTCAACATCGCCGCGCACGAGCTGCGCACGCCGCTCTCGGCGCTGATCGGTCTCTCCGAGATGGTGCTTGAGAGCGCCGACGCCTCGTGCGACGACGACCTGCGCGAGTGCCTCGGTGGGATCTACAACAGCGGCGTGCGGCTGGCTCACACCGTAAACGAGCTGCTCGCCTTCGCGCAGCTTTCGCGGGGCAGCCTGCAGGAGCCCGACCAGTCAGGCTTCAGTCTCGCTCCCTTCGTCGAGGATATGGTGAGCGAGCTTGCCAGCCACGCCGACGAGAAGGAAGTCGGCCTGATCTTCGACCCGGCAGGCGCCGACATCGAGATGCACGTGAATCCCGTCCTGCTGCGCGCGGCGATCTTCCAGCTCATACTCAACGGCATCAACTTCAACCGGCCCGGCGGAAGCGTCTACATCACGGTGGAGAACCTCGGGCAGCAGGTTCGCATCCAGATTGCGGATAACGGAATCGGCATCCCGCAGGCCGATCTCGACACCATCTTCCATCCGTTCTACCAGGTTGAGGAGCACAGCATCCGCCGGGTAGGCGGGCTCGGGCTCGGGTTGTCCATCGTGCAGCATGCCATCACGCAGCTTGGCGGGGAGATGGCCGTAGAGAGCGTGCTCAAGGTTGGCACGACATTTACGCTGACCCTGCCCGTCAGCCAGAGTGACGAGGGTTTCCTGCCCGCACGCTAGAAGGGGCAAAATCAAAGAGGGGCGGCCACCCGGGCCGCCCCTCTTGTTGTTTCTCCGTAACGATGCTCAGCCCTCAAGTTCCGCCTCGGCGGCGTCTTCCCCTTCTTCTGTCGGCTGAGGCGTAATCTCCGGCGGCGTCTGCTGGCACAACTCAAAGCCCGAATTGACCGCGTCCATTACCAGCTCATTGTCGACGGCGAGAGCCTGCGCCTCCTCCAGATACCTGATGGCGGTGTCGCAGCGGTTCTCGTTCGCGTAGGCCAGCCCCACCTGGTACTTGAGGGTTTCGGGCAGCGCGTCGAGGGCGATGGCTCGCTCAAAAGCGACGATCGCATCCGCGTAACGGCCCGCGAAGTAGCGCAGCGAGGCCATGCGCACCCAGGGGCTGCCGTACGTGTCGTCGAGGTTCGCGGCACGCGTGTAGTACTCCAGCGCCGACTCGGTATTGCCGAGGTACACCTCGTAGGTGCGCCCGATCTCGTAGGCGACCAGCGGGCTTGACGAGTTCACCGTCTGCGCTTCAAAGAGCTGATCCAGCGCCTCATCCGTCTTGCCCAGCTCGCGGTACACGCGCGCCAGCGCAATCCGGATCGGCACCAGGCGCGGGTGCAGCCGTGCCGCGGCTTCATACTGCGTGGCAGCGGCAGCGTAATCGCCGAACATCTCGAACATGTAGCCATACTCTCGCCGGACGTCCACATGCTCGGGTTCCAGCGCCAGTGCCTGCTCGATGGCCTGCTCGGCCTGGTCCCAGCGGGTCAGGTCCACGTACGCCTCGGCGAGATAGGCGTGCGCCAGCCCGTACTCCTTGTCGATGTCGATGGCCTGCAGAATAGTGGACGAAGCCTGGTCGGGGCGGCCCTGCCAGTCGTAGACTTTGCCTTTGATGGCGAAGCCTGCCGGGTCGAACGGATCGACCAGGATCGCGTTGTCGGCTGCCTCCATGGCCTCCTTCAGCATCTCCGAACTCTGCGCGCCGGGCGTGATCGCCGACTGGTAAACCAGCAGCCGCGCGATCTGCACGTAGTTGCTCGCGTCATCTGGCGCCAGCTCGGTGGCCTCACGGTAGTACTCAATCGCGTCGCTGAGCTGGCCCTGCTGGTACGCCTGCTCGGCCTGCGCCACCACTTCGTCGGCGCTGCCCGCGCTGTCCCCGCCATCCGTGGTGGAGTCGCTCTGAAGCCTGCGCCCGCCGCCCTCGCGTGACGCCGCCCGTCCTTCACGCCCGCCCGCGTCATCGCCAAACAGCTCGGCGCGGACGAGATCGACGTTGAAGTAGACCCAGACGCATACCCCGATGGCGACCAGGTAGAAGACGATGCGAAAGGGGTCGTTACGCGGGCCGTTGTTGCCCGGCGGTTTCCAGTTCGCGTAGCTGCGGCGCTTGCTGCGCCGCCGTCGCTCTTTGAGCGAGATACTCAAAACGGGCTCCTCAGACAGGGTTTACGGGTTGGCGGTGTCCTGGGTGTTGTCGTCGCCTTCCTCGACATCCTCGCCGCCGTCAGTGCCAAACCGCTCCAGCACCACGTTCGGCTCATCGTAGCCTTCGGGAAACTCGAAGCGAACGGTCGGGTCGGTGTTGGCCCAGTCGCGGCACAGCACGATCACGCTGAGGATATTGTGCAGCGCATTCGGATCCTCCATGCGCTCATCCTCGTAGATGTCGAGAGCGTGGAAGGCGCGCGGTATGGCGATGTCGCACAGCGGCTCGTCGTCAGCCGTTTTGTCGAGGTAGTAGTAGTCGGTGGCCGAAATATAGTACACCTCGATGGGCAGATCTTCGTCGTTGGCCTCCGCCCACGTGATCAACTCCTCGAAAACCTCGATGGCCGACTCGTAATTCTTACGGACGTGGTAGACCATACCAAGCCGCTGCCACGCCGGAACATACACCTCGTCGGGGAGCTCGTCCACGGGGATCTGGAAGTCCATCTCCTCCAGCTCTTCATAGGTGTGGCGCGGACACTCGTTGCCCTCTCCGCACACAATCTGTACGGCGCGCTCCAGCCACTGCTGGGCTGAGTCGTCCTCGCGCACCTCGAAGTAGGTGCGCCCCATGCCGACGTAAGGCAGCGGGTCCTCGGGCGTGCGGCGGATGATCTGGTGGAAGGCGTCAACGGCGTCCTGGTAGCGGCCCGCCGCGCGGTAGTTCCGCGCGACGCCGTACCACAGGTCGATCAGGTTGGGCTGGAGGGCAAGCGCCTGCTGGTACTGGGCGATAGCGCCCCCGTAGTCTCCATAGTACTCGAGCACATAGGCGTAGTTGCGCCGCGCATCGACGTTGTACGGGTCGAGCATGATGGCACGTTCGACCTGCTCGCGCGCCTCGCGGAGCTGCCCGAGGTCGGTATACGCTTCGGCAAGGTAGGCCCGGCCCTCCGGGTAATCAGGGTCTAGCTCGATGGCCCGCAGCGCCTCGACCGCGGACTGATCGGCGTTGCCCGACCAGTTCAGCGCGCGCGCTTTCATCGCGTAGCCGCGCGGGTCTTCCGGGGCCATGAGGATCAGCTGCTCGGCAACGGCGATAGCCTCCTGCCGCGACTCGTCGGTGTTGACCAGGGTCAGCATACGCGAGTAGTCTGCCAGGAGCTGCACGTCGTCCGGAACCATTTCGGCGGCCTGGCGTAGATACTCAGCCGCCTGCTCAAGCCTGCCTCCCATGTAGGCGTCGTTTGCCATCTCTTTGAGCGTTTCCGGCTGCATGGTAGGCGTGGGTTCGGGGCCGATTGCAGCCAGAACTCTCGGGCGGACTGTCTCGACGTTCAGAAAGACATACACGGCCGCGCCCAGCACAGCCAGGTATAGAACGATAAAGAGGATCGGGTAGCGGCGGCGGCGCCGCTTACCAAAGGTTAGGTTCCCTTTCCCCAGGGGTTCTCGCTTGATGTACATCCCGGCGTAGCACTCTCACGTGTCTGCCGTACGCATCGCCGGCTGTGCCGCACATCGGGCTGAATTCCAGAAACCGGCGGGGCGAATGGCCCTCGCCGGCAGGCGGCAGCACAACCAGAATCGCTGCGATCTTATCACCCTACGGCAGGGGGTGCAAAGACAACTGTCCTATGGGATGGTGCCGATTGGCCTGTGACTGGAGCAGCAAGGGTTGAGGCTGCCTCTTGCAAAGCCCCTCAGCGGGTTGTATGATCGAGCCCGGTCCTGCGACCACACAGGCGGCGCTCAGACGCTCTCCGATTCCGGCGAGGCGGGGAGGCGTTTTTGATCCGAGGGATCAACTTCATACCCGAGCTCAGGAGGGATTATGATAACGGTTGAAGGGCTGACGAAGTCTTACGGCAGCTTCAGGGCAATCGACGACCTCTCCTTCCACATCGACGCGGGTGAGATCGTCGGCTTTCTGGGCCCGAACGGCGCCGGCAAGACGACCACCATGCGCATCCTCGCCGGCTACATGCCGCCCGACGACGGCACAGCTTCCATCGCCAGCTACGACGTGCTCAGCCAGCCCCTTGAAGCCCGCCGGCAAATCGGTTATCTGCCCGAATCCGTCCCTCTGTACAAAGAGATGACCGTCTGGCAGTTTGTCGAGTACGTCGCCAGCCTGCACGGCCTGCGCGGTGGGGCGCGCGCGGTGCGCGTCGAAGAGACGCTGGGCATGGTCGACCTGCTCGACCGGGCCGACAGCATGATCGCCAGCCTGTCGAAGGGCATGCGCCAGCGCGTCGGGCTCGCCCAGGCGCTGGTACACGAACCGGCGGTTTTGATCCTCGACGAACCCACGATCGGGCTGGACCCGGCGCAGGTTCGCGAGGTGCGCGAGCTGATCCGGCAGGTCAGCACGGGGCAGCACCGTACCGTGCTGCTCAGCACGCACATTCTCTCCGAGGTCGAGCAGCTCTGCTCCCGGGTACTCATCATCAACGATGGCCGGATTGTCGCGGAGGACACGCCCGAGACGCTGGGCGCGCGCCTGCAGGGTGCGACCCGCTTCCTGGTGCGGGTGGGCGACGCGACCGAGCCGGCCCCGGTCGTCGAGGCCATCGGCGCGCTGCCAGAGGTCGAGGACGTGCAGATCACGCCGCGCGGCATCGAAGTGGTCTCCGCCGAGACGACGGACGCGCGCCCGCGCGTTGCGGCGGCGGTCGTCGGCAGCGGCTGGGATCTGCTGGAGCTGCGCACGCTGGACCTCTCCCTCGAAGACATCTTCCTGCAGCTCACGACGGACGACGTGCCCGTCGAGGAGGCGTAACGCATGCAGAAGGCAGGCCGTTCTCTCGGCAACCTGTGGACGATTCTGAAGCACGAGTTCAACCTGTACTTCTACTCGCCGCTTGTGTACCTGATCGGCGCGCTGTGGTTCTTCCTGGCGGCGGGGTTCTTCTCCGTCTCGCTGTTCGCCATGAACCAGGGCTTCGGCGAGCCGAGCATGATCGGCATGCTCTCGCCGATGACATTCCTGATGATCTTCATCGCCCCGGCGCTGACGATGCGGTTGGTATCGGAGGAGCTGCGGCAGGGCACGCACGAGCTGCTGTTCACCGCACCCATCCGCGATTGGGAGATCATCGTCGGCAAGTGGCTGGCGGTGTGGGCGGTGTTTACGGTGTTCGTGCTGCTGACGGCGATCCTGCCCATCATTCTGGTGTCACGCGGCAACCCCGACGTCGGGCAGATTCTCACCGGCTATCTGGGGTTGTGGCTGCTCGGCGGGGCCTCGCTGGCAGTCGGCATCTTCGCCTCATCCCTGACACAGTACCAGCTCGTCGCCTTCATGGTCACCATGGCGGTGCTCGTCTTCCTGCAGGTGGCCCAGGGCCTCAGCTCGGTCTTCCAGAGCGCGACGGTGCGCGACATCTTCACCGAGGTCTCACTCACCCGACATTATGACAGCCTGGTGTACCGGGCCGTCATCGACCCGCTCGACATCGCCTACTTCATCGGCATGATGGCCATCTTCTTGTTTCTCGCCACCCAGATGCTCAGCACGAGGAGATGGAGCGCATGAGCACCCCGCCCGCTGACAATACTTCATCTCCCCTGAGCCGGGGCACGCTGCGCTGGGCGAGCCTGGGCCTCGCCGCCATCGCGCTGATCGTGCTGGCCGTGGCATTCGTCGTCTCGCCGGGTGGCTTCACCACCGTGAGCTACGTCGCGCTCGGCGTGGCGGTGGCGGCCCTCGCGGGGTTCGTGCTGATCGACCCGGCGGGCTTCCGGCGGCTGGTAGCGGGCCGCAGCGGGCAGTACGGGCTCACGACCGCGCTGCTGAGCATCGTGTTTGTGGCCTTCGTCGTGGCGCTGTACCTCGTACTGCGCCAGCTCGACCTCTCACCGCTGGACGTGACCGAGTCGCGGCGCTATTCGCTCTCCGAGGCGTCGGTCGAGTTGCTGGAGGGGCTGGAGGAGCCGGTCAACGTTATCGCGTTCTACCCCGAGGGCTCCATCGCCCGGGACGAGGCTGAGCTGTGGCTGGAGCAGTACGCCCGGCACAGCGGCGGACGGCTCAGCTACGAGTTTGTCGACCCCGAACGCAACCCCGCGACCGCCCAGCAGTACGGGGTCACGAGCCTGGGCGTCCTCGTATTCGAGCAGGGCGAGCGCACCTCGCAGACCTCGGCTCTCGGCGAGCGCGAGCTGACCAGCGCGCTGACGCGCGTCATGCTCGGCGGGCGGCGGCAGATCTACGCCGTCACCGGGCACGGCGAGCGCAGCTTCAGCGGCTTCCAGGCAGGCGATTACTCGTCGCTGCAATCCGAGCTGACGAACCTCAACTATGCGGTCGAGGAGCTGAACCTCAACCAGGCGGGTGGCGTGCCCGACGACGCCGATATGCTGCTCATCGCGGGGCCGACGGCGCAGTTCACCGCGCAGGAGGTCGAGATGCTCGACGCCTACCTGCAGGGCGGGGGCGCGGTGATGCTGCTCAGCGACCCGGCAACCGGAGGCGGAGCCTTCGGCAACGGCGTGGTCGGCGTTGACGTGAGCGACGACGGCTCGCGCATCGTCACGGCGGGCGCGGACGGGACCGTGCGCGTCTGGGATGCTGCCAGCGGCGACGCGGTCGCCGTGCTGCGCGGGCACACCAGCGACGCGGTTGACGCGGCCTTCCTGCCCGGCGGCGAACGTGTGGTCAGCGCCGGGGCGGATGGCACCGTGCGTCTGTGGGAGGTCGAGAGCGGGGAGGAGATCGGCCGGTTTGAAGGTGAGACGGCGGCTGTCTCCGCGCTGGCCGTGTCGCCGGACGGACGCCTGATCGCCAGCGCCGGCGAGAACCAGGCCGTCATCGTGTGGGACGCCGAGACGCTGGAGCCGGTGGAGTACTCACCGCTGCTCACCACCGCACCGCTGTGGGCGGTCGCCTTCTCGCCCGATGGGGCTACGCTCGCCGCGGCGGGCGGGCTCGCCGGTCAGAGCGGCTCGGTGCTTCTGTGGGACGCAGCCACCGGCGAGGAGCGGTTCAACCAGCGGCTCCACGGCGGTCTGGTGCTCGACATCGCCTTCTCGCCCGATGGCGAGACGCTGCATTCCGTCTCGGTGGACGGCGTGGAGGGCTTTGTGGAAGTGGCCAGCGGCGAAGCCAGCACCACGCCGCGCTTCCCGGAGGCGGGCATCACCGCGATTGCTGCGGGGCAGGAGGGGCGCTTTGCCTACGCCACCACCGGCGGTGCGGTTGAGCTCCGCGCGGCGGAGGCTGACGACGTGACGCTGGAGGGGCATGCCAGCCTGGTGTGGGACCTCGCCTTCGCACCGGACGGCAGCTTCCTCGTGACGGGCAGCCGCGACGGCGAGGCGCGCATCTGGGACCTTGAGAGCGGCGAAACGTCGGCGGTGCTCGGCGGGCACGCCGCCAGCGACCCGCTGCTGGCGTACGTCGAGGACGAGTGGGGCATCGCCGTCAACGACGACCTCGTGATCGATACGACGGGGCCGCAGTACAACTTCGACGAGCTCACCTCTGTGGTGCTGGACGGCTACAGTACCATCTCGCCCATCACCCAGCCGCTGCTGGAAGCGGGACGCCCGTCGTTCTTCATCGTCGCGCGGAGTCTCACCTATGCCGCCGCCGAGGACTCGACCATCGCGCACACGCCACTGGCGACGACCGTCTCCGGCCCGACCGGGGAGATGACCTCCTGGGGCGAGACGACCAACCCGTTTGCCACCGGCGAGCTGTCGTTCGACGAGGCTGACCACCCCGGCCCGCTGCTGCTGGCTGTCAGCGCCGTCGATGCGGAAACGGATGCCCGGCTGGTCGTCGTCGGAGACGCTGACTTCGCCTCCAACCAGGCGCTCCAGTACACGACGTCTGGCAACGCGGGCTTCTTCACGAACGCGGCGGACTGGCTGGTGCAGGGCGAGGACGGCATCGAGCTGCCGCCCGCCAACTTCGACATCCGCACCATCCAGCGGCCGTTCGCGCCCGTGGCCATGTACCTCGTCGCAATCGGCGTGAGCTGTCTGGTCCCGCTGGTGCTGCTGGCCGGCGGCGGCCTGCTCTGGCTGGCCCGGCGGCGGCAGCGGTAGGGAGGGCGCAGTGAACACCCGCACCCGCCTGATCGCCGGGCTGGCCCTGGTCGTGCTCACCGGCGCGCTGATCGCCGTGCTCCTCACCGTGGACTTCGGCGGTGGGGAGGAGGAAACCGCCGCCACGCCGACCGCGGCGGCCTACCTCTTCCCCGGCGTGGAGGAGGAGGCGGTGATCGGCTTCCGCGTAACCCGTCACGAGACGGGGGAGACCGTTGCCGCTTCGACGGAGGACGGCGAGACGTGGCAGATCGACGAGGCGCCGGAGGGCGTGGACACCTCGGCGGGCGCCGACGCCTTCCGCATCCGCGGATCGGTCGCGGGGCTGGCGGCGCTGCAGCCCAACCGCGTGCTCGACGACGTAGGCTCGCTGGCCGACTATGGCCTCGACGAGCCGGCCTACACCGTCGAGCTGGAGATGACGGACGGCCAGACGCACACTCTGGAGGTGGGCGGCATGACCCCCACCGGTGGCGCGTACTACGCCCGGGTCGCTGGTGGCGATGAGGATACGGTTGTGCTCGTATCCTCGTTCTCGCTGGAGGCTGTGCTCTCGTTCGTCAGCGTGCCGCCGGTGCTCATCCCGACGCCAGAAGCAACCGAGGCCACGGGGGAGCCGCTACCGTGAGCCTGCTGGCCTGCGCGGTGGGAATGGCCTATACTGGGGCGCGTATGCCTGAAACCCCGCCTGCGAGGTCCCATGCTTGGAAGCATCATGCCGCCTAGTGTCACGCTCCGCCGCGTTGAGATTGCCCTGTTCTGGGGCGGGCTGGCGCTGACCGTGCTGGGCGCGGTCATGATGGCCGTGCCGGCGGCGCGCTTCGCGCCCCCTGCCATCGTGCTCGGGGCGGGGCTGGCTGCGCTGGGGCTGAACGTGCTGCTGGGCGGCGACTTCATCGCCGGGCCGAGGGTGCGCACGTACACCGCGCGCGGGCAGGTCGTGCGGGGCCGCGCGGAGATCGCCGCGGGGCTGGCCGACGTCGTGCTGGGCGGCGCGCCCGGCGACCGCGTGGCGACGGTGAGCTTCGGCCCCTTCGGCAGGCCGCGCATCGACGTCGAGGAGGGCATGGCGAACGTCCGGCTTGCCGCGCCGAAGTTCCCTCCCACGCTGGCGCGGTGGCGGGCCGACCTCGCCAGCAACATCCTGTGGGACCTCGACGCGCGCAGCACGCTCGGCAGCCTGTCGCTTGATCTCAGCGAGCTGCGGCTGGAGCGCGTGAGCGCGCGCACCACGCTGGGCGGGCTGCGCGTCGTGTGCCCGGTGACGCGCGGCCTGACCGAGCTTGAACTGTCCTCGACGGTGGGACCGGTAGAAGTCGTCATTCCGGAGAGGGTGGGCACGGCAATTACCGTCGCAACCGGGCCGTTCGGTGCGGTGAGGCAAAAAAATGAGCGGCTGCTGGCACCGGGCCAGCGCCGCTATGTGACAGCAGACTACGAAACCGCGGCCTCGCAGGTGGAGATCCGCATTACGACTTCAGCCGGCGACGTGACTCTCGCCTGAGCCTCAAACGGTCGCCCGGCGCCGCTGCCTTCCGGGCTGGATCGGGATCTCCGCGTGAAGAATGCTCTCACGGTCCTGATTCGTCAGGTGAATGCTCACCAGATCAGGGTCAAACTCGACGTACCGGGAGATTACCTCAAGGATCTCGTCCTTCATCCGCGCGACCTGCTCGGGAGACAGGTTGCTGCGGTCGTGCACCAGGACGAGCTGTAGCCGCTCCTTGGCAACGTCTCTGCTTGATGGCCGTCTGCCGGCAAACAGTCGCGACAGTATGTTCATACGGGTCTCCTTGTGATGCTCTCCCCGGTTACGGGCCTACGGCGTGCGCTGTTCGCCGGTGCTGGCTGGCTTCTCGCGGGTGGGCGTCTCGGCTGGGGGGCGCGATGCCACGCCGTCGCCGCTGTTCGGCCCAGCAGGCGGCTTGGTCGCCGCCGGCGTTTCGCGCTCGGGCGCAGGTCGCGGTCTGGGCTCCGCCGGCGGTCTGCTCTCCGAGCGAGCCGGCCGCGGCGGCGCGGGCGTTGACTTGCGCTGGTTGACCGGCATCGAGTTGTTTGCCTCACCGCTGCCGAGCCCCAGGCCGCGCAGCATCCGCTTGAGCCAGGATTTCTCCTCTTCCATCGACAGGAACGGGACGTCTTCGCCCATCAGCCGCCGCGCGATGTTCAGGAAGGCCTGCCCCGCGCGGTTGGATTCCGCCTCGAGCGCTGCCGGAGCGCCCCGGTTCGTCGAGATCAGGATGTTCTCGTCCTCGGGCACCAGGCCGATCAGCTCAATCGCCAGGATGTCCATGATGTCCGCGGGGCTGAGCATGTCCCCACGCTTGACCATGTCGGGCTTTACCCGGTTGATAATGAGCTTGCCGGGGCCTTTGCCCTCCGCCTCGATCAGCCCCACAATGCGGTCGGCGTCGCGCACCGAGGAGACCTCGGGGTTGGTCACGATCAAGACCTCGTTGGCGGGCGCAACCGCGTTTCGGAAGCCGCGCTCGATGCCGGCAGGCGAGTCGATCACGATGAAGTCCACGAGCTGCCGGAGCTCGTCGCAGAGCCGCACCATGTCGCTGGGGCTGACGGCCGTCTTGTCGCGCGTCTGGGCGGCGGGGATCAGATACAGCTCTTCCTTGAGCCGCTTATCCTTGATCATCGCCTGGCGCAGCCGGGCGCGCCCTTCGACGATGTCCACGAGGTCGTAGACGATGCGGTTCTCCAGACCCATGACGACGTCGAGGTTGCGCAGGCCGATGTCTGCATCGATGCATACGACTTTGTTGCCGAGAGAGGCCAGCGCGACGCCCACGTTTGCCGTGGTCGTCGTCTTGCCGACGCCTCCCTTGCCTGATGTAATGGTAATTACCCGTGCCGTCATGGGCTGCTCTCTACCTTCCTGTTATGCCTTACAACCCCGGCTGGCCTAGCGTGGCTGGGCCAGCCTATGCGGTTGACTAGATGCCCCACTCTTCTGAAACAATCTGCCCATCCCTGACGGACGCAATCTCAGGATGCCGGCGCTGCTGGCCGTTGTCTGTCGCGATGGCGACGAAGTTGGCAATCCGGAGCTGCATGGGCCGCATGTCGAGCGCGCACACCAGCGCCTCGTCGTCGCCGTTCGCGCCCGCCTGCACGGTCCCTCTCAGGCGGCCCCACACCAGAACGTCACCCCCTGCGATGATCTCGGCACCCGGGTTGACGTCGCCGATGATGATGACGTGCCCGTGGTGGCTGATGCTCTGCCCCGAGCGCAGGGTGGTCTTGACGAGGATGGCTGGGCTGCCGCGCTCGGTCTGGTCAATCGGGGGCAGCTCGCCGTCCTCGTACTCCTCGAAGGTGGCGGCTTCGTCGAGATCCGTGTCGATGTTCAGCCGGCGCGCCGAGCGGATCGTCTCGGCAGACTTGCCGAGGATGGCGGCAAGCTGGATGTCATGCTCGGCCAGCCGGTCCCGCAGCTTACGAATCTCTTCCCGGTCCAATTTGCGGCCTCCTACCTGAAGCGCCAGCCGGGCCCCGCGGAAGAAGTTCTCTCGCTCCTCGATCGTGCCGACGAGCGCGGCTTCGACTTCGTCCCAGGCTCCGTCTTCATCCAGCGCGACGAGCAGCCCATTACGGATACCCTTGATAGAAACGGATGCCATCCCCTCGCGCCTCCCTCGCAACACATTAGCGTCATTGTAGTCGGTGCGAGTAGGCGGCGCAACCGGTTTGGCGCGTATCCGGCGGCTCGGCTGCCCTCTCCGGAGTATGGCGCAGCCCCCATGGGCGGGCCACCCCGAGAGCCTGCCGGCGGCTCACAGCAGCGTCGCTTTACGGCCCGGCCTCGGGTCGTAATTGCTGGCAAACTGCTCCAGTGTTGACTTCTCGATCAGCCAGGTATTGGCAAACTTTCGTGCCGGGAGCTTGCCCGCGCGGATCAGGCGGCGGACCGATTCGGGATGAATGTTGAGACGCTTCGCGGCGTCTTCAACCTTCACAAAGTTCTCGAATTCCTCGCTCACGGGCGCTCCCTTTGGCTAAATTGTTGTATTGCAACAACAAAAGTATAGAGGGTCGCGGCGAGATGCGCAAGCGGTAGACGTTAAAGAATTGTGATACAGGAAAAAGGAACTACTCGTCATGAGCATGAGGGGGAGAAGTTGTTGGAATGAGGACAACCCTCGCCCGATGCTCAAGCATCGGGCTACCTGTGATGCGCCGGCTAAAGCCGACCGGGAGAGCCGTACGCCCAACTAACGGGCCGACTTTTGAGGCTTTCCGAATTCATCGGATAACGGAGAAGGCTCAGGCATCGCCCGGAACTGAAGTTCCGGGCTACGTGCAATCGTCGGTTGAAACCGACGAAACCCGCCTGCCCCCGCCGCAGGCGGACCGGCGCGCAG
>CAZDLX010000051.1:16545-19714 GCA_964506005.1 uncultured Anaerolineae bacterium | reverse complement strand
ACCCTGGCCATGCTGGTGCGAGGGTTCACCGTCGCCTGGCGGACGCCAGGCAGTGCCTCAAACACCTCGGAGAGGAACTGGGCTGCATGGCGCCCTTCCAGCTCAACGATGGGCAGGTCGATCCAATGCAGGCCGCCCTCGCCCGAGACGCCCGTCGTTGCAGACGCCGGGTGCTGCTGGCTGAACTCAGCCGCGCACGAATCCGAGCAGAAGTAGAACGTCTCGCCGTCCACCGTCTGCTCGGCAGCGGCGCGCGCGGCGTCGATCATCATGCCACACACCGGGTCCCGCACTTGTAGTGAAGCTTGCTGTATACGATGGTTCATGGATGTAACACTCCTCTTTTGACTGTTAGCGTTCACTGGTGAGAAGTATCGGGCCCAATGCTGAGCCTCGTCTGAACGCTGGCTGAGGATTTGCTGAGCAAAAGGCGGAGGGCCGGTGCACGGCTTGGAAATAGAACAGCTCTGGCCCAGCTTGCGAGCCAAGCCGGGTAGCTGTTGCTCTTCGAGCGTCCCGCCGTCAACCCTGGCGGGCGTTAGCCTGTCTGAGCAAATGCTGCGCGACAAAGCGAGGTGAGAGCGGCAGGAACACCTGCAGGAGGAACAGCGGGTGGACGACTGCTGCGGGCGGCTTGATCCCGAGGGCAACGCGCAGCATCGTCGTGGCGAGAAAGTGGTGCTGACGGGTAAGCCACGTCACGTAGTCGGCGAGCACCGGCCGGGCAATCAGGTCACGGAGAACCGGCAACCCGCGGAACATCGGAGCGTAGCGCTGCGACAGGGCCCGCTGGTAACCCAGGTGGTGAACGCGCCCTTCGGTAATATCGGCATGCAGAGTCCGGCCTGCGAGCAGGCCGCTCTCCAGTGCCAGGTCGATCCCCTCACCAGTCAGTGGGTTTACCAGCCCGGCGGCTTCGCCGACCAGGACCCAGTTGGTGCCTGCCGCCGCCTGGCTAAGGAAGTCCAGCCGTAGCGGGTAGCCTTTGCTCGGCGCAACCGGCTCGGCTGCCTGGATGTCGCCCTGCGCGACGCGCCGAGCGATGAAGCGCTCGAGCAGAGTTGCTGTTGAGGGCGGAGAGGTCCCGGGCCTAGGGAGGATGCCAACGCCGACGTTGGCCATTCCCTTGCCCGCCGGGAAGATCCAGCCGTATCCCGGCAGGAGGTCCCGGTCGTAGTAGAAGGAGAAGGCGTTCCTTGCGATGCCGCGAACCTGACAGTACATCCGGGCGGCCCGGATCATTTGTGGGTCGTGGCCCAACAGGCCCTCGCGCCGGAGCATGCCCATACTGGCGCCCACCGCCAACACGACGTGCTCAGCCCGCACCTCCACGGCTCCATCCGGCGTATTGGCCAAGACAGAGGTGATGCGGTGACCGTCGCGGCGGATACCTGACATGTCCACCTGCGATCTGAACCTCCCGCCAGCCGTCACCGCATGCTGGAGCAGGATGTCGTCGAGCTGAAGGCGGGGCAGCACCAGCGCATAGGACGCGCCGGGCGGCAGGTGTTCATCCAGTGCCAGGGAGGTGCGCATGCCCGCCGGCCCGGTGATGCTCACGCTATCAATCCGCTGCGCTCCGACCGCTTCGACCTGCGTCAGCACGCCCATCTCACGCAGCGTGCGCACCGCGCTTGGCGTCAAACCATCGCCGCACGTCTTGTCGCGCGGGAACGACGCGCGGTCGACAAGCAGCACGTCGTGGCCCAACCGGGCGAGCGCCCAGGCAGCTGCCGACCCGCCCGGGCCGGCACCCACGACCACTATCTCCGCCTGCCAGACATGGCTCGGGGTAGTTGTCTGCTTCGGCGGGGTTGTTGTCCGAGTTTCCTTGCTCATGTCAGTTTCACCACAAGGACGGGCGCAACCGGTAGATTGGCGCGCCAGGCCGAAGACCCACGCGCCTGATTGCTTCTTGCAGCCCTGATGCTGAACAGAGTACCGGGTCGTAAGTGATGTAAGCCATTTCAGTAGCGGGGTTGACGTAGGCATTCTGCACGCCATTCACCCGCAGCAGTGAGCGCTCGACCGCTAGAGCTCCACCGCCGGCGCAGCTCAACCCGAGCACCGGTATGGTGACGCGCTCTGTTGCTTCACCCTGACTTTCATGTTCCTGTGTCATGTTTCCGACCTCTTCTGGTGTACATTGACTGTCTGCTGTAACTGGTTGTCAAGAACCGGCTATCGCTTGAAGGCGATCGCTCTCAACGCGATACCGCTGCCGAGCGCCAGCGCGCCGAGGAACAACAGCCCGATGAGTCCGATCAGTTCATTGTCCGCGGGGAGCTTCTGCCCCAGGTAGATGAAGGCGAAAGTCGCCGCCAAATATGCGCTGATGAGCAGGAAGTTCCACACCCGTTGCATCTCTGCCTCCTGAGAGTTGCACTACTTCACGTACGTTGAGGCCAGTATCGACTGTGCATCTGAAGCCCAGTTGAGACGAGGCTGAGCGCTTCCTGATGATCTAGCATCACGTGATGATTTAGATGACGCACTTACATAACGCGCTGAGGATGCAGCCTTGCGCGACACATGCGCCATGGAAGCCTCCTGTTCCTGCAGGAACGGGTATGCCACGCAGCACAGGCGCATGACGCCGGTAATGTAGAAGCGCCCGCTGCGCGCCGGACCGGTAATCCCAGGGTGTGCTGCACAGTAGGGAGTGGGAACGAACGCGACATCATCACCGGGGCGAAAGTGAAGCTTCCACTCGGAAGTGCTAAGCGACCCCGCCGCCTCGGCGCGGTAGATGGTCGGATGGGGACTCACGTCGCCGAATGCTCCGCTTGGTCTGAGCACACTGGTAGCTACCAACTCCTCCATTTGCCGTTTCACCGCCAGTTCATCCGGCTGCCACTGCCCACGGTACATTGCGTGAATTCGAATATCCCGCTCCAGGGTCTGCAACTCCTTGCGTGAAGCGTACCAACTCTGAGCAGCCAGGTTGGTGAATAACCAGGGATCAGTTGCCTGTGAGACAGCCTCTGCCCGGTCCTGTCTTACCTCTGCCACCTTCAAGCTGCCCCGCACATCTGCCTCCAGGATCGCGTACATGTCGGTCTCCCGCCTAAGAACGGCTATACACGTTTTTGCGTCGAGGGATGGAAAAGTGAGGGTGGACGGGAGGGCAGCGAAGTACTTGGCCTCGCCCTGTTGCCCTCCCATCGTG
>CAZDLX010000051.1:0-16535 GCA_964506005.1 uncultured Anaerolineae bacterium | reverse complement strand
TGTGGCACCGGCTAGATGCCCGCCGGCTGCATCTCAGGCATGTGGTGGGTCTCCGCACACTCCTCCGATCCGCATTGGCACGCGGGCGCATCTTCCCACCCGAAGCCGAGCCAACGCAGCAGGAAGTAGTCTGCCCCGATTAGGCCGGATACCTTCCAGGCGGCAAGCAGGGCAACGGACAAGATTAGCAGCAGGCCGTTCGTGCTCGCTGACCCGGCCATGATGAAGTTCCAATTCATAAAGCCGCCGATCAGGGCAGCCGCACCGGTGAAGATGCCGAGGATCAGAGCGATGCCGACCAGCAGTTCTCCGTAGGCGACCAGTTTGGCGAACCAGGTGTAGGCCTGTGCATCGAGCAGTCCCTGGATAAACGCCCGGTACCAATCGAAGGCGATCGGTGGACGACCACCCTCGGGTAGGGTGACGGCACGCGTCCAGTATCCCATCAAGGCATCGCCCGTCTTCACCCAGGCCGGATTCCCGACCTTCTCCAGTCCTGCTCCAAACCACTGGTAGCCCAGCCAGATGCGCAAGGGTAGCCACAGCCAGGCTGCCCTCGGATTGTTGACGAGCCAGCGCACGACCGGCAGATTGTGCATTGCCCTGCCTTTGTAGGTCACGACGTTCTCCATGGATGTCCTCCTAGGTCCCCTCACCAAGTGATCGTTGAGGAGAGGATGGCAAAGGTTCCTGAGGGAGGGCTGTGTGCAGCCTGAGCGTTTGCTGAGGAATGGCAGCTAGGGGCGGTGGAGAGGGAGTGCGACCGTAACCTGGGTGCCGACGCCTTCCTCACTCTCGACCCCGATCCGGCCGTCATGCTGCTCGACGATCCACTGCGCGATCGACAGACCCAGGCCCGTACCGCCCGGGTCGCGGGAGCGGGCCGGGTCGGCGCGGTAGAAGCGCTCGAAAAGGTGCGGCAGGGCACTGGCGGGAATGCCAATGCCCCTGTCGCGGACCTGAAGGACTGCCAAGCGGTCGCCTTGGGTGAGGCTGACGGAGATCTGACCTCCACGCGGCGTGTACTTGATGGCGTTGTCGAGCAAGATGACGAGAAGCTGCTTCAGGCGATCGGGGTGGCCCATCACGACGACAGGGGTAAGCTCATCAAGTATTAAGTCATGTTGGGGTGCTGCGGTCCGCATCTCACGCATCGATTCCAGAACAACACGTTCTAGCTCAACTCGCTCGCGGGGTAGATTCGCCTTGGTGTCCGCACGAGCCAGTACTAGCAAGTCGCGAACCAGGCGGGCCAGGCGGTGAGCCTCGCGGTGTGCTTCCTGCACCGCCTCCTGCCGTGCGGCTGGCGGTGCGTCGGGCTGCCGTTCAAGTAGCTCCAGGTTGGCCTGAATGGCAGTCAGGGGTGCGCGCAGCTCGTGCGAGGCGTCGGCAACGAAACGCTGTTGCGCCTGGTACGCCTCTTCCAGACTCGCCAGCATCTGGTTGAACGTCACCGCCAGGTGTCCCAGCTCGTCCTGATGATTCAGGGTCTCAATCCTCTTCGTAAAGTCTCGCGAGAGCTCGATGGCGTGCGCGGTGCGAGCAATCTTCGATATGGGGCGGAGTGCACCGCCAGCGATGAGACGGCCGCCGACCAGGCCCGCAACTGTAGAGATGATCCCGAGCGCCAGCAGGCGGGTTCGAAAGGTGGCGATGGCCGTGTCGAGGGCGCCCAGCGGAGTCAGTGCGGCGACGTAGCCGTCTGGGGGAGACGTAGCGTCACCGAGGGGCTCGACGTAGATGCGCCAGCGCTGTCCACCCGCCTCGGCGAGGCCGAAGGCCCCTTCGTCAACGTTCAAGTTTGCCTCGGTCAAGGGTCGAGCGAGCCCGGCCACGGCATCAAATGCCGGCCCGGACGGGAATGCTATGATCTCCCCGGGATCTATCTCAGGCGCTGGCTCGGTGCCGGACTGGGAGTCGACAACCTCACCCGTTCGATTGTAAAGCCGCAGTGTGATATCCAGCCCGCCGGCCTCGCTAACGAGATGGGGGCTGGCGCTGGTGGTGGATGCCTCGACAGTTGTGTGGTTCACACTGGTGATGAGAGCGAGATCTCGGTCATCATAATGTCCTCTGGTGTGAAAGGCGTAGCTGAACAGTGCGGTGACAAGCAGCACCAGGCTGGCCAGCGCGCCATACCAGACGGCCAACCTCAGGCGGATAGACATAACCTATTCCTCACGTAAGACGTAGCCCACACCGCGTACTGTGTGGACCAGGCGCGGTTCTCCGTCCGCCTCCAGCTTCTGGCGGATCTGCTTCACGTACGTCTCGAGCACGTTCTCATTCCCACCAAAGTCGTAGCCCCAGACGCGATCCATAATGATCTCGCGAGGTAACACTTGCCGCGGGTGCTGGAGGAATAGCAGCAGGAGGTCGTACTCCGTGGGTGTCAACTCGATGGAACGAGGGCCGCGGCTCGCCCGGCGAGTTCCAGTGTCTAGCATAAGGTCGGCGAAGGAGAGGATAGCCGGTCGGTCAGCCTCCTGTCGTCGCAGCAGCGCCTTGACACGAGCGAGCAGAACCTCGAATGTGAACGGTTTGACAACATAGTCATCCGCGCCCAGCTGGAGGCCCATCACCTCGTCTTGCGCTGCATCCTTCGCCGTCAACATTAACACAGGCAACTGCTCGTCAGCCGCTCGCAGCCGGCGGAGCACTTCCAACCCGTCGAGACCCGGCATCATGATGTCGAGAATGACGAGGTCGGGTGGCTCCTCCCGGGCGCTATTGAGACCCTGCTCACCAGAGCTGGCCACGCCGACCGCGAAGCCTTCGTAAGCCAACCCGCGCCTGAGGACACTCGTGACCGCCGGGTCGTCATCGACGACCAGGATGTGTTGTTTTCGCTGTTGAGGCATGATTCACCAACCGACTGTTACCGGCCTGCGTTCCTAACATTGTAACGAGCCACGCCCCCTCCCATCAGCCATAAAACACTTAAAGGTAGTAGGCGAATCCCCCCTCGCCATATGGCGTAGCCTCTAGCACGGTTCTTCGAACATGTGAGTTGCGTTGTCCATGTGGAACATCCCCGTTTAGCGCCACAATGATGACTACAGACCGACGTACAGGTCACTGTTGTCCGCTGCGGCGGCCTTTACACAACCTTCATGGAGACTTTAACGGCCCTTCAAGGGCGTTCACTACACTCTGACCTGTAACGATGGAGACAAGCAGGGGCTGCAACAACCCGGCAACGCAAACGGAACCGAAACCAGGCACATGGTGAGGGAACGCAGTGCGCAACCAAATGCTCGTGAGTCATCTGGAAGGTGTTGCGGGCGTGCGCTAGGCTCGAAGTGAAGCCCCAGGCCGGGTTTCCAACGTTTGACAAGTAACGAGTAGCGGAAGGAACTGAAGAACCATGGCGAAGGTAGCGCAGGACTACGCGTACCGCGCAGAACTCGACCTCCCGTATGACGCGGCGGTCGAACGAGTGACAGCGGCACTCAAAGAGCAGGGTTTTGGTGTGCTGACCGAGATCGACGTGCAGGCAACCTTGAAGAAGAAGCTCGACGTAGACTTCCGCCGGTACGTCATCCTGGGGGCGTGTAATCCTCCACTCGCGCACCAGGCGCTGGAGGCCGATCTCGAGATTGGCTTGCTGCTCCCTTGCAATGTGATCGTGTACCAGCGAGACGGTGGGAGTGTGGTTTCGATCATCGATCCCGTTTCAATGCTCGGCGTCGTCGAATCACCCGAGATTGATCCGGTAGCGGCCGAAGCGCGAGAGCGGCTGCAGCGCGTTGTTGAGTCTTTGAAGTGACGAATGAGAGTTAGAGGAGGAGTTCCATCATGATGGGTGGCGGTTTACTGTTCTTCCTGCTGATCGTCGGTGTGATCGCCTATGCACTCGGCTGGCGCCCTGATTTCCTGGAGAACACCAACCTCGGGGGCAATCGTCTGCGGCAGGAGTCGGCGGGCGAGATCCTGAGGCGTCGCTACGCGCAGGGCGAGATTAGCAAGGAAGAGTACGAACAGATGCGGCGAGACTTAAACGAGTAGTCGCCTCGTAAGAGGAGCGGCAGGGAGCAGGCTATGTACGGAGTCTGCTCTCTGTCGTTCCCCGCTTGGCAGTCAGGTGCCGGGCTCGCTACGAACCCTTTTCGAGTGCAGCCAGCGCTCGTTGCGCAGCTTCATCGTAGCGGTTGAAACGAACCGCTTGTTCCAACGCGCGGCGCGCCCGCCCTGTGTCACCCTGCGCGGCAAGAGCGAGTCCCTTATAGTAGTAGGCTTCTTCCGTCGGCATCTTGTCGAGCACCGAATCCGCCAACTCAACGACATCGTCGTAGCGTTCAACAGACAGGTATGCTTCAAACGGTGCGAACTGGTACCAGAGGAAACGCCACGGCAAACCCAGTTCGCGCGCCCGGTCAAAGGCTGCGGCAGCCTCTTCGTAGCGCTCTAGCCCGGCTAGACTTGTGCCGAGGTTGAACCAGCCGTACGGATCGTTCCGGTCCAGAGTCAATTCACGCTGGGCCGTCGCTAGCGCGTTGCTGTGGTTCACGCTGGCGTCCATGTCCTCGCCTACAATGGAAGCCACAGCGGCCGCCTGGTCGGGCCGGTAGGCGACGAGATAGCGACGGTTGAACTGCCGCCAGAAGCTGTCCAGCTCCTCGTACGGGTAGAACCAGTTCGGACGCCGGTACGTGTCCATCGCAATGAACCCCCGATCAGCCTCCGAGTAGCCGACCAGCGTAAGGAAGTGTGAGGTCCAGCCGATGGTCTCAGGCTCCGGGTCGTAGCCACTCTCAATCATGACCGGGTACCCGGCCAGGATGAACTTCTTCAACAGGTCGAAGCTCCCATTGTTACGGATGAGCATCTGGTAGCCGAGCGGCTCGACGAACCTCGCCATCTCGTCTGGCCGGACGTTTGGATCCTCGGGGGTCGGCTTGAGCACCTGGCGAGCTTCTTCGAGTGTAAACGTGTAGCCCCAGTAGCTCATCATCGTCGCGATGGAGGCCGGCCCACAGTTGTTCACACCTGTCTGCTGGACAAACGTGAAGCCCTCCAGGAGTGCATCCGCCCGGCTCAGATCCGCCTGCCGCTCACGATCCACGGCACTGGCGTCCAGAGCTGCGGCACGCGCGGGCGTTGCGGTCGGTGTCGCCTCGACCGGTACGCGCGTCGGCTGGACGTAGCCGCTGACCGGGACTTCTGCCTGAACGGCGGGCTGGGCCGTCTGGGGACGGCCGGTCGGCGTGACTGGGAATGGCACTGCTGCCAGCAAACTGTCTGCTCCTTCAGACCGAACGGATGGCGTTGGCACCTGCTCTTTGACGTCGATGTCGAAGATCATGTCCTGCACACGTTCGGGAGCGTAAGCCATGATGTACCGGTCCGGCACCACACTGCGGGTGGCGGGTAGCCAGAGTGAAGCCGTTAGCACGAGTATGAGGCCGAGGGCAACAACGGCTCCGCCGCTCCACAGCGCGACTGTCGCGACGCGCGAGCCGTGCTGCGGTCGAACGCCCGGCGTGGCCTGCTTCTGACGGTAGGTCTGGGTTTGCGGCATCCGTTTACGCTGTTTAAATAAAGCCATTCTGTCTCCTGTTCGTTGCGAGCACTACACGACGATCACTGGCGTGCCGCTCGATCGATCGCCCGGGACGAAGTCACTGTTGTACGGTGCAACCGGCTCGATCCAGCGGTAGATCCAGCGCGCCGCCTCGGGCGTCGCGTTGAGGCAACCGCTGCTGCGCGGCCGCCCGTAGTCTCCATGCCAGTATGTGCCGTGGATGGCGTGCCCCATAGTGGTGAAGAACGTCGCGAAAGGCACCCCCGGCAGGTCATAAAAGTTGGGATCGCTGTAAGCCTTGTCCTCAGGGTCCGAGTAAATGTGCCGTGTGGGCTGTTTCAGCACCACGAACCACTCGACGCGCGGTGTATCAAAGCCCTTCCCACCCGATGAGATGAGTGTGCTGAAGACCAGCGTGTCATTTTCATAGCAATCAATACGCTGCTCGTCGAGCGTCACGACCACCCGTTTGTCCGCGCCAGGACTGATCGGAGCGAGATCTTCCAGCTTGATGATGCGCAGGTATCGGGCAGGGACGAACACCCCCGGCGCTCCCGGTTTATCGTCGTAGAGCTTGTACCAGCGGTTGCTGTCGCGGTCCTCCTCAACGCCGATCACGCGGTGCACGCTCGCATGATATAGGATGTGTGGACTGCCATCTTCTAGCGTCGCCGCAAGGCCTGCAGGTAATGTCCGGGCAATGGTGAAAGGCACGGTCACCTCTGCCCAAACCCCGAACTCGTCGTTGAGTCCCGTGATGATCTCTGGCGTCCGGTACGGCTTCATCGGCTGGACGGTCGGCGTGTAGACGTAACCGCTGCGGGTACGGTACCAGAGGTCGTTGAGCGGATTGTTCCCGGTTGCGTGCACTTCCTCGAACAGTGGAACCACGGCATTGAGCGGCAGCCAGTCGGCGACCGGTTGATCAATACCCGTGCTCGCGCGCACCGGCGTGCCGTAGGCAGTGATGCGACCCCAGAGGTCGATCCGCGCAATTCGAGGCTCGATAAAATCTAGCTCGTCCCCTGCCACATGCTCGCCTCGCGCCGCGGCCAAGACCTGTCGCACTGGCGCCGCCAGTGCCGTACCAGCAATGAGGCTACCCGCCGTCCGTAAGAACCTGCGCCTTGATACAAGAGGCATATCATGCATCCTAAACCACCTCAATAACCGTCGCGCGCTCGCCGGGTTCCGTCCAGCGGTAGACGTCCTCATAGCCCATGGTGGGCTCCGTCCAGCGGTACACCCACTTGGCGGCGTCCGGCGTGACGTTGATGCAGCCATGGCTGCGCGGCAAACCAAAGTTGTTATGCCAGTAGGCACCGTGCACGGCTGCACCTGTGAAGCTGAAGTACGTTACCCAGGGCACACCGTTTACATCGTAGGCGAGCCCGAAGCTCGCTCCACCCCTCATTCGGCGTGATGGCCGTTTGCGCTGGACGGTATACGTTCCGCGCGTCGTGCTCAGGTCAAACTCTTCCCCCTGGTCGTTGGTGAAGGTCGTCCCCGTGGCGATGCGGGTCTGGAAGACACGAGCGCCTTCCTCATAGCACACGAGGGTTTGCGCAGCGAGGTCGATTACCACCCGCTTGTCTTCGACACCGGGTGAGATTGGCTCAAACTCCTCCACCTTGACGCGCCGCAGCGTGCGCGCCGGAACCCAGGCGGGTCGCTCAGGCTCAATGTCGTCGAGGATGCGGTACCACACGCGCCCCTCATCATCCTCGGCCCTCTCGACGACTCGATGGACCTGCCCCCAGTAGTTCTTGTAGTAGTCGTAGTCCCACCGCCGGGCCTGCAGCGCCGGGCGTTGGAACTGCTGCACGATGGGCACGCTCACCTCACCCCAGAAGCCCTCCTCCGGGACGGCTTCTGGTTCTTGAAAGAACTCGCGACACGGCACGACGTAGCCTGAGTGCACGTAGCCATCCTGCATCTCGAACCAGATATCGTTGGCTGCCCCCAGGTCGTAGCGTTCCCCATGCACGCTGCGGAATACCGGCATCACGTAGCCCCAGTAGACGTTGCGAACCGAGTCGGACCGGGGAGATGGCTCCTTAAAGATACGTATGCGTGCGGCCCCGTGAACACGCCCCAGCAGCGGAGGGTTCCCGTATACTTCGTTGAAGGAAACGTTCGCAGTGTTGTTGAAGTCGATGCCGGTCTCGTACACTAGGCGTGTGCTCTCAGCTGCCAGTAAGCGCTGAGCGCGGGGAGCAACCAGTGCACCGAGCCAAACACCTGCAGCCTGCAGGAAACGACGTCTTGACAGCATAGTTACCTCACCGGAGCTTGTTAAGGGATAGGAAACACAGTGGCTGCTTGAGGATCGCGAGCAACCACTCGCTTATCACTCTTCAAGATACACAGTGCACTAACAGGTGAACAAGCGCACAACTGCCCCCCGCTTCCACAGCCAGATGGCCTACTGCGACGCGGTGACCTACGCGTGTTCCCGGCCAATCCGCTCCTCTTCAACACAAGGCAAGGGCCGGGCTGCAACGTCTGCAACACCGGCCCCTCATGCGCGCAAGTTCGAATTACAAGCTAGCAGACGGCGTCTAGTCTTCTGCGACGACCTCCTCACGGCGCGCTGGTTCAGCCTCGACCTCATACATCCCGGCCTCGTCGGCATCATCGTGCTCCTCGGGCGGAGTAGCGAGGATAAATGCTACCCCGATGACCAGCATGCCCAGCGCCACGCCGACCATCGTCCAGAACACCACGAAGGTGAAGGGCGTCATCGAATACAGGCCCTCCCAGCCGCGCGGCGCAACGGTGTTGTTGCGCAGCAGAGCACCGAAGATGGCCCCGAGGACACCGCCGACGAGTATGCCAATCCACAGGCCGTTCATCACGCGCTCAGGGAACGGGTCCACCTCCAACCGGACGGCATCCGGGTAGGGCGCAGTGTGATACGCTTCCAGCCGGTGGGCTAGATCCCGCATGCCGTCGTGCCTGTCCTCCCGGTGCTCCGGCCGATCTGCAACTATAACATCTGTGTCTCGCTCAGCCATGACTACCTCCCCTCCGCGTCGCCCTCGGCGATGAGCACCTTCGCCTCGAGCATCAGGTCCAACTCTGCCTGTGTTTCCCAGCTGATCGTCTCTTCCCCGCCGATAATCCAGCCGTGGTTCAGAAGCTGCTGCTGCGGGGCCGTCTCATAAGGTTTGGTGATGGTCAGGTAGGTACGCACCGCTTCTGGGATCTCCCCGTCGTCCAGAATGAGCACCGGCGCATGCTTGCCCATATGGCTGAGCGTCGTCGCGGGTAGCGCGTTCTGCCAGCCCTCCGGCCCGTCGAGGTTGACGAAGATCGCATTGTGGCCCGCCTCGCCGATGCCCCAGCCGAAGCTACGGTTGTCAAACGTGATCCACGCCCCCCAGTCCTTACCCTCGTCCTTGAACGCGGCAAAGTGCGCGCTGATGGCGCCGGGCGTGCTGCCCGGGACGCGCGTGACGTGGCCGTACTGCGCCAGCTCACGGGCGACCTCTGCGGAGATGATGGACTCGTCGCCAAAGAGGTAGATCCACGGCCCGTTGGCGCGGTCCTTCAGCATCTCGATGGTCGCCTGCGGCACGCCCTCGTCGGTGACATACGCGAAGCCGTTACCTGCGTGAGCGTTCCAGAACGCGCCCGGAACATAGGCCTCGAGCTGATCGATGTTAGCGATAGTGATCTCGTCCTCGTGGTCGCCGTGCTGGGTCGAGGTCCAGGTATCAACCACGTAGGCAAGCTCAATCGGATTGTCAGCAGTCAGCACCCGCGTCCGGTAGCCCATCGCCTCGACCTCCTCGCGCACGCTCTCGCTGATGGTGCCGACGAGGTAGACCTGCACGTTCTGGTCGAAGGCCACACCCTCCGGCTTGAGCCGCAGCAGCTCGCTGCGCGTCAGCTCGGGGATGCTGTCCTGCTCGACGTAGAGCAGCGGCGCGTTGACGGGGAAGTGCTGGACGCGGCTGGCGGCGACAAGCGCCTCCGCGAAGTTGTTCTGGTTGATGAGCACGACCGCACCCGGCGTGTTCTCCTCCTCGGTCGCCGGGTAGACGATGTTCGAGACGGCAACCGCGGTTTCCACCGGGTCATCTGACCCGATGCGACCCGTGTTCACCGTCACCAGCCGGTGGTCAACCTCCAGGTACGGCATCTCCCCAACCTCCCCGGAGGGGACAAACGTCTCTTCATACTGGATGATGCCGAAGCCCACGAGGAGCGTGGCTGTCAGCACCCCCAACAGTGCGAACCAAACATTGCGCATTACAGTTTCTCTCCTACCGTCGCATCTACATCAAGCCCGGCTTGCGCTGTGCGCGCATCAGGGAGTAGTTGAACGGCCACGCGATGAGAAACGCCGCGAAGGCCGTGACGAACATCGTGCCGAACCACAGGATCGACTCCTCGGTGGGCATCATCGGGATGTGGTCCATCATCAGCAGCCACATCGCCGGGTTCATGCCCAGTGCCGCCGCCCCCATCGAGATGAGCACTATCGGCAGCGCCAGCGGCAGGGTCCCGGAGTAGTCCTTGTCGTAGAACATCGTCATCATCGGCGTCTGGAAGACCAGCCACGAGATGATGACGGCGACGACGTAGTTGATGATCATGATGAGGATCATCGGCGCGCCGAGGAAGAAGAGCAGGCCGTTGTTAGGAATAAGCGGCACGCCGAGCAGGGTGGTGATGTAGCCGCTGACGATCATCAGCGAGGCGCCGAAGCCCACCGCCGAGACCGTCGCCACCGCCCCCTGCAGCCAGAGCGGGCGGTCCCACATCATCATCTTCTTACGTTTGATGACCGGGCGGCTGTAGGCCAGCCGGTAGATGGGGATGCCAAACGGGCCGACCATCAGCGCGAAGAGCGGCCAGGCGAGGCGCATCACCCAGTTCTGCATCGGCAGGAACTTCGCCTCGTGGAATAGGATCCAGCCGGCAGAAGCGATGCCCAACGCCACCCAGACAGCGGCGACCATGCCAATACCGCTTAGGCCTGCGCCCTTGCCCAGGTACGGGCCGATCTCCACGGCATAATCCGCCTGACCCTGTGCAGGGAAGGTGATGGTATTGGTATCGCCGAGCACGAAGAAGTGATGGAACGGCCCCTCGCTGGGCGTGACCCAGAAGGCCGCGCGCTGCGTCCAGAAGTAATTGTTGATCGGCTGCGGCAGGCGGTCCTCGCCCGACCACATCAATGGGCCCGGCTTCCCCCGCACGTTGAGATTGGCACTCAAGAGCGCCATCGCCGGGTCATTCGGCCTGGCGAGCGTGTAGGCGCGGTAGCCGGTCAGGCTGTCGGCGTTGAAGCCCCAGCCGAAGAGCGGATTTGCCGGGTCCTCGTACGTCGCGAATTTGACGGCGAGCTGGGCGGCACTCGGCGCGGTGATGCGCGTCACCTCTCCCTCTGCTTCCACGTCGCCGAGCGCGTAGACCTGGATGCCCTCCGGCACGTCGGCAGCGTCAAACACGACGAGGTCATTGGTGTAGGCCGCCCAGGGTGCGGCCAGCAGCGCGACTGACGGCTCATCCTCAGGCACGAGGATGGCGTGACGGGGCGAGCGCTCTGCAGCACCGAGCAGGTCGAACACTTCAGCAGGCGTGGCAGCCCGCGCGTTGTAGCCCTCCGGCAGATCCGCATCGTTGATGCCCAGCACCTGCGTCCCGCCGAGCGCGTCGCTGCCCACCGGCGCCAGCCGGCCGATATCGTCGAATGCGTCCGGCGTGGCGGGCAGCAGTATGGCGTTCAGGGGGCGCAGCAGCGGTGCGGCGGCCAGCCCGCCCTGCCAGTCCTCTGGATCGTACAGGATGACGACGTCCGGCGTTGTCGCCGGGTCGATGGCCGGGTAGACTGCCCTGCTGACCAGCACAGAAACCTCTGCGAGGTCCGCGCCATCGAAGCGCGTCGTGTTCTTCGTGTTCCAGTGGACGCGTGACTGGTTGTAGCCCGACGGCGCGACGAGGCTGCGATAGGGCACCGTGAAGATGCCCGCGAGCAAGATACCAACGATAGTCACTGCGACGACGACGGCCACAGGTTTCAACCAGGAGGGCGTATGAGACATTCCAAGCTCCACTTCATTCCAATACTACTGACTGACAACGCCTAGGTGACAGTAAGTGCGGACGCCAGTTCTCTATCTTGTAGGCTAATGTACAGGCTCTAAAAAAGTCCTAAACAGTAAGTAAAAACACTTTTATACGAGCAATACTGCCTACTTAGTCAGACACATATGGCGTACGCCGGCACCTCCGCGTGTCAGTTATTAGAAGAGTAGTTGTTCTCGAAATGTAGAGGAGGCATGATGTTAAGAATTCTAGCGCGCGCCAGACTGCCTATCCGGAACGCGCCGTTCCTTCCTCCCAGCGCCTCGCGTTAGCCGTTACACTGAGCCTAGAGATCGGATAGAAGATAACTGCAGAGGTTAGGGATTCTATGAGTCGTCCAGGCATACTCTCAGTACTGTTGATAGGAGCACTCTTCGTTCTGTCAGGCTGCGCGGGCGCACAGACCGTATCGACGGATGGTGACTCGGCATCAGTGACCAGCATCGACAGCACCGCCTACACAGACATATCCGCCGAGGAGCTGCACGGCATGCTGCTAGAGAAGGACTTCACGCTCGTCAACGTTCACATCCCGGAGGCGGGCAACATTCCCGGCACCGACCTCAGTATTCCGTATAACGAGATCGAGCAGAACCTGGATCAACTGCCTGACCAGGATGCAAAGATCGTGCTGTACTGCCAGAGCGACAGAATGAGCACCAGCGCGTCGGAGACACTCGCTCAAGCCGGCTACACCAACGTCTACAACGTGGACGGCGGCATGATCGCCTGGCAGCAGGCCGGGTTCGAGCTGGA
This sequence comes from uncultured Anaerolineae bacterium, assembly GCA_964506005.1. Classification (GTDB taxonomy): domain Bacteria; phylum Chloroflexota; class Anaerolineae; order Aggregatilineales; family UBA3940; genus UBA3940. The sequence goes on along the minus strand of CAZDLX010000051.1, from coordinate 4,156 downwards.
ACCGTAGGTATACGTTCAGGAGGAAGCAGAGTCGATGGCAGAGGCAACGATCGAGTCTCCAGCCCCGCTCAACCGTCGAGAGTTCATGTTTTACACCTGGGCCGCTTCGCTGGCGCTTGCGCTCGCCGGCAGCGGTGGCGCGCTCCTGTGGTTCGCTTACCCTCGCTTCCGGGCGGGGGAGTTCGGCGGCGTGTTCACAGTAGCGGCAGACAGTCTGCCCACCACAGGAACCGCGCCTCAGGAGAATGCGCAGGGCCGCTTCTGGCTGGTAAATTTGGGGGGCGGCGTCCTCGCACTGTACAAGGTATGCACGCACCTCGGCTGCTTGTACAAGTGGGTGCCCACGAACGACCGCTTCGAGTGCCCCTGCCACGGCTCGAAGTTCGAGAAGGAAGGTGACTGGATCGAAGGACCGGCACCACGCGACCTGGACCGCTTTGTAATCCGGGCGCTCGACGAGAACGGCCTCGTGCTGACCGAGACCCCTGTGGGTGATGCCAACGCCGATCCGCTGGCAGGCAGCGCCATTGCATTACCTCCCAACACAGTGGAACTGCAGGTCGATACAGGCGTCCGCATCCTCGGCGCCCGGCATGCCTAATAAATGTAGGGAGACTGAAGAACATCAATGGCCCTTTCCGCGAGAGCTACCTCCCACCGCCCGTTGCACCGAGCGCCTGAACCGGTTGAGGAGCCGGCTGCCGTCCCAGTTGGAGATCCTATCCGGCTGTACTTTCAGCAGATGATCACCGAGCCGCTACTGACGCACGCGCAGGAGATTGTGCTTGCCAAGTCGATTGAGGCGGGGCGGCACGCGAAGCGCTTACTGCAAACCAGCCCACCGAAATGCGGTGAAGGGCGGACGAAACTACATGACTGTGTGGTGCAAGGCGAGGAGGCGCGCCGGCACCTGGCCAGTGCCAACACGCGACTTGTCATCAGCATTGCCAAGCGCTACCGCGATCTCGGCCTCCCCTTCGCTGATTTGATTCAGGAGGGGAACGTGGGCCTGATGCGAGCAGTCGATAAGTTCGACTACACCCTGGGTCATCGCTTCAGCACGTATGCGAGCTGGTGGATTCGCCAGTCCGTGACGCGCGCACTTTCCAAAAAATCTCGCCCGATCCGCCTACCGCTGCAGGTGTCCGCAAAGCTGCGACGGATACACCTGACGGACGAACTGCTCGAGAAGCAGCTCGGACGCAAGCCGACACTCAAAGAGTTGAGCACACGGACTAGACTTTCCGTGGATGAGATCAAGGATTTAAAGGCGGTGGAGGTTGATGTCGTCGCGCTCGAGACACCAGTCGGCGAGAACGGCGAACTGCAGGATTTCTTGGCAGATGGCGAGCCCACGCCCGAGGAATTAGCTGCTCAACAACTACTTGTTGACCAACTCCGACAGGTTCTCTCGTGCCTGACTGAACAGGAAGCTCAGGTGCTGCAACTGCGCTTCGGGCTGTACGGTCAGGAGCCTCACACCCTGGAACAAGTGGGCAGGATGATGAGTCTATCTCGGGAGCGCATCCGCCAGGTCGAGCAGCAAGCTCTCATCCGGCTGAGCAAGATGGCCACTGCCAGGGAGCTACTGGAATTTCTGGCGTGATAGTTGTGTGGCGTGCCAAAAGCTGTGTTCGCCGGACGTAAAAGGGCCCGCGGTCATCTCACCACGGGCCCCTTGTGATGTGATACTCAGAGACTACGGCACGCACTCCGAAAACCCTTGGTGATTTCCGGGATTATGTTCCTTACCCAGCAGCCCATCTTTGGCGTGCGAAGAAACGTGCTCTCCAAATGTTCGGCCACTCTCACAGTGCGGATGCGTGCTCTGAGGCTCTGCAAAGGCAGGCACAGCGGTCAACAGTGCCACAGCTAGAACAACCGCGACGACTAACAGCAAGCGTTTCATACAACCTCCATCCTCAAAAACTCATCGTTCTTGTGTATAGAGCCTACCAGTTTGACGGTGGAGTTCAAACCGCCAAATGGCGTGTTGACGGCGGCGAGTGCCGAACGTGCTCAGGCAGCATAGCCGTGTTTCACGGCCCAGAGGGCGGCTTCGGTGCGGGAGCTGACTCCGAGCTTCCCGTAGATGCTGCGCAGGTGGGCCTCAACGGTGCGTACGCTGAGGATCAGAGTCTGAGCAATGTCCTTGTTAGTCATGCCTTCCGCCAGCAGATGCAGCACTTCCGTCTCGCGCTCGGTGAGTTCTTCGATGAGCCCCTCAACGACTGTCTCCCCGGTTGCCAGGGCGGTCAGCGCTCGCCGGGCGATGGACGGCGGCAGTACCAGCTGTCCACACGATGCGGCGAGCAGCGCACGCGCAAGGTCGGATACGTCGTCGTCGCGACCGACCACGCCCTGCGCGCCGGCGCGCAGCAGGGGAAGCACCGTCTCAAGGTCATAGTTGTCGACGAGGAAGAGCAGGTTGGCACCGGGGGCACTGGCTCGCAGCTCCACGGCAAGATCGATGCGCAGCCCCGGCAGGTCGACTAAGACGACCGAGGTCTCCTCGGGTCGGATGAGCGGCGCGACCACCTCAACGTGGCAGGAGGTTTCAAGTACGTCGATGAAGGGCTGATCGCTGAGCAGTGCGCGCCACGCCTGCCGCTGGAGGGTGGCAGGTGCAAACACGATCACATGCGTCTTGCGGACCTCGGTCGGCATAGTGGGTTCCCGTGCTTGTTTTGGCACTGTAGTCTCTGTTGACTATAACGCAGTGGGCTGCGGAGCGTTGTGTGACCGTCCGCAGTCCCGTTACTCGAAGAGAGGGAAGACCGACCTTGAGATGGCCGCTCTCCCCTCTGTCCCTCATTTCTCATGCACGGAGGCACGAGGGCTTGTCCTGGTTACTCCTCGAAGGTGCGGATGAAGTTGACGACGTGCCAACGCTCCTCCTCAGTCAGGACATCCTCCCAGGGTGGCATACCAGTGCCTTCAACGCCGTGTGTGATCACCCAGAAGAGCTCACCGTCTGCCAGCACCTGCACATGATCGGCATGCAGATCAGCAGGCGGTGGGTCGAGGGTCTCAGCGGTGGGGCCATCACCCCGGCCCTCAACACCGTGACATACCGCGCAGTTCGCCGCGAACAGCGCTTCCCCGGCTTCGACAGAAGTCTCTGTGGCTTCTACCGGGTTCGCCAGCTCGGCGGCTTCCTCTGGGATATCATGCCCCGCTTCGGCATGTTCGCCGGCCATCTCCTCTTCTTCGTTATGCTCCCCCTCCTCGTCTGACACGTCGCCTGCCATGTCACCGCCCATATCGTCATCCATACTGTCGCCGTCTGCACCCCCTGCGGGTGCTTCAGCCTCTCCCGCTTCAGCGGCCTCACCGTTCGTGCAGGCCGCCAAACCGAACACAAGCAATAGAATCAGGACCCAACCGGCAACTTGCCCCTTCCGAACTCGCCACATACGCATCCCTCCCAGCGCCAGATGACCGAGTAATTTCAAGCACTTCCACCTTAAGTATAAGGCAGCGCCGGGTAAGAGACATCATCGCAGGTGTGCGCATTTCAGCGTACGGCTGCGCAGGCATAATGGCGCTCTCGGCTCGACCTTCGAGCAGAAGGTGGGTCGTCTGGTCAGTCGCCGGTGTGGACGGACCGGTGGTCAGCAGGGTAGATGGGCAGGTAGCGAACAGCCAGCGTCAGGCCCAGCAGTGCGTAGGCGATGATCCCAAAGAAGGCACCGAACTCCACCAACGTCGGCGTGTAGCTCAGGCGCGGGAACAGGTAGGCGCTGCCCGGCGACCAGTCGAGCGGCACCACAAGCCCGGAAATAGTCGTGTTCCAGCGCAGCATGACGACGCCCGCGATGGTCAGTACACAGGCCAGCATCAGCAGCCAGTCGTTGCGGCGCAGTTTCGGCCAGAAGAAGATGACCGTCGGCACCAGCGCCCCGACGAAGACCTCGATCCACCAGAAGGTGGCGCCATAGGGCGATGTCTCAAACAGCAGGGCGAGCCCCGCTTCGCGCGCAGGCAGGCTGCTGTAGTAGCTGGTCGCCATCCAGTTCCACAGTTTGAGGTACAGGTAGAAGACGAGCGCCGCTCCGACGATGACCGCCAACTGACGGAGGACCGCGCGGTCGACTACGTAGTGGCCGCGCAAGCGGCTCACGACGAGCGTGACGAGCAGCGTCGCCCCGGCCGG
>CAZDLX010000050.1:17720-19805 GCA_964506005.1 uncultured Anaerolineae bacterium | reverse complement strand
AGCGGGGGCAGGATTCGAACCTGCGACCTCCGGGTTATGAGCCCGACGAGCTGCCTCTGCTCTACCCCGCAATGTGACCGGGAGTATACCCCACCAGCGCCCCGATGTCAAATCGGCGGCGGGGCTTCTGATAGGGTTCTAACGGGCCCGGCACGCCTACAGATCGGCCCAGTACTCGTCGACGGCCTCATTCCAGGCATCGTCGGCGGGGCCATTTGCCCAGGCGTCAGACTCGAAGGCGGGCGCGTCCTGAAGCACCTCCGCCGGGGCGAGCAGCACGAATTCCTCGGTCGTGAGGCTGAGGCCGACGGCGTTCCACGGCACGGCGAGACTCGCCTGCCCGACCCCCATGAAACCGCCCGCTTCCACGAGCGCGTAGGCCACCATACCCTGCTCCAGGTCCACAATGAGCTCCTCGATCTCGCCGATCTGCTCCCCCTGATCATCGAGCAGCGGGTAATCGGACAGGTCAAACTCCTCGAACTGGCTCAGGCGCAGCACGCGGTTCGAAACCGCCTCACGAGTAGCTGCCTCACCGGCCTCCGCGCCGACCGCGGCCAGGATCTCCTCCCCGGCGAACAGCGCGCCGTCCCTGAACAGCCGCGCCTCGACGGCGATCTCGCCGTGAAGCTCATCCGCGGAGGGATACACAAACACAATGTACGGGCCCGGAGTGTCGAGCACACTGGCAATGGAGTCGCTTTCCGCCGCTTCCTCGGAGGGCTGCGCGCCGCCGGAACCGAGATCGCCTTCAGGGCCAACCCACTGCACCGAACCCCACGGAACCACGCCCAGGGTGTCCTCGCCGAGTGCCGCCGCGCTAACAACCACGTGGCCGAGCTCGCCCTGCTCCGAGAAGATAACGTCCACAATGCGGCCCAGCTCGATGCCATCTTCCCCGAACACGGGCGAGCCAAGCAGCCGCCCGGACGTGATCCAGCGCGACGGTGGCTGGACAAACTCGATGGGCCCCAGCGGCTCGGCTGTCTCAGCCGCATCGTTCCCGGCGGCGGCCTCGTTGGCCGGCTCCCCCGGCGTGTCAGCCTCGCCGGGCGTGACGCTGCCTGCCGCGGCGGCGACCTGTTCCTCGGAAGCCAGGACTGCTTCGCTCGTGCCGGTGTCGCCCTCATCAGTACCGGCGCAGGCGGCCAGCAGCAGGCTGGCGGCAAGCAGTGTGAGGCCGAGCAGCCACTTCATCTGTGCAATTTTCATGAAAAATCACTCCTGTGCGGTGGGATCGTCGTCGAGGGTCAGCAGGTTGGGCACACCCTGACGCTGTAAGCGTAGCGTAGGGATGATAAAAAAGTCCTATCGCACTGGTAAAAAGCGCCTAAAATCTCACGGCATGCAGAAGGGGAGGCCGCATGGCCTCCCCTTCGTGTGCGCCTGACTGCCGTAGAGCAGGTCAGGTCGCGTTGTTACGAGCTGCCGCGCACGTTACCCCTCAGGGGTCGCGGTCATCTCGGTGGTGTCTTCGTCTTCAGTCCCGGTGCCAGGGCCGACGAGCCCGGCATCGACGTCCTGCCAGAACGTATCGGTCTCGGCCGACCAGGCGTTGTCTACCATGCCTGCGTCCCAGTCACCCAGCTCGATAACCGGGGCCTGCTCCAGCGTCGCGGCGTCGACGTCAACCACGAAAGCTCCCTGCGCCTCGTCGAACGTCAGGCGCTCCCAGGGGATCGCCACGCTGTTCGCGCCGATGCCCAGGAACCCGCCGACGTCAGTCACTGCGTAGGCGAAGCGGCCCTGCTGCACGTCGGCGATGAGCTGGTCGATACCGCCCAGGCTCTCGCCTGCCGTGTTGACCAGGTCGTAACCCTGGACGCGGCTGGCCAGGAAGAACTGGCCCTCGCCCATCATCGTGGTCTCACCCTCAGCCGGGGTAGCCGCAGCATCGGCAGGAGTAGCTTCCTCGGTGGCCTCGGCAGTCTCGCCCTCAGCCGGAGTCGCTTCCTCAGTCGCCTCGTCTTCGGCAGCGTCGTCCATCGCCTCGACCGTGGTCAGCTCGTTGAAGTCTACGTACAGGTCAGCGCCGTCGAGCACCTCGCGGTTCACAACCTGCTCGGAACCCAGCATGTCAGCGCC
>CAZDLX010000050.1:0-17620 GCA_964506005.1 uncultured Anaerolineae bacterium | reverse complement strand
GGTCGCCTCAGTCGGTTCCAGCTCGAGCGGCTCCTCTTCCTCGCCGCCGATCACGGCGCCCTCTTCAGTCATGTCACCGGGCTCGACGAGACCAGGGTCTTCGACTGCGCCGGGCGTGCCTTCCTCGAGCGCCCCGCCATCGCCGCACGCGGCGAGCACGAGACTGAACACGAGAACGGCGAAAACTAACCACCACTTACTTCTGGCGTTCAACATCCTTCTATCCTCCAAGACTACTCATGATTTGCAGCGATGGCGGCTGCGCAAGGCCCGCTCCCCTCGCGGCCCGTCCACAGCACTCACCATACGCCACCTACCTCTACACCACGGATTCGAGGTTAACGCACCCGCTCTAAAAAAGTCCTAAATTCATCGTAAATACTATCTAAACTATGCGTAAACCATCGTGACAACGACGTCGAGGCCCTGTGCCCGGCGGTAGCGGTGCAGCGCAAACTGCCTGTCTAGGACACACGCAGAGGGGGTACAATCTAGCCAGTTGCGCCTCTGCGTGCGAAGGGTAATGCACATGCTCAAACGGAACACAACGGGCCTGCCGCGCCGCGCGGCGCTCGTGCTGGCGGTGCTGCTGCTCGCCGGGTGTACACAGGAGTGGCGGTTTGGCGAGCGCCGCGTCGATTTCGAGGGCTCGGCAGAGCCGGGCCATGCCGCGGCGACGTACCGGCTCTTCACCGGCGAGGAAGCCTGGACCGAGACACTACAACCCGGCGATACCTTCGTCGTCGAGTACGACGTCGCCATTAAAGAGGGCGTGTTGAGCATCGCCGTCACCGGCCCGAGCGGCGCCGATGTGTGGCGCGTGAACCTGGGCGAGGATACGGCCAGCAGCGAGTCGTTTGAAGCCGAGGCAACTGGCGACTACCGGCTCTCCGTGCGCGGGCTCAACGCGGTGGGCGGCTACGACGTGAGCTGGCAGATCAGCCCTGCAGTTGAGGGTTGACTCCGGGAGGATAATCCTATAGAACATTTGTGTGATTACGTGGTTTAAGAGGAGAACAGCATGTCAGTACCCCGCAGCGCCCCGTACCCACTGGACGCCCTGCAGGCTGTCGCCCTGCATACACAGGGGCTGGAAGGCCCCCACCACGACGGCATCCTGGATGTCGTGCGGCGGGTCGGCTGTGTGCAGATCGACACGCTGCATCGCGTCCAGCGCAGCCAGTACCTCGTGATATGGAGCCGGCTGGGCCAGTACGACCCCGCCGAGTTCGACCGGCTGATGTTCGGAGACGGGGAGCGCCGCCTGTTTGAGTACTGGCGGCATGCCGCGTCGATCATCCCGCTGGACTACTACCGTTACTCGATCCCGGCCATGCAGCACCACCGCGAGGGCGCGTCCCAGGGCTGGCAGGAGTGGCTCGCCGACGCGGAGAACCAGCGGATGCTGTCCCACGTTCGCGAGAGGATCGAGCAAGAGGGGCCGCTGCGCGTGGCCGATTTCAAGTACGATGGGCCGAAGCGTGGGACCTGGTGGGACTGGAAACCTGCCAAGATTGCGCTTGAGCACCTTTACAACACCGGCGATGCCATGATCGCGAACCGGGTGAACTTCCACCGCGTGTACGACCTGCGCGAGCGCGTGCTGCCGGACTGGGTCGACACGACGCCGCCCACCCGCGAGGAGGCCATGCGCTTCCACGTCGAGCAGGGGCTGCGGGCGCTGGGCGTGTGCAGGCCGGATCACACCGCCTCGTATGCCTTCACCTACCCCACCGTCGTCAGGCCGCACGTGGCTGCGCTGGTCGAGGAGGGCACGGTCATAGAGATACATGGCGAGCTGGCCAGCGGCGAGGAGGGCGCGCTGGTCATCCACCGCGACAACCTGCCGTTGCTTGAGCAGGCCGCGGACGGCGAGCTGCCGGTCGAGCGGACCACGTTTCTGAGCCCGTTCGACAGCCTGTTCTGGGCCGCCGGGCGCGACGAGGCGTTCTGGGGTTTTCAGCAGCGGCTGGAAGCCTACAAGCGCGCCGAGGACCGCATCTGGGGCTACTTCTCGCTGGCCATCCTGCGGCGCGGGCGGCTCATTGGCCGCTTCGACCCGAAGCTGGAGCGCAAGATCGGCACCCTGCGGCTGGAGCACCTGCACCTCGAACCCGGCGTCGAGCCGGAGGAGGCGCTCGTCGCCGACGTTGCAGGGGCGATGCGTGATTTCATGGCCTTCCATAGTGCAACCGAGCTGGTCGTCGAGCACAGCAACCCGCCCGAGTTCGGAGATAAGCTGCTGGCGGCGCTATAATCGTAGGGCCTGTGTGATGCAAATAAGGAATGACGAGTCCACAGATGTCACAGAGAACACAGATGAAAAGAACTCAGGTCCACGAATGTCACGAATGACACTAATTAGTTGCTTTCCATTCGTGCAATTCGTGTCATTCGTGGATCCTCATCCTAATTCTGTGCCATCTGTGCCATCTGTGGACTCACATAACAAGCGGAAGACACGAGAGGAGCGAGCAAAGGTATGAGTAACCCCGCAGGCAACGAACGCCTCGCCGAGCTGGCTGACCGCTGCGGTGTGCTGGTCGAGCAGGTGGCGGACTGGCTGGACGACGGCTACTCGATTCCAGAGATCGAACGCGCCTGCCGTATCGGGCGGGAGAAGCATGCCGCCCCGGCTGACGTGCTGGCCATGCTCGACGCCGGGCTGGACTGGCGGGCCATCGAGAAGGCGCTGCGCGCCGTGCCCGACGTCGATGATCTGGACGACGACGAGGCGTACTAACCTGCTGACCCCTTCGAGTGGATGGAGCAAAGCCTTGCGAAAACTGACACTGACGTTCGCCCTGATCCTGGCCCTGCTGGTGGCTGCTGCCTGCGGCACGGCTGCGGAGGACACACCCGCCGCTGAACCGCCCGCACCATCCGGCGAGGCGGGCGGGAGTGCTGCAGACGGCGAAAGCGCCGCTGCCAGCGCAGATGGCTTCACGTGCAGCCCGAGCGGCCCCGCAGCGGAGAGCTACGAGGCCCCCGAGCAGGTGATCCGCGAGGGGCGCGACTACGTGGCGACGATCACGATGGAGAATGGCGGCGAGATCGTGCTCGACCTCTACCCCGAGGAGGCGCCGATCACCACGAACAACTTCGTGTTCCTGGCATGCCAGGGCTTCTACGACGGCGTGACGTTCCACCGGGTGCTGCCTGGCTTCGTGGCCCAGGGCGGCGACCCGACCGGCACGGGCATGGGCGGACCCGGCTACACCATCGAGCACGAGGCTGACAACGGCGTGCCGTTCGACCGGGCAGGGCTGCTCAGCATGGCTCACAGCATGCGGCCCAACTCGACGGGCAGCCAGTTCTTCATCACATACGTCCCCACACCCAACCTCGATCCGGACTTTACGGTCTTCGGCGAGGTGATCGAGGGCATGGACGTCGTCGAAGGGCTGACCCCGCGCGACCCGCAGCGCGATCCGGGTGCCCCGCCGGGCGACCAGATCGCGACGATTCGCGTCGAGGAGCGGTAGCACTCGCGCAGGCATAAAGCAGGGGTGCGGGGCCTCTCGCGGCTTCCCATCCCTGCTTTGTGCTGTGTTCAGCGTCAGGAAGCCTGGTTAAACTCGTCGATGGCCGCCTGGATCACGGCACGGATGTCCGCGCTGGGGATCTGGGCGATATCGTTGTAGCGCTCACCATTGACCCACACGGCCAGCTCGCCGTCGGGCGTCGCGCCGAAGTCAAGGTCAATCCCCGCGAGATCGGGATCCGCCTCGATACGGCGGCGGGCAATCTCCTCGATCTGCTCGACGGGCAGGCTGGCCTCGCGCTCGCCGGGCTCGCGGGCAGGCTCGGCAGCCGGAGGCTGCTCGGCCTGAGGCCCGCGGCGGCTCACCACCAGAATGGCATACAGCACCAGCAGGACGAGCAGCACGAGGCCCGAGATCAGCCCCAGCATGATCGGCGTCATGGCTACCTCACTCTCCGTGCGGCACCGGTGGCCGCAGACTGGCGCCAGCGTAGCACAGCCCACCGTGAGCGTCAAACCTGGCCATCTGGCCCGCCACCTGACCACCTGGCCAGGCGACAAACCGTCCACCCGCAGGGCGTCCGGACAGGCCAGATCTCGTAAGCTAGGGACATGCAATACCGCACATCTAACGCAAGGGCATGGCACGTGTAATGCACGTACTTCCTGGCTCCGCGGGCAGACGCGGCTCCGCTCTCCGGCTGGCGCTACTGGCGGCAGGCGTGACGCTCATAATGTTGGGCTGTGCCGCACCCGCGGCTGTCCCCACGCCCCAGCCCGCACCCACCCCGACGGATGCCCTGTCACCGGGCAACCCTGAGACGCCGGAAGAAACTGTCGCCGAGTTTTTCAAGTGGTATACACTCTACCCCGGCAACCCGCTGGCGCGCGGCTCGTACCGCACCAGCGAGTACCTGCGCCCCTACCTGACCGCCGGGCTGATCCAGAAGGTCGAGCGGACCGTAGCTTCGTTCGACGATCAGGGCGCGTACGATCCCTTCCTCTGCGCGCAGGACGTCCCGGTTCGCTTCGAGGTCGAGGTGTATGAGCCAACCGCCGACGGTGCCATCGTGCTGGTGCACCGCTATTTCGGCAACAACTCCCAGGCCTACGATATGCTCGTGCAGGTCGTCGAGAGTGGTGATAGCTGGCGCATCTCGGATATTCTGTGCAGCGTGCCCGGCCAGCAGGCGGCCCCCGCCGTGACGCCCGCCGCACTCGCCCCGACCGATACCGCGACCGCCGCACTGGAAGCCACGAGCACCTTTCGCCCTGGCAGCTTCCCCGAGGTCACGACGCGGCGCGAGCAGTGGAATACCTACCGCAGCAGCTTCGGCTTCAGCATCAGCTACCCGTCCGGCTGGAACATCCACGAGCTTGATGTCAGCCCCGCGGGCGATGCCGACCCGGTTGACGGATTTGTGGCCTTCAGCAACCGGAGTGGTACATTACCCATCGCTCTAATGCTGAGTACAGGCAGCATGGATAGTTACCGGCTGATCTTCCCGGAACCCGGCAACTCTGAGAGGGCGCGCGTCAGCGAGTATGAGGTCATCGTCGAGGAGATGTTTGGCGGGGAGTACTACACGATCTTCCTGCACCCCGACGACCCCGACAAACGTGTGGCGCTGCGCGTCATCAGCCGGAACGAGCCGCCGAGCGGGGAGCTGCTGCCAGTGATCGAACGGATGGTAGACTCCTTCCGCTACACCAAATGAGTGCGCCGACCAGAAGGCTGCGTATGAAGCGTAATCGCCCATTCCTCCTCAGGCCGCCAACGCCCCTGTTCGAGAGCAGCTACACGCGCGTCGTGATTGCCGTTGTCCTGATCGCGCTCGGCTACTTTGGGCTGGTGGCCTACTTCGTCAACAGCTATACCGAGCGGCTCTACGAAGTGCGTGAGGAAGAGCTGCGGCGCGTGGCCGAGCTGGGGCTCGCAGCACTCGATCCGCTGCGTGACGGTGCCGACCCGACACGCTCGATGGAGCAGTACCGGCGCGATGGCGCTATCGTCATCCGCGACCTGACCCACCGCTACCGGCTGGGCGAGAACTACCTCTTCATGGCCACCAACTCGGGCATGATCCTCGTCCATCCCTACGAGCCCACGATAGAGTTCACCAACCAGTGGAACCGCACCGACGAGCGTGGGAACCTCATCATGCAGCAGATGGTCGAGATCGCCACCAGCGAGACCGGCACCGGCTACGTGGAATACTACTACCCGCCCCCGAACAGCCACATCCCCGAGCGCAAGGTCTCGTACATCGTCGGCATCCCGGAGTGGGACGCCTTCATCGGCGCGGGGATGTACATGGACGACATCGACGCGGAGAACCGCGACTACATCCTGAGCTCGCTACTGCTGACGCTGGGCCTGCTGCTGCTCGTCTTCTTGGTGGTGTTCGCCGCGCTGCGCCCGACGATCGGCAGCTACCGCACGCTGCTGGCACTGTTCGAGGACGTCCGCACCGACCCGGACGTGATGCCGGTTGTCCCCACACACCAGTACAGAGAGGGCTCGGAGGCGCGCAATCTGCTGGAAGGCTTCGAGGGGATGCTGGAGCAGATCGAGCGCAGCAAGCGCGCCCGCGAGGAGGCGGTGATTACCGAGCGGCACCGCATCGCGCGGGAGCTGCACGACGCCGTCTCGCAGACGCTGTTCTCGGCGACGATCATCGCCGACGTGCTGCCACGGCTGTGGGATCGCAACGAGGACCTGGGGCGCGCACGCCTGCAGGAGCTCGGCGAGCTGACGCGCGGCGCGCTGGCGGAGATGCGTACCCTGCTCAACGAGCTGCGCCCCAGCGCGCTCGTGCAGACCGACCTCGACGACCTGCTTACGCAGCTCACCGAGGCGGTCATCGCGCGGGCGAGGCTGCCCGTCACGCTGGAGATCGACGGCGACTTCGAAGGGCTGCCGGTTGACGTGAAGATCGCCCTGTATCGCATCGCGCAGGAGGCGCTGAACAACGTCGTGAAGCACGCACACGCCACCAGCGCCGAAATCCGGCTGACCGGTGACGCCAGTGCGCTGTCGCTGTGCATCGCCGACGACGGGCGGGGCTTCGAGCCGCGGCGCGTCACGTCAGAGCGGCTGGGGCTGAGCATCATGCGCGAGCGTGCCGAGACGGTTGGCGCCATCCTGAAACTGGAAACGGCGTCCGAAGGCGGCACAGAGGTATGGGTAACGTGGGAACAGGCCGAAGGCGGGTCGGGGGTGTAGCGCCCGCCTGACTTAGCCCCCCCACCAGCCGCGTCGCGACGGCGCCGCGCGCGGTTGGCCTCCCCGCAGGGTCGGGCAGAGGGGGTTCAGGTCCAGCCAGGCCGCGCTAACATCTGGCTGCTGCATGACCGGTAACGATGCGCTCAGTGAGGGGGAGGTAAAATGGACGCCAGGAACATGACCGGCCGGCCTCGGCTCTTCGCCGCCACGATGCTGGCAGCGCTGGCGCTGCTGGCAGCCTGCGGTACGCTTGGGGCACAGCCCCTGACTGACACGCCCGCGACTGAGGTTGTGGAGGCGACCGGCGCTCCGCCGGCAACTGCGCCCGCCCCGACTGACGAGCCGGCAGCGCCCGACGATGCGCCCGGTGAGGAGGTAGAGACGCCGCCTACCGAGGAAGCGCCGCCCGAGGACGAGGAACCCGCCGGGCTTGAGCAGGCAGACATCCCCGAGGAGCAGGTTGGCGCTCGCGGCATCGGCGACCCGTACTTCCCGGCGCTGGGCAACGGCGGCTACGACGTGCAGCACTATACGCTCGACCTCGACGTCGATATGGACGCCGAGGAGATCGCGGCGATGGCGACCATCGAGGCGGAGGCGCTGCAGGACCTCGCGCAGTTCAATCTCGACTTCACCGGGCTGGCAGTCACCTCTGTCGAAGTCAACGGCCAGCCCGCCGAGTACGGGCGCGTGGGCGGCGAGCTGATCATCCGGCCTGCGGCGCTCATCGCGGAGGGCGCGCCGTTCACCGTGGTGGTCGGCTACGAAGGCACGCCCGGCGAGGGCATCCCGCAGGCAGGGCCCGAGTTTACCAGCGGCTGGGCATTCTATGAGAACGGCGTCTTCGTGGCGGGCGAGCCAACCGGGGCGTCGAACTGGTACCCCGTCAACGAGCACCCGCTTGACAAGGCGACGTATCGCATCGTCGTCACGGTCGAAGAGCCCTGGGTCGCCGCGGCCAACGGCATGCTGCTTGAGGAAATCGATGAAGGCGAGGAGCGGACTTATATCTGGGAGATGGATGACCCGGCCGCACCGTACCTCGTCACGGTCGCCATCGGGGAGTTCGATATCGAGACGGCTGAGTCAGAGAGCGGCGTGCCGGTCCGCAACTACTTCGCCGCGGCTGTACCCGAAACCACGCGCGCCGAGTTCGACGCGCAGCCCGGCATGATCGACCACTTCGAGACGATCTTCGGCCCCTACCCCTTCGACGCTTACGGCGTCGTGGTACACGACCGCAACTTTGGCTTCGCACTGGAGACGCAGACGCTGTCGGTCTTTGGCAGGGCGTTCGTCAACGAGGAAGTCATCTCGCACGAGCTGGCCCACCAGTGGTTCGGCAACACCGTCAGCCTGGAGTCATGGCAGGATATCTGGCTGAACGAAGGCTTCGCCACGTACGCGAGCGCGCTGTGGGTCGAGCATGACGGCGGACCGGAGGCCTTCGAGCGGCACATGCGGGGCATGTACGCCGGCATGGCGAGCGCGGGCCAGCCCGTGCAGCTCAGGCCGGTAGACCTGACGCAGCTGCTGATGCAGCTCCCCTTTCGCGGCGACGAAACCTTCACCACTGAGCAGGTGGTCGAGGCGCTGCTGATCGTGTTCGGCGACGAGCTCACGCGCGAGGACATCGAAGCCTGGGCGGAGGAGGCGGGCGACGTGACCAGCATCCGCAGCCTGCAGCGCTTCCTGCCCGACCTGCCGGGTGCCACAGGCACGCTGGATCGCGAGCGGCTTGGCGAGTTCCTGCGGGCGCTGGGCCAGGAGCGCATGGCGCAGCAGTACGGCGACCCGTTCGTCATCGGCGACCCGTCGCCCAACTCGCTGTTCGCGGGGCCTGTGTACCAGCGCGGCGCGCTGACGCTGCACGCCCTGCGCAGCCGCACCGGCGACGAAGCCTTCTTCGACCTGCTGCGCGAGTACGTGGCGCGCTACGGCGCGGGCAACGCCTCGACGGAGGACTTCATCGCGCTGGCCGAAGAGGTCAGCGGTGAGGACCTCGGCGAGTTCTTCGACGCGTGGCTGTACAGCGGCCCCCTGCCCGACATCCCGGAGGCAAGCCTGAGCGCCACCGAGTTCGGGCAGTAGAGCGCGGCCCCACGCCGGTCGCTGAGAGGATAACCGCGAATAAGTAGGGGCGGGTCTGAGACCGCCCCTACCAGTGTTGACCTGAACATGCGAGCAGCGCCAGCCTCCCGCACCTGCCTAGCCAGGTGGCCAGTTGAAAACGCGCCAAATGGAGAGTGTGCAAAATTTCACAATACGGTATCATCCTGCTGCACGACAACCAGGATAACTAAGAAGCTGGATATCCTCCCTTTCCTATCCCCTGCTTCTTTACTCTCCTCTCCTTCCTGGTGGTATGTGTCCGAGGCAACGGTGAGACCGGGCTAAAGCCCGGTCTCACTGGTTTTATTCTATTTATCTCCCTTCATCGAAAAGCAGACCGGCGGGCCTATCGGCCCGCCGGTTTGTGTTTGCCGAGCTGTGATGGTTACTTGAAGTAGTTCCCGGCGTTGACGCGGCCCATGCCGTAAGCCGCATCGTTGCCCGGCTTGCCGAGGTCGTCCGCCGAGTGACGCAGGTCACGCTCGACGTGCTGCGGCTTCATGTCGCCGCCGTTCGCGCCGATGATCAGCGCCGCCACGCCCGAGGCGTGCGGAGCCGCCATGCTGGTCCCCGCGCTCCAGTAGTAGCCACCGGCGGAACCCGTGCTGAAGACCAGGTCGAAGACCCAGCAGGGGCGCTCCAGGCCTGCAACGACGCAGGGCTCCTCACCCGGCAGGATGAAGTCGCCACCCGGCGCGGCGAAGTCGATCACGGACTGGCCGTAGTTGCTGTAGCTCGCCAGGTTGTCAAGCGAGACAGTCGGGTCCACCGCCCAGCCAACCGGGCCGGTCGCCGAGATCGAGATCACGTGCGGTAGGTCGGACGGCAGGTGCAGCAGGTCCTTGTCGGCGTTGCCGTCGTTGGCCTCATTACCCGCCGAGGCGATGATCGTCGTGCCGCTCTGGTAGGCGTAACGCGTGGCGCGGCCCAGCATATTCACCAGCTCGGCCACTTCGCGGGCGGTGACGAACTCCCCGGTGTCCTCGTCGACGTAGCCGCTGCGCCATACCGTCGCACCCAGGCTCATATTGATGATGTCGGCATCGACGTCCGCAGCGTAGACGATACCCGCTGCCACACCCTCAAACGAGCCGCTGCCGGTGAAGGAGTCGAGCACCTTGACCATCACCAGCTCGGCCTCCGGGGCAACGCCGATCGTGCCGAAGCCGTTGTCCGCCGCGAGGATGGTGCCCGAGACGTGCGTGCCGTGGCTGAACACGTCACCCGGGACGGCATACTCGTACGTCTGGCCCGGGACGAACGAGGTACTCAGACCGGCGTTGAAGTTCGGGGCGATGTCGGGGTGATCCGAGTCGATACCGTCGTCAAGGACGGCGACGCGGACACCTGCGCCGCGCGCGCCCGCAGCCCAGGCCTCAGGCGCGTCGACCGCGTCGTGACCCCACTGAAGGTCGAAGAAGAAGTCGTCGTCACCGCTGGCGGGCGGGTTACCGAACTGGTCTGCCGTGACAGCTTCACGCCGCGGCGGGTCGATCCACTGCAGGCGCACATTGGGCAGCGCCGACTGGATGCCGCGGATGCCGGCAGCCTGTGCCTTGAAGTCAGGATTGGACGAGCTTACGACCGCCACACCGATCTGCGGGATAACCCGCTCGACCGTGCCGCCGATTGCCGCAACCTGGGACTCCAGGTTGTTGGGCAGCTTGTTCTGGGCGACGAGCAGATAAGAGCGGCTGGCGCCCTGCGCCGCTGCCGGGGCAGCCGCGGCTGCCGCCAGCATGATGACGAGCAGTACTGCGAGAATTGAGAACGTGCGCTTCATCTCTAAGACATCCTCTCAACTGAGACTGCTAGGGATAGACCTGTTGCGACAAGATACGGGTAAGGCGCACCCATCAACGGATGCGTTGGATGTCGGCGGCAAGCGACCAGTCATGGGGACGGGTGTGCCTTCAACGCTTACGCCGACCGTGGCCACACAACCATACAGGGTCTACATGTGGCCCGTGGGGCACGACAGAGTCGATGCCCTCACAATCAACATCACGGAACTACAGTTGAATCGTCGGTTGAGAGCACCACCTCCTCTCACGCAGGAGTCCGGAGCATGCAGGAGGACACGCAATGCAGCCAGTGAGGTGGTGAGTCGGGGGGTGGGGGCTGGTTGGGCTGCCTGCGAATTGTCACTACCGGCGGAATGCCGGCAGGCCATGCGTCCTCAGATCGTGCTCACAGGCTCACTTCACCCCGGCGGGAGGCGCCGGGAGATGTCAGGGTAAAACTATCTTAAAGATAAGATAACAGAGTTGTTATTAAGATGCAACGGTCTCGCCCCCTCGCCCCGCCTGAGCGGTACTGCGGCACCGGTGCGCCCGGGTGCAACTCAGATCCTCCCGGCACGTATACACTAGTGAGCGCGCACGCCATGCATCGCCGCTCAGGCAATCACCAACGGACAGGAGGCAGGTCAACATGTCAGCTAACAACTCGCCAGCGCGCGGCGGCCTGATCACCGGCATTCTGCTGGTTGGACTGGGGGCGTTGTTCCTGCTCGGCCAGATCTTCGGTTTCAGCCTGTGGGCCGGCCTCCTGTGGCCACTGGTCATCATCGTGCCCGGCGTGCTGTTCTTCGTCGGGATGGTGCTGGGCGGCAAGTCTGCGGGACCGCTGGCCATCCCCGGCAGCATCGTCACGACCGTCGGCCTGCTGCTGCTGTACCAGTCCATCACCAATCACTGGGAGAGCTGGGCGTACGTCTGGACGCTTGTCTTCCCGACAGCGGTCGGCGTGGGGCTGGTCGTCAACGGGATGTGGAGCGGCATGCCCAGCCTGCGGGAGTCCGGCATGAGGTGGATCACCGCCGGGCTGGTGCTGTTCGTGGCCGGCGGCATCTTCTTCGAGCTGCTGCTGAACATCAGCGGAGGGTTCATCAGCGACGTGGTCTGGCCGGCGCTTCTCATCCTGCTCGGCCTGTTCCTGCTGCTGCGTCGCAGCCAACGTGAGGAGCAAGAGTAAGCGTTATTGATTGTGAGGGGGCTTTCAAATGGTACGCAACGTGTCCCGGTATGGGTATCTGATCGCAGCGGTTGTATTTGTTCTGGGTGTGCTGGCGCAGGTCTTTTTCGTCGGTCTGAGTTTGCTCGGGGGACGGCCAAGCTGGGGCGCGCATATCGCCCTGGGGCACAGCCTGCTGCTGGTGGCACTGCTGCTGGTGCTGCTCGCCTACCTGGGCCGGATGGAGCGGCCCGTCAAGCCGCTAACGTGGGTGAATCTGGTCGTGTACCTGCTGCTGGCGGACTTCGTCGTCTTTCTGCGGGGTGTGGCCCCGTTCGCGGCGGCCCTGCACCCCGTGCTGGCGCTGATCCTGTTCGCAGTGGCCGCGATGCTGGTCAGCCGGGCCTGGCGGGCCGTGCGCTCGCCAGAAGCGGAGGCGTCACGCGCACGCGCGGGGCGGATGGTGCAGGAGACCGCCGCTGAGTAGACACCACATAGGGATGCCAGATGGCATCGTAGGGGCGGGTCTGAGACCCGCCCCTACTGCTGTCAATCCTCGATGGCGGGCAGCCACACGCTGAACTCGGCCCCATCGCCGGGCTGGCCGCTGCTCCTGAGCTCGATGCGTCCCCGGTGCTGCTCGACAATCTCCCGGGCGATAGCCAGCCCCAGCCCCGTCCCCGGGGCGTTCGTCTCCGTCGCCATCTTGCCGCGGAAGAACCGCTCGAAGACCTCTGCCTGCTCCTCGGGCGAGATGCCGTGCCCGGTGTCTGACACGCTGAACCCGGCCCACAGCCGGTCGCCCTCCTGCCGTTTGCGCGTGCAGACCTCGATCAACCCACCCCTCGGCGTGTAGTTGATGGCGTTGGTGAGCAAGACGCTCAGCACCTGCCCGATCATGCCGTGGTCCGCCTCGACGAGAGGCAGCTCGGGCTGGGGCCTGTAGACGATGTGCAGCCCGCAGTCCTGCGCCATAACCTCGCGGTCGAGAGCGTACTGCCCGACGAGCGCGTCGAGGTCGACAGGCGCAAACGTCATGTCGAAACGACCCTGGTCCAGCCGGGAGAGGGTGAGCAGGTCCTCGATGATGGTGGATAACCGGTTGATCTCCCGGCCAAGGTGGCCCATGTACGTCCCCGTCTTATCGGGGTTGAGCTCCATCAGGTGATGGTACAGCCGCAGGCTCGTGATGGGCGTGCGCAGCTCATGCGAGACATTCGAGACGAAGGCGTCTTTCATGCGCTCGACAGCTTTCAGCGCGCTGATGTCGCGCAGCACGCAGACGAGCCGGCGGCTGCCACTCTCCTCGAACGCGGCGAGCGCCAGCTCGGCGTCGAGCTTCTGGCCGCTGCGCCCGCGGACGGTGACCTCGATCCGGGCGACCTGCCCGGCTTCGTTCGCCTGCCGCAGACCCACCAGCAGGGCCGGCCGGTTCTCGGGCTCGACGAGCCGCGATATCGGGTAGCGATAGACGTCCTCTTCAAAGCCAAAGAGCTCGTAGAAACTCAGGTTGGCGGTTTCAATGCGTCCATCGGGTTGCAGCAGCAGGATCGGGTCTGGCGTATTATCCAGAATGGCGCTGACCCGGTCACGGGCGCGCTGCAGTTCCTCTGTGCGCTGGTTGACCATCTGCACGAGCTGGTCGTTGTAGCGCGAGACTTTCCCGTACAGCCGGGCGTTGTCGAGTGACTGGCTGACCGTCGCCGAAACGTTTGTCGCCAGCGCCGCCGCCTCGTCGGTGAACCGGCCCTTCTCGGGCGAGGCCAGCTCGATCACGCCTGTGAGCTCTCCGCGCACCAGCAGCGGGATGAGCAGCAGGGAGGTGATTCCCCGCTGCGTCATGATGGCCCGCGCGCTGGCAGGGTAGAGCTGCTGCTCGACATCCTCGATGGCGCGGGCCTCGTTGTGCTTGATGAGATCGTACAGCACGGCGACCTCGCTGACAGGCACACGTTCGCCCAGCGACGGATTGGCCTCCGGCTGGATGGTGCCATGCTCCGCGACGATCTCAAGCGTTTCCCGGGTTTCGTCGAGCAGCGCAACCGTCACCTGCGGCGCGTCGAAGGCCTGGGCCAGCTCGCGGCAGGTTACGCTGAGCACTTCGTCGATACGCAGCGTCGAGGCTGCCGCCGACACAATGCGGTTGCGCAGCGAGAGCTCGCGGTTGTGCTGCTCCAGCTTCTCCGTCGTGCGCTTCTGCGGGGTGATGTCCTCCTGTACGGCGATGAAGTGGGTAATCGCGCCGCGTTCGTCGCGAATCGGGGAGATCGTCGCCGAGGCCCAGTAAAAGCCGCCATCCTTGCGCTTGTTGTAGAACTCACCGCGCCACTCGCGCCCGCTCTTGATCGTCTGCCACAGCTCGACGTATTCCTCGCGAGATTTCGTGCCCGACTGAAGCAGCCGGGGATTCTGGCCGAGCACCTCTTCCATGGCGTAGCCCGTCAGGCGGGAGAAGCGCGGGTTGACATACTCGATGATGCCGTCACTGTCGGTGATGATGACGGCGCTCGCGCTCTGCTCGACGGCGGCGGAGAGCTGGCGGAGCTGGATCTCGGCCTGTCTCTGCCCGCGCGAATTCATTCGGAGCAGCGCGTAGATCAGCACGCCGCTGAACACGACGAACGCCAGCCCCTTGTATGTCTGGATGTTCGCCATGACAGCGCGGGAGGCGAGCGGCAGGGTAGAGAGCCAGTCGGAGGCGACAATCCACAGGCTGGCCCCGATGATGTAGAAGATGGCGACGCGTTCGGCTGTACCCCATCTCAGGAGTGGGCGGCGCTGGCGGTTTTTCATGACGGCGACGAAGCCCTTCGTGCGCAGCGCGCCCGGCATAGGCGAGCGCGGCAGGCTGACCGATACGGACGAGTTTACTGGCAGGCGGCCAGAAGGCAAAAAAGCCGGGTCCGAAAACCCGACTTTCTTGCCATGTGGAGCGACATCCGGTTAGCGGCGGTAGGCCGGCATGTAGAAAGGCCGCTTGACGATGCGCGCCTTCTTCGGCTTGCCACGGATGATGACGTCTACTTCCCTGCCGATCTCCCCGAGCTCGCGCGGGACCAGCGCCATCGCAACGTAAGACTCGACGCTCGGCGCGAACATGCCGCTGGTGATGAAGCCGGGCTGGCCGTCAACCTGCACCTCGTAGTGCTCGCGCGGCACCGCCTTGTCGATCATCTCCAACCCGACGAGCTTGCGCGCCGGCTTCTCCAGCCGCTGCTTGAGGAGCGCGTCGCGGCCAATGAAGTCGCCCTTGTCCGTCTTGACGGCGAAGCCCAGCCCCGCCTCCAGCGGCGTAATGTCGGGGCCAAGCTCGTGGCCGTAGAGCGGCAGGCATGGCTCGAAGCGCAGGCTGTCACGCGCAGCCAGGCCGATAGGCTTGACGCCCTCGGGCTCGCCCGCCTCAAGGATGGCGTTCCAGACCGTCTCGGCCTGATTCGCGTCGAAGAACAGCTCGTAGCCGTACTCGCCCGTGTAGCCCGTATTGCCCAGCAGAACGTCGACGCCTGCCACCTTGCCGCGTGCGGAGAAGTGGAAGGCGACGTCGTCGAGGTTAATGTCGGTGATCCGCTGCAGCACTTCCTGAGCCTTGGGGCCCTGGAAGGCGAGCATGTAGGTTTCTTCCGAAACGTCGGTCACGGTCACGTCGAAGCCGTGCGTGTGCGCCTTCAGCCAGCGCACGTCCTTCTCGCGGTTCGAGGCGTTCACGACGAGGTACACGTACTCGGGCAGCCGGTAGATGAAAATGTCGTCGATCACGCCGCCGTCGGCGTAGCACAGGAACGAGTAGCCTGCCTCATTGATCGCCAGATCGTCGAGGTCGCTCGTCACCATATACTGCACGAATGTTTCGGCGTCCGGCCCCTCGACGATCACCTGGCCCATGTGGTCGATGTCGAAGAGCCCCGCCGCGCTGCGGACTGTGGCATGCTCTTCGAGTGGGCTGGTGTACTGGACGGGCATCTCGTAGCCTGCGAACGGGACGATGCGCGCTCCCAGGCTCACATGAGTGTCGTACAGACGTGTGCGTTGCATGGAGAGTATCCTTTCCGATGAGAAGCATCGCAGACGATATGTTGCAGTCGCACCGGCGGGTCTGCCGGTTGAGGCTAGCTGTCAACGCCGAGCAGAAGGCCCACCCGGCGGGGGTTCGTTCCTATTATAAGCGCTTTGGCACAAAAGAGGGAATAGTGGCTGACCTCACCCCCTGAGAGCCCTCACCCCGCCCTCAGCGCGGCTGCGCCGCTTGAGGCCTCCCCCTCTCCCGATCGCGACCGGCGGTCGCTGGGAGAGGGGACACGCCCGCCGGACAGCTAGCTGGCCTCGTCCCGTGGAGGAAGAACCGTACGCGGCGCTTCGACCAGATATGCCCTCTCCGGGTTGCGCGAGGCGCAACCTTCACGGAGAGGGGTGGCACAGCGAAGCTGTGACGGGGTGAGGTCTCACTCCCTCGGCAGGTTGGCGGGCCGGTAGAGCGAGAACATCCACACGATCCACGCGCCGAGAGCCAGCGCCAGCAGAAGCAGCACGGTGTTGGAGAACTGGATTGCGTTGGAGGCGGACTCGCTGATCGCGCCGCCCGGGTGGAGGACGTTCGGGGCGCGCAGGGATGTCCAGTACTGGAATGCCGCCAGCAGTATGTGCAGCAGCGCGCGTGCGCGAGGCCAGGCAAGCCATGCCCCCGCCACCTGCACGATCACCGCCACGGCGAGCACGTTCGCACCCGCCGCCACACGCGGCTCCTGCCAGGTGATGCCGCCCCAGCTCAGGACCTGCGCCACGCCGCTGACGAGGAAGCCCGCCGTGAAAAGAGCCAGCCCCGCCCAGCCAGCCGCCCGCATCGCCGCATCGAGGCGCGGGCCGGGCCTGACGAGCATTGCCAGCCCGAGCAGCCCGGCAAGGTAGAACAGCACCGCCCCGGCACGGCTCAGCGCGACGTGCGCGTAAACCACCTTCACCACGTTGCCGAGCGTCTGTTCTGCCGGCGATAGAATCAGCACAATCCCCGCTGCGAGCAGGATCGCCGCGAGGACGATCCACGGCAGCCAGGGCACGCGGCCAGGCTGCGCGCGCACGCCTTACGCCCCGTTGCCTTCGGGGCGACCGTGCGGCGCGGGCGTGCCGTCGCCGTGGCGGCGCGCCTCCGGCAGGAGCAGCGCGGCGATCAGCATGATGAGGAACAGCGGCAGCGCGACCACCGCCAGAATGGCGAAGGCCTGACCAGGCGGGAACCCGGCGAGCGGGCGCAGCGCCGAGATCAGCGGGATGGCCGTCACGCCTGCCATGACCAGCACCAGCATGACGAGCGTCAGCGTGAGCGAGCGGCGCTGATCGACGCCGCGGCGGCGGCTGCTCTCGACCAGCCACACCCCGATCACCGGCAGCACGGTGAGCAGCAGCGCCAGCACGAAGTTCGCGTCGAGTTCGGCGAGCAGCCCTTCCACGAACAGGCCGGACGGCAGCGTAAACTCGCCGTAGATGGCAAGCATGATCAGCGCGAGGACGAACGGTACCACAAACAGGAGCAGCAGAATACCGATAATGACGACCAGCGGCGTGTTCGAGCGTTTCATCGATCTCCCAATCTGACTGTCAAGGCGGCTGTCACGAATCACGCCTAGACTATAGCGAGTCCTCGCCGCCAGCGCCGCCATTTGCAGCCTAAAGCGAGCAGGGGCAGGCTCGCGAGCCTGCCCCTGCGGTATCTAACCCCACCCCTCGACCGCCTCTGGCGGTCTTTCCCCTCCCCGCTAGCAGGGAGAGGAGGGGCTGCATGCCGTCGAGTGTGGAGTTGGCGTAGCCAACTCCCTGTGAGAAATGGCTGTGCCATTTCTCTACGCCCAACC
>CAZDLX010000049.1:0-20328 GCA_964506005.1 uncultured Anaerolineae bacterium | reverse complement strand
GCCTCAAACACCCGCGCGATGCGAAAGCGGAAGATCCACACGACGGCGGCGGCAAGCGCCAGCACCAGCACGAGGGGGATGATCCACCAGCGCGAGCGCCGGCGCTGCGACTCAAGCTGACCTGCCATGTCTCACCCAACTCTCTGTAGTAGGCAGCGGCCAAACGGGCGGCGATTGTAGCATGCAGCGTACGGGGCGGGCAACCGCCCTCACGGCTGCTCCTCCACGACGTCAAACGCGGTGCGGCCCACCACGTGCCCATCATACATGATGTCCACGACGTAGCCGCCCTCGGGCCAGCGCGGCGGGCTCTCGGGGCTCAGCGAGAAGCCCGCTATGCCGGCTTCACTCGCCTCTGCCAGCAGGGGCGTCTCGGCGATGACCTCGCCCTGATGGCGCCACAGCGCCGTGATGTCCATTCCGGTGCGGTAGCCGCGCAGCTCTACCGAGATGAAGAACGTATCGTCGGGCCCGTAGCTGGTCGTCGGCTCGACTGGCTGGTAATCGCTGTCGAGTGCGCGCGCAGTTGTCAGGCTGAGCACTTCCGGCTGCTGCCGCTGGAGCGCGATCCACACCGTGAGCACGATCAGCCCGGCCAGCAGGGCCACCGAGCGCAGAATACCCGAACGCTGCCGCCGTCGCTGTTCTTCTGGAGTCCGCGCGCTTCCCGGGAATCGGTTCATCATGATGGGGCCGTCCTTTCCCTCCCGTCCACGCCTCGGCGAAAGCCGTGTGAAGTCGTGCCTGGTATTATGGCCTATCGCCCGGAGGCTGCACACCCGTCCTGCTGCTTGACCCTACCCCGCCTCAGTACTATACTGGTGATGATGCATGTTCTTACAGTCTTCGCGTGAGAAACCGCATCACAGGCGCCCGTCTATCCACTCTTTCTTTCAACCGAGCTCTGAAGGCAGGCATCGTTCAACTAACAGCCGCCGGTGGGGCATTCCAGTGCCCCGGTTGACTCAAGCAAGGAGGCCTCATGGCAAGCGTAACTTACAACAACGTTACGAAGCGATTTGGTGACGTCATCGCGGTGAACAGCCTCGACATCGATGTCGCTGACAAGGAGTTCCTGGTCTTTGTCGGTCCCTCAGGTTGCGGCAAGAGCACCAGCCTGCGCATGCTGGCGGGGCTGGAGGAGATCAGCGACGGCGAGATCTACATCGGCGATCGCATTGTCAACGACGTCCCGCCGAAAGACCGTGATATTGCGATGGTCTTCCAGTCTTACGCGCTGTATCCCCACATGACGGTCTACGACAACATGGCCTTCGGCCTGAAGCTGCGCAAGACGCCGAAGAACGAGATCGACCGGCGCGTGCGGCAGGCAGCTTCGGAGCTTGGCATCGAGCACCTGCTCGACCGGCGGCCCAAGGCGCTCTCCGGCGGCCAGCGGCAGCGCGTCGCCGTGGGGCGGGCCATCGTACGCGAGCCCAAGGTCTTTCTGATGGACGAGCCGCTCTCCAACC
Source organism: uncultured Anaerolineae bacterium (assembly GCA_964506005.1). Taxonomy (GTDB): domain Bacteria; phylum Chloroflexota; class Anaerolineae; order Aggregatilineales; family UBA3940; genus UBA3940. The sequence goes on along the minus strand of CAZDLX010000049.1, from coordinate 18,856 downwards.
TGGACGCCAAGCTGCGCGTTGAGGCCCGCGCCATGATCCAGCGCCTGCACCAGCGCCTTGAGACGACGTTCATCTACGTGACCCACGACCAGACCGAGGCCATGACGATGGGCTCGCGGATTGCGGTCCTCAAGGACGGGCTCCTGCAGCAGATCGACACGCCGCAGAACCTCTACGATTACCCGGTCAACGTCTTCGTGGCCGGCTTCATCGGCTCGCCGTCGATGAACTTCTTCGACTCGACGCTGGTGAAGGAAGACGGCAACCTCTTCGTCGACACTGGCGCCTTCCGCATTAAGGTGCCCGAGCGCAAGCTGTCTGCCTGGGAACGGGAAGCCGGGCGCAAAGTCATCCTCGGCGTGCGGCCTGAGGACATCTACGACTCCGAGTTCCCCGCGCCGGGCATCACGCCTGCGCCGGTCGAGACCCGCGTCGACGTGACGGAGTTGATGGGCAACGAGGTTTTTCTGTACCTGCAGTCGGGTCCGCAGGAGTTCATCGCGCGCGTGGACCCGCGCACCCGTGCCCGCACCGGCAACGAGATCCAGGTGGTGATGAACGCCGACAATATGCACCTGTTCGACGCCGAGACCGAGGAAGCCGTCCGGTAAACTAAACGCGGCGAGAATCCGAAACTACAAAGCCCCCGCCGCTGGCGGGGGCTTTTGATTCTGGTGCGCGCCAGCTCAGCGGACGAGCTGCTGCAGCTTGCTCACAATGCCCGCAAAGTCAAACGGCTTGGGCATGAAGTGCGCGCCGAGCTCGTCGAGCTGCGCGCGAGGCGGCGGCTGGTAGGCCGAGACGATGAGGATGGGCCGTTTCTCGCCGCCGTCACGCAGGCGCTTGGCCAGCTCCAGACCCGTCATGCCCGGCAGCCGGATGTCGAAAACCAGGACGTTGCACAGGTCGATGGGCGGATCGTTGTGCTGGAGCTTGTCCAGCGCCTCCTCCGCGCTGCTGTAGATCGGGTTGACCTCGATGCCAAACAGGTCCAGCCCGCTCTTGAGCAGCTCGGCGATAGCCGGCTCGTCTTCCACGTAGATCGCCTTGATGTCGGAATCCGCTGTCATGAGGTCCCCCGAAGTGTCGAGATATCAGGTGCCATCAGTGTATACTGCCTGGCCGGGGCCGGACATAGGGTACTCTGCCCATTCGCAGCCCGACAGGCGATCAGCTCAACCTGTTCTTGAACGCCTCTGTCAGCGCGGGCACGACCTGGAACAGGTCGCCGACGATGCCGTACTGCGCGACCTTGAAGATCGGCGCGTCGGCGTCCTTGTTGATGGCGACGATCACGCTGCTGGTCCGCATCCCCGCGAGATGCTGTACCGCGCCGCTGATGCCGCAGGCGATGTACAGGTCCGGCGAGACGACCTTGCCCGTCTGCCCGACCTGATGCTCGTACGGCACCCACCCGGCATCGACGACGGCCCGGCTCGCGCCGAGCGCGCCGCCCAGCACGTCAGCCAGCTCGCGGAGCGGCTCAAAGCCTTCCGGCCCGCCGACGCCCCGACCGCCGGACACAATGATCGCCGCATCAGTCAGGCTTACCTCTCCGCCGGCGGGCTCGAACCCCACCACCTTCACCGGGATCTCGTCCTCGGTTCTGGCAGCCGCTACCGTTTCCACCTCGCCAGTGCGCCCCGCCTCCGGCTCTCGCGCCGGGAACGAGCGGCTGCGCAGCGTGACCATCTGCGGCGTGCCCGCAGGGTCGGCAATGGTGACGGTCGCGACGAGCTTACCCGAGTAGACCGGCGTCGTCGCGACGAGGCTGCTGCCCTCCAGCCGCACGTCCACGGCGTCGGCAATCAGCCCGGCGTTGAGGTCAACGGCGGCGGCGCCCATCACGTCGCTGCCGCGCGTCGTCGCCCCGGCGATGATTACTGCGGGCTGGCGCTCGGCTGCTAGAGTGGAGAGCAGCGACGCATACGGATCGACCCGGAAGTCGGCGAGCGTTTCATCCTCGCAGACGATGGCGCGGTCAGCGCCTCGCTGGATGGCTTCCTGTGCTGCTGCCTGAGCGCCCGGCCCCATCGCCACGGCGACCACATCCTGGCCGCCCGCGGCAAGCTGGTAGGCGAGGCTCAGGGCCTCCCACGCGACGGAAACGCCCGATCCATCCTGCTGTTCAACCCATACCCAGATGCTACTCATCGCTATATCACCTTCTCGGCGAGCAGACGCTCGACCAGCATGACGGCGGCTTCTTCAGGGCTGGCCGCCTCAATGATCTCGCAGGTGCCCTCGCGGGCGGGCAGGGCCTGGATCTCGGGCCAGGACACGCGCGCCTGCAGCGATTGGTCGGCGCCGATGTCCGCCGCAGACCACGTCGCGATCTCGGCGCGCGCCGCCTTGCGGATGCCCATAAACGACGGGTAGCGCGGCTCGTTTATGCCCTTGATCACGCTGATCACGGCGGGCAGGCTGGCCTGGACCACCTGCTTGCCTTCCTCCAGCAGCCGTTCGACGGTGATCGTGCCCGCGTCGAAGTCGATCTCGCGGATCTGCGAGACGTAGGTCAGCGTGGCCCAGCCCAGCCGCCGCCCGACCTGCACCGGCGTCTCGCCGGTGTTACCGTCGGTCGTCTGCTTGCCGAACAGCACGAGCCCTACATCTTCCATCTTCTGGATGGCCTGCGCCAGCACGTGTGAGGTAACAAGGGTATCGGCTCCGGCGAAAGCCGGGTCGCTGACGAGCACCGCCTCGTCGATGCCCATCGCGAGGGCGTGCTTGAGCGCCTCTTTCGTCGGCTCTGCGCCCATTGCCAGAACCGTTGATCCGCTCGCGCCGCGGTCGGCGAGCAGCAGGGCCTCTTCGACGGCGTACTCGTCCCACGGGTTGATGACCAGCGGGGCGTCCCCCCACGTGACCTCGCCGCCCGGCGTCACCTCGACGCGGGCAGCGGTGTCGGGGGTTTCCTTCGTGCACACGACAACTCGCAAGGTAGCTTCCTCCGTTGGCTTGAGTAGAACAAGGGGTTATCGGTCCGAGGGACACGATACCTGAATTGTATCACAAAGGCACCGCTGGCCGGTTAACGACGAGCCACGCCGCCAGAAAGGTGCTGGAGCCTGCGCTGCCGTGGGGCTGTCTACGGGTGGTTGGCGCGCTGGGGCGCATCCCCGAACCGGTACTCGATGACTGCCTCGCACTGGAAGCAGCGGTAGGAGTTGTCGCCAACCTGCTCGGCGGAGAACTCGCCGCAGGACGCGCACTGGTAGAACTGCCTGGGCCTGCCGGCAAGTTCCCGTTCCTCGGCCCTGGGCGGGAACTGGTAGCGGGTTTCGTCCAGCTCGTCAACGGCGGTTGGCTCGGCCGCGGCGACGGGCTCCACGCTGGTTGCTGCGGGGCGGTGCGGTGTCCGGGCGAAATCTGCCAGGGGCACGGGCCCGGCCCGGAACGCAGACCCCGCGGGTATGGCCTCATCTTCGCGGGCTGCCGGCGGCGCGCTGGGGGGCTCTGCCTCGTACCCCTCCACAGGTTCCGGCCAGGTCTCTTCCGCAGGCTCTTCCACCGTTTCGAGCGCCTCCGGTTCAGCCTCCGCCTCGAACACCGGGCTCGCCTCAACTACCCACTCTGGCCCGGCGGCGGGCTCCTCGCTGACCAGGTCGATCCATTCCGGCTCAGGGGCGGGCTCGGGTGCGGGTTCGACCTCTGCGAAGTCCTCCCAGGCGGCGGACTCTTCTCTCTCCCCGGCGATCTCCGGCTCAGCTTCAGATTCGAACAGAGACTCATAATCCGCCAGCCAGTCGCCGGCATGGTCGACCGCCGGCTCTGGCTCCATGTCCTGCGGCGCGGCGGCGGATGCGCCCCACTCCTGCACGGCAGGCCTATCAGCAGGCAGCGGCCCGAACTCTTCTTCGAGCGACGGCAGACCCTCACCTTCCGCAGGTTCCGCACCCATGCCGCGCAGCGCATCCACCAGCAAGGCGAGATCCCGGTCGGAGAGCAGGTCGACGGCATCGTCGCCGATCTGCTCCCGCATGATGCTCGCCATCTCCTCGCGCGATTCTATCGACGCCTCCATCGCTTCCACCGGAGCATCAGCGTCCTCGACGTCTTCGGTGAGCAGGCGGATCATCTCAAGCTCAGCCTCGCCGAGCTCCTCAGCTTCCGCTTCGGGCGCGGGCTCTTCCTCGACTTCGGGGGCGGGCTCCGCATACTCAGGCCAGCCGCCGGCGTCAGGCACGGTTGCAGGCTCGACATCCGCGATGGCCTCATAATCCGTCCGGGGCTCGGCGGACTCTGCGGGCAGCTCCACGGCTTCGAGCGGCTCCGGCTCTACCGCCGGCGCGGCCCATTCCTCGTCTGCGAACTGCACCGGCCTCTCGAAGTCATCGCCGGGCTGGTGCGGCTCGTAGGCCACCCCCAGCAGCTCGGCCAGCGACTCCTCGGGCAGCGCGGCGGCGTCGACGCCCAGCAGGCTGACGACTCCCTGAGCCAGCCAGGCGAGAAGCTCCGCCGGAGTCTCCGGCGTGACAAGCCCCCTGTCGAAACGCAGCACGCCGGCGCCCAGCTGCCCGATTGCGCTGCTGGACGTCGCAGCGCCGAGCATGTCGAACGCCTGGCTGCGGCCTGGCCCCGCCTCCTCGCCGTCTGAGGCTAGCACAAGCACCGTAAGCTGGCCGGACTGGTCGGGCAGAAATTCCGCGCCGAGTGCCGCGCTCAGCTCGCCCGATTCTGCATCGCGCACGCGCAGGCCCGCCTCGCGAAAGCTCGTCGCGCGGACGTTACGCGTCCTGATGGTGGTCTGCACGACTTCCTGCCCGTCAAAGGGGACGTCGTACAGCCCATCAAGCCGGATATCTCGCCACGATAAGTTCATCTTGGCCCCTATTGCCGTATGGGAGAGATCACTTGTCGCATCGATTATACACCATCGGCGCAAAGTCCATCGGCGGCTGCAACCTGCCGGTGGCATGTGCGTAGATGTATATTGAAAGCGAGACTGGTTGAGACTTGAACTGAGAGGAAGCAAACAAGATGTCTGAGCAGAAGCGACTTTATCGCAGCACGACCGACAAGATGGTGTGCGGCGTGGCAGCAGGCCTGGCGGATTACATCGGGGTGGACCCTGTGCTGGTGCGCCTGGCGTTCGTCCTGCTGACTCTAGCCGGTAACGGGCTCGGCGTGCTGGTCTACATCGCCCTGTGTGTCGTCATGCCTGAGGCTGGCGGCCACCCGATGGTGCAGACCGGCCCGCGCATGGAGACGACCGGCGAGCAGCAGTTCGAGCCGCTCGGCACCCGCAACAACGAGTAGGGGCGCAGCACCGCCGCTGCTCTGGACCCGCCTGCCTGGGCGGGTCTTCGATTCTATGGGCCTGTATTGGGTTATACTGGAGGTAGGACGTCGCACAAAATCGGGGGTGAATGATGCCGGCGAATCTGCTCGTGATGGTCGTCGTGGGCCTAGTGCTGCTGGCCGCCTACGCATGGGCGGCAGTCGCGATCTGGCGCCCGCGCTATGAGCGCCTGCCTGCCGAGGCTCGCGGCGAGGCCACGCTGCAGGCTGAGCGGCGCGGGCTGATCATCTATACCCTGCTCGTCGGCATTACCGGTCTCAGCGCCCTCCTCATCGGTGGCCGCCAGATCGTCCGCCTTGCGGCCAGCGCGAACTGGCCGACCACAACCGGCGAAGTGACAGAAGCGCGGATCGACCAGGAGACCTACCTGGGGCGCGGCACCACTGCCGAGCGCTGGCGTCCGGTCGTCACGTACACCTACACCGCCGGGGGTGAGACGTACACCGGCAGTATGCTCAATCTACTGGCGGACCTCAGCTACCCCACCCGCGAACAAGCCGAGAGCGCCATTGCGCCCTACGTCCCCGGCACAACCGTCGAAGTGGCCTACCCGCCGGATGCGCCACAGCAGGGTGTGCTGGAGCGCCGCATTACGACGGACAGCTACCTGCTCGCCGCCAGCGGCCTGGTGATCCTGGGCCTGTTCCTGATCAGCGTGGCGATGGGCACCCGCCCGCCGTGGCGCCCTGTGGTCCGAAACGCCCCGCTCAGCTAAAATCTGCGCCATGACCGAGCTGATCATGACGCACGATAACGCCGATTTCGACGCGGTGGCCTCCCAGCTTGCCGCGCACAAGCTGCGCCCCGAAGCCAGGCCGCTTCTGCCACAGCGCACCAACCGCAACGTGCGTCACTTCACGCGGCTCTACTGGGAAGAACTGCCCTTCATCGAGTTCAAAGATCTGCCGAAAGAACCCATCACGCGCATCTTCATCGTCGATACGCAGACGCTCCAGACGCCGCGCGGCATGACAGACGACACCGTCGTGCAGGTTATCGACCACCATGCGCGCCGGGACGGGCTGGACAGCGGCTGGCAGGTGACGATTGAGCCCGTCGGGGCGACGACGACCATCCTCGTCGAGCGCATCCGCGAGGCGCGCCTGCCGCTCACGCCCATCGAGGCGACCACGCTGCTGCTTGGCATCTACGAGGACACCGGCTCGCTGACCTATGCGACGACCACCCCACGCGACGCCTACGCCGCGGCGTGGCTGCTCGAACAGGGTGCGCTGCTCGACGTGGCGCAGGACTTCCTGCAGCACCCTCTCAGCGAGGAGCAGCTTGAGACGCTCGACCGGCTGCAGGAGAACGCTCGCACGTACAACATCGAGGGCTACTCGGTCGTCATCGCGGCGGCGGACGCTCCGGACCTCACCGAAGAGGTGGCGACGCTCGCCCACAAGCTGCGCGACCTGCTCGACCCTGATGCCGTGTTCCTGCTGATCAATCTCGGTCAGCACGTCCAGCTTGTGGCGCGCAGCACGGTTGACGCCATCGACGTCGGGGAGGTTGCCGAGCAGTTCGGCGGCGGCGGGCACGCCCGCGCTTCGGCAGCGATTCTGCGCGAGCAGACGCTCGACGAAGCGGCTGACGCACTGCGCGCCTACCTGTACCGCACGGTAAAGCCTGCCCTGACCGTCGCCGATCTGATGTCACACGGCGTGCACACGCTGGCCCCTGCCACCAAAGCTCGCGACGCCGACCGCACGATGCGCCGCCGCGGCTACGAGGGCTTCCCGGTGGTGGACGACGGGCGTGTCGTCGGCCTGCTCACCCGCCGGGCAGTCGACCGGGCGCTGGATCACGGGCTGGAAGGCATCCGCATCGACCGCATTATGGAAGCGGGCGAGGTCGGGGTGCAGCCCGGTGACTCGATTGCGAAGCTCCAGCAGGTCATGATGCAGAGCGGCTGGGGGCAGATCCCCGTGCTCGACGAGGAAGGCCGCATCTCCGGCGTGGTGACGCGCACGGACCTGATCAAGCACATGGGACACCGGGGGCCGGCACATGCCCGGCGCGAGGACATCACCCGGCGGCTCGAAGGTGCGCTGCCGCCGCTGCTGATGGCGCTGGTACGCGAGATCGGGCGCGCCGCCGACGAGATGGATTTCAGCCTGTACGTGGTGGGCGGTTTCGTGCGCGACCTGCTGCTGGGCCACCCGACGACCGACGTGGACTTCGTCGTCGAGGGCAACGCCATCGCGCTCACGCGGGCCCTGCAGGACCGCTTCGGCGGCGATACCCGCTCGCACTCACGCTTCGGCACCGGCAAGTGGCTGCTCAACCGGGCGGTGTGGCGGCGGATCGCCAGGGCGCTGGACGTCGAGCCGCCGGAGGATATGAGCGCTCTGCCGGCTCACATCGATTTCGCCAGCGCCCGTACCGAGTTCTACGACGCCCCGACGGTGCTCCCGGAGGTCGAGCGCAGCAGTATCAAGCACGACATCCACCGCCGGGACTTCACGATTAACACGCTGGCCATCCGGCTCGATCCGCACCACTTCGGCCAGCTTCTCGACTTCTACGGGGGCGAGGCTGACCTGAGGGCGGGCATCATTCGCGTGCTGCACAGCCTGAGCTTCACCGACGACCCGACGCGCATTCTGCGGGCGGCGCGGTTCGAACAGCGGCTCGGCTTCAGCATCGACCCGCGCACCGAGGAGCTGATCCACGACGCGCTGCCGCTGCTGGAAAAGGTTACGGGGGACCGGCTCAAGCATGAGATCGAGCTGATCCTTCATGAGGGCGAGCCCGAGCGCGTGCTGTGCCGGCTCGACGAGCTCGGCGTGCTGGCGCACATCCATCCCTCGCTGAGCTGCGATGCGTGGCTGCTGGCCGCGTTCCCTGCGCTGCGAGAGGCGATTGCCCGCCCCCTGTGGCCCGAGCTGTGCGACGGTTTCGACCTGGAGCTCGCCTACTTCGCCGTGATGACGTACCGGCTGCCGCTGGCCGCCACTTACGAGGTCTGCGGCCGCCTGCACGTCCGGCGGCGCACGGTTGACGCGCTCGTGCTGCTCGACAGGCTGCGGCGGCGCGCGGACGTGATCGCCAGCCCGCCAAGCCCCAGCGCGCTCGACGCGCTGCTCAGCCGCGCCACGGACGAGGTATTGGCGGCGCTGTGGGCGGCTTCCGATAATGCCGAGGCGCGTGCGTCCGTCGTCGACTACGCCCGCCGCCTGCGGCACATCACACCGGTTGCCACCGGCGAGACGCTCAAAGCGCGCGGGCTGCCGCCCGGCCCGGCCTACCGCACCATTCTCGAACGGCTGCGGCGGGCATGGCTGGACGGCGAGATTACCTCTGCCGCCGAAGAGGAGGCACGTCTGAACGCCGAGCTTGCCGAGGAACTATCATGAGCCGACGACTGGCCGCAGTGCTGCTCGCCGCGCTGCTCACCGCCTGCGGTGCGGCCAATGCAGGCATTGCACCTCGCAGCGGGGCACCGCCCGCGCCAATAGAAACGGCCGAGGTAGAGGCCGCGGCGGCCGCACAGCCGGCGGCGCCCGAACCCACGGCGACGGTCGAGCCGGTCGTTCTGCCCACGCCGCGCCCCCTACAGCAAACTGCCGAACCCACGCCGGAAGGCCCGTGGCTGACCGGTGAGGTGAGGGTTTTTCCCGGCCCGCGTCACTTCGTCGGCGACCTGATCACGGTCGAGGCAGCCGTCGTCAACGCCGATCAGCTCGACAGGCCGCCGCAGGCCGTGCTCTCGGTAGACGGCAGCCGGCTCGATGCGGAGCCCTTCATCGCTCTGAGCCCGCTGCGAGACCATGCGATCGTGTTTCGCTGGGCATGGGACACCATAGACGTCGCGCCCGGCCAGCACACACTAACACTGGCTCTGGAACGTGAAGAGGGCGAGCCGCAGACGCTCAGCGCCTTTGTCGCGCTTGAAGCCGCCGACGCGCGGCCGCCGCACGAGGAGACGGCGCGCTGGGCGCAGCGCGTTAACGCCTGCTGCCGCATCAGCTATATCACGTCCACGGCGGCGGGGCGTGACATCGACGAGTTGGACATCGCCATCGATCAGGCGTTCAGCCAGGTAGAAGCCACCTTCGGCATGCTGGCCGCCAACAAGCCCGTGCCCATCACGCTGCTTGACAACGTGTGGGGCAATGGCGCGTACGTCAGCGGCGACGTGGTCATCACTTACGTGGACCGCGCTTACACCAACCTCAATCTGGAGACGACACTGCGCCACGAGGCGGCCCACTGGACGCTGCGCAGCATCGGCACCGGGGCTACCCCCACGCTTCTCTCTGAGGGTGCAGCCGTATATGCCGCAGGCGGACACTTCCAGCCCCAGCCTCTGGCTCAGCGAGCGGCGGCCCTGCTTGATTCAGGGCTGTACGTCCCGCTGGTCGACCTGGCCAACGATTTCCGGGGCTACCAGCACGAAACCGCCTATCTCGAAGCCGCAGCGCTGGTGTCGTACCTGGTGGACACCTACGGCATGGCGGACTTCCTGGCGCTGTACGGCGCTGAAGGCATCCAGGCGGGCTCCACAGCCGCCTGGCTCGACGTCGCCCTCCGGCGAGTGTATGGTGTCAACCTGAACCAGGTCGAGAGGGATTTCCGGGATTGGCTCGGCGAGCAGGTCCCCGGGGCGCAGGCGACCGATCTGGAGCTTACCATCCGGCTCTACAACACGATCCGCCGCTACCAGTCGCTTCACGCCGCCTACCAGGAAGTCATCCCCAGCTCGCAGGAGGGCATCGCCGCCGCGCAGGTGTCAGAGTACATGCGCGAGCCCGCGACGCTGTACAACGTCGCGCTGGAGACCGCCTTTGTTAGCGCGCACAGCGCCCTGCAGGAGGGCCGCTACGAGGAGGCGGAAGCGTTGATCGACGCCCTGGAAGCGACGCTCGAAGACGGAGACTTCACGCGTGAGCCGCTGGGCACATTCGTGCAGATCGCCGCTCGCCTGGGGCAGATCGGCTACGAGGCGCAGCGCATCACCCTGACGGGCGAGAACGCCGCGACCGTCGAGGCCATCCAGACCTGGCCACAGGTCCGCACGCTCAATGTCACGCACGATGGCGAAGCATGGCAGCTCGTCGAAGGCAACTAGCAGCCGGGGCGCTGGCGGGTACAATTCGAGAATACCGCGGCTGGCAACAAGGTACACCGCCCAACAGCAGGGACAGCATGACGCTGGTACGGATTGATATCGTCTATATCGCAGGCTGCACATCCTGGGAGAAGACCGCCTTCCTCGTCGACCAGGTGCTCGGCGACCTGGGGCTGGATGGCGAGTTCTACTACTGGCTGTGTGAGAGCGACGACCAGGCCTGGGACTGGGACTTTGTCGGCTCGCCGACCGTGCTCGTCGACGGCAAAGACCCGTTCCGCAATCCCGACGACGAGCCGGGCGTCCGCCTGCGAAGCTACTTCAGCGCCGACAAGGGCGGCATCATCCCCTACCCCACCTACGAGATGCTGCGCAGCTACCTCTCAAAATACGTCGTCGACGTCGATTGGGACGAGATGCCGTAGCGGTGAGGTGATGAGTCCACCGATGTCACAGATAGCACAGAAAACAAGTGAAGCCACGAATGAAAGCATTGGTGCCATCCGTGGGCTGGCCCCCACCCCGGCACCTCCCCCGGTGGGAGAGGGGAGTATCGCTTTGCGTTCTCTGTGCAATCTGTGCTATCTGTCGTTCAGGCTTTATTCGCCTCTAGAGGCCGCGATGCTATAATCCCTGGAGAATCACGCCGGGCGTAAGCACGACTTGTTGAGGAAGACCGGACTCATGACACGCTCTCTCTCCAGGCGGCGCTTTCTGGCCGCCACCGCCACCGCCGCCGCGGGGCTGGCGCTCCCGACCTTCATCGTAAAGCAGACCCGCGCCGCCGTGCAGACACCGCTGCCTGCCCCTCACGGGCTGACGGGCGACGAGTTCGATTTCATCCAGCGACGGGAGGCCTCGCTCGACCTGTGGGCCCGCATCGCCTGGGCAGGCTACCCCATCCGCGAGGAGCCGGGGCTCAACATGCCGGTCGTGGAGTTCATCCACGCCGATACCGTTCTGCCCGTACTAGAGGTTCTGCACCACGAGGGTGGCAACCCGAACAATACGCTGTGGTACCGCATCGACCGGGGCTATCTGTATACCTCCGGCGTGCAGCCCATTAAGCCCTACCGCATGCCGCAGATCGTCACCGAGATGGACGAGGAGATCGACGGCGCACCGGGCTTCTGGGCGGAGGTCATCGTGCCGTTCACCGTGCCCCGCACCGAGCCGAACGGGGTGCAGGTCCACGACGAGTTCTTCGGCAACCGCGTACCGGTGACGCACTATTTCGGCAGCGTGCACCGCGTGATCGACATCGTCAGGGACCGTGAAGACAACGTGTGGTATAAGGCTCTTGACGACAAGCCCGAGCGCCCGCCGGTGTTTGTGCTGGGCCGCCATATGCGGCGTCTCACCGCCAGAGATTTCGAGCCGATCAACCCGGGCGCAGACAAGAAGATGGTCGTCACGCTGTCCACGCAGCGCATCGAGTGCTTCGAAGGCGATGAGCTGGTGTTCAGCACGCTGACGTCCTCAGGGGCAGGTGGCTTCCCCACGCCAAAGGGCGAGCACGCCGTCGTCTACAAGCAGCCATCGCGCCACATGTACACCGATCCCGGTGACCCGGTGATGGGCGGCGATGCGGTGGGTGACGAGGACTTTTTCGACCTGCCCGGCGTGCCATTCAGCGTCTTTTTCACGACGATGGGCCACGCCATCCACGGGACGTGGTGGCACGGCGACTATGGCCGCCCGCGCTCGCATGGCTGCCTGAACGTCACGCCCGAGGATGCCCGCTGGCTCTACCGCTGGGTAGAGCCCGTTGCAGGCTACGGCGAGGCTTCAGCGGGCAGCTCGGCAGACCCGGGCACGCCCATTATTGTCGTGGACTAGGTTTTTTTTCGAGAGCTGCCTTTGCCCAAAACCCCCTCCGCCCTGCTTGCTCCGCAAGCCCGGCTACATCCCCTTTGCAGGGGAGGAGAGAACAGGCGAAGTAAGGTCGGGAGGGGGTTCTGGCGTTTGACGACAACCTGACAGCAGCACCTTAGCCCCGACCGGCGTGCTCTCGCCGGTCGAGACGTGCAATCTGCCCCTGCGTTCAGTACGATCTCGGTATGCGTCTGGCACACCGCACACGCGATGCGTGCGGTGTATTCACGGCTCGTCTCTCACGTTCTGCCGGGATCCCGGCTGCACAGGACAACAGACTAACATGGAAGTCGCCGACACGCGCGAGCGGCCCTACGCGCAGGCAGAGGGGCGCTGGGTGCTCGTTGCCACCATTCTGGCATCGAGCATGGCCTTTATCGACGGGACTGCGCTCAACGTGGCGCTGCCCGTCATCCAGGCAAGCCTCGACGCGACGGGCACGCAGCTCCTGTGGATCGTCAACGCTTACCTGCTGCTGCTGGCTTCGCTGCTGCTCGTCGGCGGGGCGCTTGGCGACCGGCTGGGGCGGCGGCGGGTGTTCGCCACTGGCATCGCGCTGTTCGCGCTGGGGTCGCTGGCCTGCGGGCTCGCACCTTCGGCTGGCTTTCTGATCGGAGCGCGGGCGGTGCAGGGCGTCGGCGGCGCGCTGATGGTGCCCGGCAGCCTGTCAATCATCACCGCCACGTTCCCCGCCGACGAGCGGGGGCGGGCCATCGGCACGTGGTCTGCCTTCACAACCATCGCCACACTCGTCGCCCCGGCGCTGGGCGGCGCACTCGCCGACGCGGGCTTCTGGCGCGGGGTGTTCTTCCTCAACCTGCCGCTGGCAGCGGCCGCGCTTTTTTTGACGCTGCGCCGGGTGCCTGAGACGCGCGACCAGACGCGCCACGGGCCGCTGGACATCGCGGGGGCGGCCTTCATCGTGGCGGGGCTCGCGCTGCTCACCTACGGCCTGATTACAGCCGGCGAGCGCGGCGTGCAGGCGGCGCTCCGCGACCCGTTGGTAATCATAACCCTCGGGGCGGGCGCCATCGCGATCGTCGCCTCAGTTCTGATCGAGACGCGCTGTCCCGAGCCCCTGATGCCGCCCCACCTGTTTAAGTCGCGCACGTTCACCGGCGCCAACCTGCTCACGTTTTTCCTCTACGCCGCGCTGAATGGGCTCACGGTGTTCCTGCCGCTCAACCTCGTACAGGTGCAGGGCTACCGCGCGACGCTGGCGGGCCTCGCGTTCCTGCCGTTCTCCATTATTCTGGCGGCCGTCTCGCGCTGGGCGGGCGGGCTCGTGGACCGCTTCGGGCCGCGCCTGCCGCTGACCGTCGGGCCGCTCATCGCGGCGGTGGGCTTCGTGCTCTACGGGCTGCCGGGCCGGACGGGCGGCCCCGCCGATTACTGGACGACGTTCTTCCCGGCGACGCTCATGTTTGGCCTGGGCATGGGCGTGACAGTCGCCCCGCTGACCGCCACGGTAATGGGCGCCCACGGCGAGCGCTACGCAGGCGTAGCGTCGGGCGTGAACAACGCTATCGCCCGGACCGCCGCCGTGCTGGCCATCGCCGTCTTCGGCGCGCTGATGCTCATCCGGTTTGACGCCGGGCTGGAAGCACGCGTCCAGCCGCTGGAGCTGCCCGCCGAGGCGGAGCAGGCCCTCATGGAGCAGGCCGCGAACCTCGGCAACACCTCGCCGCCCGCCAGCCTGAGCCAGCCGGCCGCGGAGCAGGTGGCTGTCGCCATTGACGAGGCGTTCGTCGCGGCGTTCCGCACCATCGCCTTCATCTGCGCCGGGCTGGCGGCCCTCAGCGCGATGCTGGCCTTTGTGCTCGTGGAGAGCAAGCTGCCAGCGGAATAGCACGCGGCCGATTTGCATTGCGGTCGCCCTTGATGCCAGAATGAGTCCACAATCGTTTACGTCAGGCCGGATGGCAGGAATCATCGATGACTCATCACTTGCTGAACCGGAGAGGGGCGCTGAAACTCGGCGCGGCGGCGGGTGCTGCCGCGCTCGCGGGGCGCTTTGCCCGGCCCGTCCGCGCGCAGGACAGCACCGCCGACAACACCGGGGACGAGCAGCTTCCTAACCCCGGCGGGCGGGTCCGTGTCCCGTACGACGAGCTGCAGTCGTTCAACGAGCTGTACGACAACCCGCCGCTGCTTGGGCGGGCGGAGACGTGGCGCATCCCGGTCGTCGAGGACCCGGAGCGCTACAACGACACCATTGTGCGGCGCATCAACTACTCGGAGGTCGTGCCCATTTACGGCGCGGTTCACCACCCGGTTCTGCGCTGGGGCTACGAGCACAATGACCTGTGGTTCAACGTGGGCGATGGCCTGATCCACTCCTCGTGGATTGTGCCGTGCTACGAGCGCTACAACGAGCCTGAAGACACCATCGGGCGCGGCTTCTGGGGCGAGATCACCGTGCCGACCTCCTGGCAGCACTGGCAGCCGAAGCTCAAGTCGGTGCGCTACTATGACATGGCCTACGGCGCGGTGTTCCGCGTGATCGACCGGCAGGACGAGGAGAACGGGCGAGCCTGGTACCGGCTTTTCGACGACGCCAAGCCGGGGGCGCAGTGGTGGGTGCAGGCGGCGCACGTCCGGCGCATCCGCAAGAGCGAGTTCGCCCCGATCTCGCCGGATGTGCCGCCCGACGAAAAGCGCATCGAGGTTGACCTCACGAACCAGGTCGTGACCTGCTACGAGTACGACCGCCCGGTCTTCTCGACCCGCGCGGCGACGGGCACCGCCTTCAACGACGACGCGGGCCGCCGCCACGAGTTCTTCACGCCGCGCGGGCAGTTCCGCGTGTGGCACAAACGCCCCTCACGCCGCATGACCGGCGGCGAGTCCATCAACGACCGCTACGACCTGCCCGGCGTGCCCTGGTGCACGTTCTTCACGGCCAGCGGCGTAGCGTTCCACGGCACGTACTGGCACAACGACTACGGCCGCCCGCGCTCGCACGGCTGCGTGAACGTCCCCAGCGAGGCAGCCAAGTGGCTCTACCGCTGGGTCGAGCCGTACACCGGCCACGACGTCGAGGCGCACTTCACCGACGAGCACGACCGCGACCTCGCGACGCGCATCACGGTGTTCTAAGCAGAGACGGCTTCCGAGACGAAAATGCACTCGTAGGGGCGGGTTTGAGACCCGCCCCTGCAATTGTCGGCTGGGCTCCCCACATAAACTGGAAAACCCGGCGAAGGTGCGTTACAAATGGCCTGAACACGCAAAGGAGACCTCTCAGATGAACCCGCTCGTGATCATCGCGATTGCCAACGCCGTGCTGTGGGGCGGCGTTATCCTGTGGCTGCTGCTCGTGCTGCTGCGCGACTCGCGCCGCCTGAACGCCCAGATCGACCGGCTGGAGCGCCGTCTCACCGAGCAGGGCGTCGAGGAGCTGGAGCGCCTGCCCTGATTCTCGACGGTGCGGGGCACACCGGCTGCAACCCGGTGGCGTCCACCCGCATCCAACAGAGGTAAGGCACGCTCATCCAGACCCGACCGACGGACTTCAGGAGTTTTCTGCGTTTATGATTGACCCATCAGCTGTTACCCTGCCGCTGGCACTACTGGCTGGCTTTATGTCGTTCATCTCGCCGTGTGTGCTCCCGCTCGTCCCGGCCTACATCGGCTACCTGACCGGGCAGGCCGCCAATACCGCCAGCAGCACGCTCGCCGTGGCGGGTGCCGGCGCACCGGCAGGAAGCCAGGCACCCGCACAGACAGCGCCCTCCCGCTCGATTGTCTTTCTGCACGGGCTGTTCTTTGTGCTCGGCTTCGCGATTGTCTTCGTGCTGCTCGGCATCACGGCAGGGGCCGTCGGGCAGCTTGGGCGCCAGTTTCTGCAGGCGTCGGACTGGATCATGCGCATCGGCGGCCTGCTGATCATCGTGCTCGGCCTGCACACGATGGGCGTCATCCGCATCCCGTTCTTGTACTACGACACCCGCCGCCAGACCAAACCCAAGCACGAGCTTGGCTACCTGGGCTCGCTGTTCATGGGTGTGACGTTCTCGGCGGGCTGGTCGCCGTGCCTCGGCCCGATCCTGGCCGCCATGCTGACGCTCGGCGCGAGCACGGGCTCCGCCTCGCGCGCGGCGGTGCTGCTCGGCGCGTATGCGCTGGGGCTGGGCATCCCGTTCCTGCTGACCGCCCTGCTCCTCGACCGCATGGCGGGCGGCATGCGCCGGCTGCAGAAGCACATGCGGGTGATCGAGATCGTCAGCGGGGTGCTCCTCATCGGCGTCGGCGTGCTCGTCTTCAGCGGCGCGATGCAGCGCCTGCTGGCCCCGCTGGCCGGCAACACCGACCTGACCATCGCCATCGACGAGTGGCTGGTGAACCTCGTCGGCGGCGGCAGGTAACGGCACCAAGCCGCCGCACCGCCCAGGGGCACGCCGGGCACCGGCGTGGCCCCTGTTTTGTGATCAGACGCGGGTATCAGGTATAACCCTTCAATAACCGGCACAAGAGCACTAGAAAGCGGTGACTGTGGCAGTAGACGTAACTCTATTTACGCGGGACGACTGTGAGCTGTGCGACGAAGCCAGAGCGGAGCTTCTCACGCTTGGCCAGAGCCTGCCGCTGAACCTTATCGAGATCGACATTGCGACCGACCCGCGCCTGGAGCAGGCATACGGTACGCGCATCCCGGTGATCGGGATCGATGGGATGGAGTTCTCCGCACCGCTGGACTGGGACGCGGTCAAGGCGCTGCTCATCACCCAGTCGGCGGATGACGAGGTCCGGGCGACGCGGCGCGTCACCGGGCGCAAGCGCGAGGTCGTCATCGGGCTGGACCGGGCGATCCTGTGGCTGGCGCGGCACTGGCTGGCGGTGCTCAGCACCATCGTAGGGCTGTATGCCGCCGTGCCATTCTTCGCGCCGGTCGCCATGAACGCTGGCGCAGACAGCGTCGCCAACGTGATCTACACCGTGTACAGTCCGGTGTGCCACCAGTTCGCGTTCCGGTCGTGGTTCCTGTTCGGCGACCAGGCGGCCTATCCCAGGGCGCGCGCCGGGGTCGATCATCTGGAGCCGTTTGAGACGTACGCCGCCGCCGAGCCCGCCTTCGACGGCATCGACGTCAACGAGCTGGACTCGGACCTGATCTACGCCGCCAAACGCTTCCGGGGCAGCGAGCGCATGGGCTGGAAGGTCGCTTTCTGCGAGCGCGACGTCGCCATCTACGCGACGCTGGCGCTGACCGGGGTGACGTTCATCGCGCTCAAGCGGGCGGGAATAACCGTCCCGAAGCTGCCGTTCTGGGCGTACATCCTGATCGCCATCGTGCCCATCGGGCTGGACGGCTTCAGCCAGTACTTCGCCAATCCGCCGTTCAACGCCTTCGGGCTGGGCTGGTACCCGGTGCGTGAGAGCACGCCCTTTCTGCGTGCGCTGACAGGCGCGCTGTTCGGCTTCGGTAACGGGTGGCTCGTCTTCCCGTATATCGAGGCGAGCATGCAGGAAACCGTCGAAATGGTCGAGAACAAGCTGCGCCGCGCCGGTGCGGCTGGCGAGGCGTAAACTCGCTAGATTACACGCTTTATTTCACATACCATCGCATCTGAGGGCATTTTGAGCGTGAATTCGCCAAAATGCCCTCATTTTGTGCCCATTTTGGGCCATGTTCTGTTGCGGGGCTATGCGTAATCGTGTACGCTGTGAACATGCGTATCCGAACAGGAGGTATTGTATGAGCGAAGAATATACTGCTTACTGCGTGAAGTGTAAGACCAAGCGCCCCATGAAGGACGCCGAAGTTGTCACTAATGCGCAGGGCCGCCGCCAGGCAAAGGGCGAATGCCCGGTCTGCGGAACCAAGATGAATCTCTTCCTGCCGGGCGAGAAGAAGGGCAAGTAGCCCGGTAAGCAAAGCAGCAAGCTAGACGAAGCAGAATATTACGAAGCGAGCGCTCCGCCGGTGGCGGGGCGCTTTGCTGTCACTTCCCCACCCCATGACCAGCGTCCCAGCCACCGGGGCTGGCAGACGTGTGGGGCCTTTACTATACTTGGCACAGCAATTCATCCGCGCACCAGCATCTTCCGAGGCACCTGTGGCTGGAGACCTGATCGGGCAGCAGCTCGGCCCATTCCGCATCACTGACTTCCTGGGCAGCGGGCCCGCTGCCGACGTCTACCGGGGCAGCAGCGCCGAAGCCGGGCTCGACGTGCTGATCAAGCTGGTATCCGCCGGGCCCGAGGCAAGCCCGCTCGCCAGCAGCTATCAGCGGGAGGCCCGGAACGCCGCCCGGCTGCGCCACCCTAACATCGCGCAGGTCTACGACTTCGGCGAGGCGAACGGCGGTCACTACCTGATCGTGCGGGACATCGCCGGCACGCCGCTCAGCGAGTACTTCGCCGAGGCCCAGGCGGCGGGCGAGCACTTCACTCCTGAGGACATCACCTTCATCGTACGGCAGATCGCCGCGGCGCTGGAAGAGGCGCACCGGCATGACGTGCTGCACCGCACGCTCTCGCCTGAGAACGTGATCATCACGCGCAGCGGGCAGGCGGTGCTCACCGACTTCGGGCTGGCCCTGATCGCCGCCCACAGCGGGGAGGGCCAGGGGGAGCCGCTCGGAGCGCCCGAGTACATG
>CAZDLX010000048.1:0-20537 GCA_964506005.1 uncultured Anaerolineae bacterium | reverse complement strand
CTGAGCAGCGCCGGGCGCTGGAACACCATCGCGATCTGGCGGCGCTGCTTGATCGTCGCCGTCTCGCGAGTGACCGTCTCACTGCCCAGGTTCAGGGCGACGGTGCCCTCGGCGGGAGCCTCCAGCAGCGCCAGCAGGCGCAGCAGCGTGCTCTTGCCCGCGCCGCTCGGCCCGACGATGCCCAGCACTTCGCCCTGCTGGATCTCCAGCGAGGGGACGTTAAGCACCTCGCGCCCCTCGTATATCTGTTTAACGTCTTTCAGTGTGTACGTCGTCATCAATCGCGCTTCTCACTTTTCATCAGGCAGTCGGCTCGCGGAGCCGCCCCTGCCCGAGGACCATCACGAAGTTGGCTATGAAGGACAGGGCCAGCAGAATGATACCGAGGGCGAGGGCCAGGTCAAAGTTGCCTTTGCGAGTCTCCAGCACGACGGCAGTCGTCAGCACCCGGGTGCGCCCCTCGATGTTGCCGCCGACGAGCATCACCGCGCCGACCTCCGAGATGATCGAGCCGAAGCCCGCCACCAGCCCGACGATCACGCCGATGCGGGCCTCCAGCACCACCGCCAGGTTGGCCTGGCGGCGCGTCGCGCCCAATGCCCGGAGCTGCGGCCCGAGCGACGGATCGACCGCCAGCACGGCGCTCATCGTCACGCCGATGATCAGCGGGATCGCGATGATGACCTGCGCCACGATCATTGCCCGGTCTGTGAACAGCCAGGCAAGACTGCCAAGCGGGCCCTGCCGCGACAGGACAAGGTACACAATCAGCCCGACAACCACCGGCGGCAGCCCCATGCCGGTGTAGATGATGGCGGTGAAAATGCGCTTGCCGGGGAAGCGGTGCAGCGCCATCCATGAGCCCAGCGGCACGCCCAGAACGGTGCTGATGGCGAGGGCGATGGCCGTCACCCGCAGCGAGCGCGCCGCGATCTCCACGACAATTGGGTCAAGAGCTGCGATCAGGCGCAGAGCCTCCCGCAGCCCGTCGATAATCGTGCTAATATCTCACCTCCTGGACTGGTGCCCGGTGTGCACCAACAGCCAAAGGGGGCGGAATGGGTGGTCCCGCCCCCTGCGTCAGGGTTCCGGGCGTCGAGTTCGCGCCCCGAGGATATGCGTTCGCTTCCAGTCTTGCTAGATCTTCTAGGAGCCGCCGTTCTCCGCCCGCCACTGCTCGGAGTCTGGCGTGAAGAGCTGCTGGCCGTTGACCTCGAAGCTGGCGATCAGTTCCTGCGCTTCGAGGGATGTGATCCAGTCGGCGAACTGCTGGGCGCCCTCGTAGTTGACGCCGGGATGCGTCTCCGGATTGACCGGGATCACGCCGTAGGGATTGAACAGGATCGGGTCCCCCTCGACCAGGATCTCCAGGTCTGTGTCTGGGGACTCCGCCTGGAACGCGACAAACGTCGCGCGGTCGCTCAGCGTGTAGCCGCCCTGCTCACCGGCGATGGTGATCACGGCGCCCATGCCCTGCCCGGCAGACTGGTACCAGCCGCCCGAGGGCTCGATGCCGGCCGCTTCCCAGACTGCCTGCTCCTTGACGTGCGTGCCGCTGTCGTCACCGCGAGAGATGAAGGGTGCTTCAGCCTCGGCGATCATGCTGAACGCCTCAGCCGCTTTGTCCATGCCGCCGATCCCCGCAGGGTCTGCGGATGGGCCGATGATGATGTAGTCGTTGTACATCACGTCGTAGCGCTCGGTGCCGTGCCCGTTGGCGACAAATGCGTCCTCCAGCGCGCGGGCATGGACGAGCACAACGTCGGCGTCACCAGCCTCGCCCATCTGAAGCGCCTGCCCGGTGCCGACGGCGATCACGTCGACTTCCAGGCCGCTCCGCTCCTCGAAGTCGGGCAGGATGTAGTCCAGCAGGCCCGAGTCGGCGGTGCTGGTCGTCGTCGAGAGGATCAGCCGGTCGCCCGTGCTTGCCTCAGCAGGTTCCTCGTCAGCAGGTTCCTCAACGGCCGGTTCTTCTGCGGCGGGCTCTTCCGTGGCTGCGCCGGTGGCACAGCCTGCGAGGGCCAGCACCAACACCAGTAGCAGAGAGACAAACAACACTCGCTTCATACGTACTCCTTGTTGAGCTAACTGAGAGAGTCAAAGGTTTAAGGTTAGCGAACCAGGAAAGGAGATTCCACTCAGGACCCGAACAGCTTACGCCGGGCAGCTTGCAGCCAGTCGATGATGCCGCGCGCCTGCCGGATGCGGTAATCCCTGACGAGGTCCTGAAAATCGTCAGGCGAGCGCGCCGCCTCCCACTCGGCGAGCAGGCTCTCGTAGATGGCGATCTGCCGGTCGATGAGCTCGTCGCCGCCCGGCCTGCCAAGCAGGTCGAAGAAGCGCAGCTTGGCGATGAACTCGACGCGCATCGCGCGCATCGAATAGATCGGCTCGTGCAGCCACGCGAGGAATGCTTCGCGGCCCTTATCGGTGAGGTGGTAGACCTTGCGGGCGGGGCGGTTCTCCTGCGGTTCGAGTGTCGCGTCGAGGTAGCCCTGCTCCTGGAGGGTTGTCAGCGCAACGTAGAACTTCGTCTGCCCGGCCTTCCAGATGGAGCCGAAGTACGTCTCGAAGTCCTGGTACAGCCCGTACCCGTGCTTGGGCTCCACGGCGAGCAGCCCCAGGGCGAGGTTGTGGAGGGGGTAGCGGGTAAATCCGCTGTGTTCGATCTCGGTCACGTGGCGCTTCCAGGGGGCAGGCGGATAAAGCATACTTACATTGTAAATAATTCAGAGTAAAGTATATAATAGGGCCAACGGCCCGCCAAGTGCAAGTTGTCAGCCCAGCTACATGACAACTAGCACCTGTGGGTTTGAGCGTACACACGTACACTTGAAGCACCGGCGTTACCTCCGGCAGCAAACGTCCAAATTCGCTTCATTGCAATAGCGGAGTCTTTCTGATGCCCATAGACCGCTTTGGTCGCAACATTCATTATCTGCGTGTATCCCTCACCGATCGCTGCAATCTACGGTGCGTGTACTGCATGCCGGAAGACATGACGTTCGCGCCGTCTGCGGAGATTATGCAGGACGACGAGGTGCTCAAGCTGGTGCAGGTGTTCGCGGGCATGGGCTTCGACAAGTACCGCCTGACGGGCGGCGAGCCGACCGTGCGCAAGAACGTCGTCGAGCTGGTGCGCGGGATGAAGCAGGTACCGGGCGTCGGAGAAGTGTCGATGACGACCAACGGCGTCCTGCTGGAGCGCCTCGCGCAGCCGCTCGCCGAGGCGGGGCTGGCGCGCTGCAACATTAGCGTCGATACGCTCAACCCGCACCGCTTCAACGCCATCACCCGCTGGGGCCAGCTCGACAAGGTGGTGGCGGGCATCCGCGCGGCGGAAGCTGCGGGGCTGCTGCCGATTAAGATCAACTCCGTCGTCGCGCGGGGGTTCAACGAGGACGACGTCGTCGACCTGGCGCGCCTGACGATAGAGAACGACTGGCAGGTGCGCTTCATCGAGATGATGCCCTTCGGCGAGGTCGCGGGCTTTGCCCAGAACCAGATTGTGACCGAAGAAGAGGTGATGGGCCGCGTCGCCGATGCGCTCGGCGACCTGGACCCGGTGAACAACGGGCGTCTCGACGGCGAGGCGCGGATCTACCGGGTGCGGGGCGCGCGCGGGACGGTCGGCTTCATCAGCTCGGTGACAGCGCCCTTCTGCGCGGCCTGCACGCGGGCGCGCCTCACCGCCGATGGGCGGCTGCGGCTGTGCCTGCTGCGCGAGGGCGAGGTTGACCTGCTGACGCCGCTGCGCGCCGGCGCGACGGTCGCCGAGCTGCAGGACATCATCCGCGATGGCGTGTGGCACAAGCCGTGGGGGCACGGGCTCGAAGAGGATATCATCCCCGCCAACCGCGTGATGTCACAGATCGGTGGATAAGCGCGCAAGGAAAAACAGAGCCGGGGCTCAGCGCAGCCCCGGCTTTTTGATTCAGAGTGTCGTCGCCTCTAAAGTACCTGTGCAAAGTCCAGCCAAACCCCATCCCCCGCCAGCAGGCAAGGGGAGGGAGTTGGCATGATCCCCTCCCTGCTGGCGGGGAGGGGATGTCGGTCACAGACCGACAGGGGTGGGGTTTCGACGGTGGATACACACCTTAGCCAGCCCGGCGCATGCGGCTGGCTTCCGCGGCCTGATAGTGGAGCAGCAGGGCGGCGATGGCGCCCGGCACCCAGCCGGCGATGGTGAGCAGAGTGACGATGACCACCGTCCCGCAGCCCCGGTCAAGAACCGCCAGCGGCGGGAAGATAATGCACAGGATGGCACGCATGAGACCCATCGGTTTTCTCCTTGTTCCGGTAATGTTCGCAGTCCCTGCAATATTCTACGCAGAGCCGGGTGGAAGGTCGCAGGAGGCCGCGTCGCCCGTAGCCGGACGCTTCAGCGTCCGGCGATCCCGTCCACCCCTGACCGCCGTCCCTTTGACAAGCACCATCGATGCCTGTAAGCTTGCGCTTGGATTCATCACGCCGGGTCTTGACTTACCACAGGTGTCATCTTGCCCCGTAAAATCGTCCGCAATGGCACGGACTTTTTCCTCACGCTCGTCGCGCTGCTGCTCGCAGCCGCCACCCTGTACCTCGTCTTTGCGGAGCCGCCGGGGCCACCGCCAGCGGTCGAAGCCGCAGCCCCGACCGCCGCACCGGCGCTCGCCGGGGCGGGGGCAGCACAGGACGTCGCCGCGAGCGTGGACTCTGTGCCCGAGCCGCTGGCGGAAGAAGTCGCCGCCGAGGTGGCGGTTGAAGAGATCGCCGCCGTCGCCGCCGACAGCGCCTTCGAGGTCTTCACCGACCCGTACGACCAGCTTTACAACGAGCACTACCGCCAGATCGCCACGCTCGTCGGGCTGACGAACGACCCGTACGTGCGGATCGTCGTGCGGCCCATCGAACGGCCTGATCTGGAAGTGAACTTCGGCGGCAACAAGGTGCAGAACGCTGCCAGTACGATGAAAGCGCCGGTGCTGCTGTACGCCATCTTCCGCGACCCGCAGATCGCGATGACCGGCTGGCAGGGCGGCACCGCCGAGAGCGCCTACCGCATGATCGTGGGCAGCGCCAACTCCGCGACCGCGACGGTGCTCGTCGAGAGCGGCGGGCAGCGCGGCAGCCCCGTTACGCTCGACCGCTTCAACGACTTTCTGCACGACATCGTCGGGCTGCCGCCGAGCGTCGGGCTGACGCAGTGGAACTACGGCGCAACGTCCGACATGCTGTCTTTCAACGTGGCCCCGCGCGACCCCGCCTTTGACCCTGAGCGGGTGGCGGCAAACCCCATCACGCTCGACGCGCTGGTGGCCTTCTACGAGTTTCTGGAGACGCCCAACTGGATTGAAGGCGCGATCAGCCGCGCGATTGCGACGGAGGGCTACCCGATGGTGGGTGAGCCGGCGCCGGAGGCCTACCGCGCCGACGTGCTCGCCGCGATTGTCGAGGCCAAGCAGCTCATGACTATCCCCGACCCCGAGCGGGCGACGGAGATCGAGCTGGCGCTGGCTCGCGCGCAGATCGCCCACCCCGAGCTTGAGATCAGCATGTACGGCAAGAACGGGCTGCTGCGCCCCGAGGACTGGCCCGGCGACCGCTGGCACGTCAACGAGGCGGCTGTCGTGACGGTGGCGCAGGGCGAGCGCTCGCTGCGCTGCATCGTGGCCTACTCGGCGTCACGGCTGGAGAACGATCACCTGCTCGACGGGGTGTTCAATTACTGCGTGGATTTGTTCGAGCAGGGCGCAATCGCGGGGAATTAACTGATTCCAGCTCAATACCAGCAGGGGCGGGTCGTGATGCGTCGATGTGCGATGCACAGCATCGACGGCATCGCGCATCATTAGACCCGCCCTTATGCCTGTTGACTCACAACAACGTAGGCCGTTCATACAGCCTGCCACCCCCTCTGAGGTTGCTTCGCAACCCCATCTCCCCCTGAGAGGGGGCGAAGGTGTTGGTGCCGGTTATTGTTGATGCGCGGCAAACCGCTCTCTGCCCCCTGAAAGGGGGAAGTGCCCCGAAGGGGCGAAGGGGGTCGGAGGCAGGTTGCACGATGCGCTGGGCCATCGTACACGCACAGTCTCCGGCCCTGGCTACTGCCTCGTGCGGGCTGCGCCCTGTGCGGCGGCGCTGCGCCCGTTGGGCTTGCGCTTGTGCACCGTCTCGAAGCGCAGCAGCACGCCGCCCTCGTCCACCGGCCCCAGGCCGATCTCGTCGCCATCCTCAAGGTTCTCCGCGCCCAGCTCTTCCAGGCGGATGCCGTTCAGGTACGTGCCGCTGGTGCTGGCGAAGTCGCGCAGCTTGAAGTGACCGTCCTCGTGGCGGATCTCACAGTGCTTGCGCTCGATCAGCAGGGCGTCGGCAGGCCGCAGCACCACGTCTGACTGCTCGGCGTCGCGGCCCATCGGCGTCACGTGCCCGGCGTACAGCGGGAAGGACTCGCCTTCCATGCCGGGGCTGCCCTGCACCACGGTGACATATGCCTCGGCGTCGGGCGGGGGCGGCGGGGGCTCCTCCTCGACGGGATGCGTGATCCGGGTGAACGCGCCGACGATGACGGCGTTAATCGCGCTGCCGATGCCGAGCATGATCGCGCGGCCCTGCCACACGAGCAGCGCGACGAGCACCACCGGCACCAGCAGGAGCCAGGGCGTCGGCAGCGGCAGCCCGGCCACTAGGCACTCCGCCTGCTCGAAGATGCCGGATGCGCCGTCCATGCAGCCCGCTGCCGCGGCGGCTTCCTCCGCCTCGACGGCAGTCTCGGGGATGCGCACATCAATCGTGACGTCAACCGGCTCGCTCGTCACCGAGTAGCCCAGTTCGTCGGATACCTGCACCTGGACCTGCGCGGCGGTCTCGCCTGCCGTGCGGAAGGGCCTGACATCCCACGTAAACTCGACTACGGTGCCCGGCACGCTCACCGGCTCGCCGTAGAGCTGCTCGTCGATGAGGAGCTGCGCGCCCAGCACGTCCCGCTCGATCTCGTCCGGCCACTCCACGTGCGCAGCGATTCTAACCTCGGTCGGCTCGACCTCATCCAGCGACTGCCCGACCTCGCCCGCCTCGCGCACGATGATCTCGCCGTCCTCGGGTGTATCGACGACGACTTCGGGCGGCGCGATCTCGACGGCGTAGGTGTCGAAGTCACGCGGGGCATTGGCGCCGCCGCCGCGCGTCTCCAGCGCCACGGTGCGCTCGTCGCTCGTGCCCTGGTTCGAGCGGTAGGTCAGCTCGTACTGGATGCTCTGCTCGGCGATAACGGCCAGCACCGGGCTCAGGTCGGCTTCCGGCATGCTGTAGAGGAACGCGCCGCCGGTGGCCTCGGCGAGCGTCTGCAGCGTGAAGCTGAGCGGCTGCTCGGAGCTGTTGACCAGCACCGGGTAGACCGGGATGCCCAGCTCCGTCGAGCGCGCCACGACCTCGTCGAAAGTCACGGGCCCGGCGTTCTGCACGCCCCCTGTGAACACTACAACCGCGCGCGGCTTGCCCTCGTCGGGTAGATTCGCCAGCTCGTCCAGCGCGGCCAGGATCGCCCCGTAGGTATTGGAGAGCACGCTCGCCGTGCGCTCGGCGTCGAGGCTCTCCGCCGCCTCGTGGAGTGTCGGCTTGTGCGGCGTCATGGCCTGGACGACCGTCCGCCCGGTCTCGTCCTGCTCGATGAGCATCGCGGCGTCGTTGTCGCCCAGCGCGTCGACGTACTCGCCGATCCGGGCGCGGATTTCCTCGAGGCGGGACTGCCCCGACGCTGCCGGCGCCGAGCTTCCCGCGCCGAGGTCGGCGACCAGCGCGACCTGCGCCCCGGCGTCAACGGCCTGGTGCGAAAACTCAACCTCGCTGTTGTCTTCGGTCAGGATGACGTCATCGGGGTTGAGGGCCTCGACTGGCTGGCCGTCCGCGTCCAGGATGCGGGCGTGCACGGTGACGTTCGGAAACTCGCCGGCGTCGATGCGAACCACGTCGATCGCGCCGATCGCGCTCTGCGCCAGGGCCGCGGAGGGAAGGCCCGGCGAGAGGCAGACGAGCATAACACTGGCCAGCACGATAGCCCGCATCAGGGGATGTATGGGGTTGGTAGTGAGTGTTAGGTGCATGGAGTCCCCAGGACGAAATTGCCGTACCCTGCAAATAGCAACCTTGACTGCACGGTGGCAGTCAGGTGGGCCTCGCCTCACGGGCGATGATCGAATCCATAATACTCCATGTGAACGCAACTCACCACCAGCCGCACCTCCACACAAAAAGCCCTCCAGATAGCAATATCTGGAGGGCTGGATAGCTAACGGCTGGTTACTCGCCTCTTAAGGCACCCATGTTGCTGCGCCTTAGAGCTTTCTCCGGCGCCGTTAGACTATTTCTCGATCTCATCGTACAGCGACTCGGCGCGGTATGTCAAGTAACATACGCGGCGCTGTAACTTTTTCTCGGCAGCCTCACATTTGCTAGCCGGGATTAATGCTTTCCGGCGGCTCGTTCGCATCGTCAGGGTTGTAGAGATTGCGGGTCTCGTACTGGCGCGCCTCATACTCGCGCACGTCCGCCTCGCTGACGAGCCACCCGTCCGCCGTGCGCTCGGCGGGCAGGGTGCCCGTCCGGCACAGGTCTTCGACCCATTCGGGACCCATCTTCCAGCGCTCCGCGATCTCCTTCACCGTCATCTTCTCGCCCATCTCGTCTCCCTTCGCAGGAACCATTACACCTGCCCTGATTATAGCCAGGGAGGTGGGTTGCCTGCCCGGAGCGCGCGGAGCGTGCTAGATGATCTCGAGCGTGACGCGCTTGCCTTCTTTGGCGGCGATGCTCTGAAGCAGCGTGCGCATCGCGTTTGCGACGCGCCCGTTACGCCCGATGACGCGGCCGGTTTCCTCGGGGGCCACGCTCAGCTCAAAGATGATGGACGTGTTGCCCTCGATCTCTGTCACCTTGACCTGCGACGGGTCCTCGACGATAGCTTTGGCAATCGTCTCGATCAGCTCTCTCATTGACGTTTCCATGTCACGTCTCCTTGTGGTTCCCTGCCCGTTTCTGGGGCAGGGGGAGAACTTCATCTCAGCGAAGTAAGGAAAGGAATAGGATGTCGCAAAATTCCGTCTCGTCCGAGTCTGCTTCAACTACCTGACGATAGCATATTGGCCCCGATTGTGACTGCCTCCTTTGCTCTCACAGGGGTCCCCGGCCCAGACCTGGCCCCTGTGCGGGCAGTATGTCGATTCAACAGCCGTTGTAGCTCGGCTGGCCTGGGATGTAGTTGTCGAGGATGCAGCCGCCGACGAACTCGCGTAGGATGGAGTTGTCGGGGATGATCTCGGTCGTGACGAGCGGTTCCACCCAGCTCAGGAATGACAGCAGCCGCTTGGCCTCCATGTAATAGGGTGTGCTGCGATCGACCTGGAGCAGCAGCGGCTCAGCCGCCGAGCGCAGAACGGTCAGCTCGTACATCAGCGCGGAGTTGAACATCATGTCCGCGTTTTCCTGGTACGGGAAGATCCAGCGGCGCTCGCCGTTGCGCACGCTCTCCCAGCGGGCCAGGGTATCTTGGGCGGTGTAGCCGCGCGTGGCGGCATCGCGCACGATGCGGCGCAGCAGGCGCACGTCGGTGGTCGGGACGCGGTTGTGGCGGTCGATGTTGAGCTGCGTGATGCAGGAGATATACAGCCGGAAGATACGCTCCGGCGCGACATTCCGCACGAGCTCCGGGTTCAGCCCGTGGATGCCCTCGACGATCACGATGTGCTCGGGCGTCAGGCAGATGGTGTCGCCCCACTCGCGCTGCCCCGTCAGGAAGTTGAACACTGGCAGCCGCACGCGCTCGCCGGCCAGCATGGCGTTGATCTGCTGGTTGAACAGGTCCAGGTCGACGGCATGCAGGTGCTCGAAGTCGTACGCACCTGTCTCGTCGAGCGGGGTGTCCTCCCGGTTGCGGAAGTAGTTGTCCATCGCCAGCGTAAACGGGCGCAGGCCGTGGGCCATGAGCTGGACGGCCAGCCGCTTGCTGCTCGTCGTCTTGCCGGAGGAGGACGGCCCCGAAATCAGCACGAGCCGCACGTCGGGGCGCTCCGTGATCGTGTCGGCGACGTCGGCAATGGCGCCCTCGTGCAGCGCCTCGGCGACGAGAATCAGCTCGCGCCCGCGCCCCGCCTTGAGCGCCTCATTCATCGCGCCGATGTCCTCGACGCCGAGCAGGTCGAGCCAGCGGGCGGCCTCCAGAAAGACGCGGCGCAGCTTTGGCAGGGCTGTCACGGGCTGGATCACGCGCGGGGCCTGCCGGCGCGGGTAGTGCAGAATGAACCCATCGTTCTCGTCGTTGGTGAGGTCGAAGACGGTCAGGTAGCCGGTGCGCGGCACCATGTAGCCGAAGAAGTAGTTGCGCTGGCCGCGCAAGTTGTAGACGACCAGATAGTCCTTCTTGCGGCTGTGAAGCAGCCGGATCTTGTCGGCATCCCCCTGCTGCTCGAAGATCTCGAAGGCCTGCTCCAGCGGGACGGTGGTGCGCGTGATGGGCTCGTCCGCCTCGACGATCTCGTGCATGCGCGCCTTGATCTGCTGAAGCTCTGCCGCGCTGAAAGCCTTGCCCTGCACCACCTCACAGTAGTAGCCGCCGAAGGGCAGCGAATGGTCGATGCGGATTTTGCGCTCCGGGAAGAGCTCGGCGGCGGCGACGATCAGCAGGAACGACAGCGACCGCCGGTAGATGCGAAGGCCATCAGCGTCGCGCAGCAGCACAGGCTGCACCTGGACGTCACTGGTGACGGGGTACGTCAGCTCGCGCAGCGTACCGTCGACGATGGCGGCGATGATGGTCTCGCCTTCCTGATCGTCACGGCTGCCGGGCATCAGCTCGGGGTAGGCCCGTGCGACGTAAGACTCAAGCGGCGTGCCGATCGGGCCACTCCAGATCGAGTTGTCGGCGAGCATGGTGACTCGGGCTGTTTTACGGGGCCTCGAAGGTGTGATGAGGTCGGGTGTGTCGCTCATGCCGGCTCAATTCTGTTCGATGTGTTCTCTGGCCGCTTGTGTTGTGTGCAGCTCTCGATGCTCCCGGCGGCCAACCGCATTTGAATGAGGAATCTTATTATATACCAGGTTCGTCACAATGTGGTAGTAAGGCGTGTTCAGACCGGGACGCGAGTCCCCGGCGGGCCGCTCGCAACCACCCGCCTGCCGCCCGCGTAATGGTACAGTAGAGTCTCTGCTGAGCAGCCGCCCGATGCGGCACAGGAGTCGAACATGCGAACCGAAGTTCTCTACCGGCCCGCCTTCGCCATGGCATCTGTCACGCTGGACCCGTCCGAGGAGATCCGCGTGGAAGCAGGCTCGATGGTGAGCATGACGCACGGCATTACCCTCGACACGAAGATGCAGGGCGGCTTCCTCAAGTCGCTGGCCCGCTCGGTGTTGGGCGGGGAGTCTTTCTTCATCAACACGTACCGCGCGCCCGCGCAGGGTGGGCGGCTGCTGCTCGCCCCGGCGCTGCCCGGCGACCTGTTCGTGCTCGACCTCGCCGGGGAAACGCTCATGGTGCAGTCAGGCTCGTTTGTGGCCTCCGGGATGGGTATCGAGGTGGACACCGGCTGGGGCGGCGCCAAGACCTTTTTCGCCTCCGAGGGCTTCATCCTGCTGCGCGCCGCGGGCACCGGCACCCTGATCCTGAGCAGCTACGGCGCGATTCACGACATGTCCCTGCAGGCAGGCGAGCAGGTGACCATCGACACCGGGCATCTGGTAGCCTTCACCGAGGGCATGAGCTTCAACGTCCGCAGTGTGGGCGGGCTGCGCTCGACGCTGTTCAGCGGCGAGGGGCTGGTCGTCGATCTGGCGGGTCCGGGCCGCCTGTTGATGCAGACCCGCTCGCAGGATGCCTTTATCTCGTGGCTGATCCCGCATCTGCCGCAGAAGTCGTCGGGATCGTAGCAGGGGCACGCCGCAAGAGATGATATAATCCGGTTGCAGGCAGATGCCGCGCAACGCCGGCTGTGCCGCCCGCGTATGGATGAGTGCGGGCAGTCGAGCCGGTTGTTATGGCGCGCGGCCTGCCTGCGGATTTCCGCCCCCTGTGACGACGTTGTGGAGCAGAGACGAGACGTTATGACCGACGACGCCCAGACCGCCAGCCAGGCGCCCGATCCGCGCCCACAGCCTACCACGACAGCCGGGCCAGTGCCCTCTTCACCGCTGCCGCCGGGGCCGACCGTGCCGCGTGTCCCGCCGCCGCCGGGCAGTGCCCGCGTCCCGGCACCGAGCCCACCCGCCCGCCAGGATGCGGCCGCTGTTGCCGCCCAGCGTCGCGCTGAGCGCCAGCGGCGCAGCCGGCGCTTCTGGTCGCTGCTGCTGCTGGTGCTGGCGGGGCTGGCCGTGGGTGCTCTGCTGTATGTGATCGTGCCGCCGCTGTTCGACCGCTTCGTGGACCCGCTCGCGGCTAACAACGCCGCCGTCCGGCGGCTGGAGTCGAACTTCGACGCGCTGCGCAACGAGCAGAACGCCGCGCTCAACGAGCAGCAGGCTGCCATTCTGGAAGTGCAGGCGGAGGCGGCCGCCCGGGTTGCCGGCGCGGAGGAGCGCCTCGCCGCCGCCGAGGGCCGCCTGCGCGATACCGAAGATGCGCTCGCCGCACAGGAACGCCGCGTCGCCGAGCTTGAGGACACGCTCGGCCAGACGGTCGCCCAGCTTGAAGCCGCCACCGCGCAGCTTGCCGCGCTGGAGGCTGACCTGCCCGGCGCTGCGGAGTACGGCGAGTTTAACTACCAGTTGATGTTGGTGCGCGCGTGGCAGGATACGCTGCGGGCGCGCCTGCGCCTGTTCGAAAACAACGCGGGGCTGGCCGAAGCCGACCTCAGCCGGGCGCTGGAGACGCTGCGCGCCGTTTCGGCGTCGGGTACGCCTGAGCAGCAGGCAGCGCTGGCCCCGGCCATTGAGCGGATGCAGACCGCGCTCGAGTCCGTGCAGAACGCGCCCTTTGACGCCGCAGCCGATCTGGAGGTGGCGTGGAATACGCTCGGCGAGCTGATCCAGCCGGTGACGATCCGCGAGCAGGCCCCGCCGCCCGCCGAGGGCGAGCCCGCGCCGTGAGCGAGAACGACACCCCCGGGCCGCGTGTCGTGATCCGGCGCGGGCGGC
Source organism: uncultured Anaerolineae bacterium (assembly GCA_964506005.1). Classification (GTDB taxonomy): domain Bacteria; phylum Chloroflexota; class Anaerolineae; order Aggregatilineales; family UBA3940; genus UBA3940. The sequence continues at coordinate 7,436 of CAZDLX010000048.1, read as the reverse complement.
GGCCTGTGCCGCGCGGCGTGTGGCTGCTCGTCGCGCTGATCGTGCTGTTCTTCGCCATCGGCGTCCTGTTCGTCGTGACCGGGTTGTTCGTGCCGGGACAGGGGGTCGAGCCGCCGCCGGGCCCCACGGCCTTTACGCTAACCCCGCAGATGCTCACGCTGACGCCGGGGCCGTGAACGTTGGCCCCTGAACAGCGGACGCCTGAGAATGGAATTCTCAGGCTACCGGAGATGCGTCGCCTGAAGGCGACCGCTGGCTGTCGCGTAAGCTAACAGGCCGGCTTTAGCCGGCGCATCATGGGTAGCCTGATGCTGAAGCATCAGGCGATAGTGCGCCACCAGTCGTCATTTCCGACTTGCTCCCGAGCGCCCGGTACCAGGGGAGTCTCGCCAGCCCGCCCGCTGCCTGCTAAACTAGGGTGCGCTGTAAATTTGGTCTTACCCCATCCCCCATCCCCTTCCCCGCCAGCAGGGAAGGGGGGCCGTCTTCTTCCCCTCCCTGCTGGCGGGGAGGGGCGGCACTCCCGCGTAGGCGGAGTGCCGGGGTGGGGTCAAACTGGAGCATCCAGCAGCCTGAACGCTGACACCGACTGCCGGAGCCCTCCCGAGCCAAGGATAGCTCGCCACGATGTCTCGCCGTATCATCCCGCCGCTGGCGCTCGTCGCGCTGTGGCTGCTGTTCTTCTGGCGGCTGCTCACGCCTAACCCCGCCGACCGCGTGCTGTTCGCCGAGGGCGACTTCACGCTCCACTACTACCCGTTTGCCAGCTACCAGGCCGAACGGGTGTGGGGCGGCTCGCTGCCGCTGTGGAACCCCTACAACCACGCGGGCGCGCCGTTCGCCGCCAACGTGCAGTGGGCGATGTGGTACCCGGTGCGCTGGCTGACGATCCTCTTCGCCGGGCCGGGCGGTTTCACCATCGAGGCCTACCAGTTTGAGACGGCAGTCCACGTCCTGCTTGCCAGCCTGTTCACGTATGCCTTTCTGCGTGTCGCCGTGCGGAACACCTGGGCGGCGCTTGCCGGGGCGGTGATCTTCGCCTACGGCGGCTACCTGACGGGCTACCCCATCCTCCAACCGAGCATCATGTACGCAGCGGTGTGGCTGCCGCTGATGCTGCTTGCCATCCATGCCAGCGTACACAGCCCCGGCTGGGGCGCGGCAGGTGCGGCGCTCGCCGGGGCGGCGGTCGCGGTGTCGCTGTTCGGCGGCCACCCGCAGACGACCATGTATATGACGTACCTGGGGCTGGCCTACCTCGCATTTCTCGGCTGGCGGGCCGGGCTGCCGTGGCACGGCATCCTGTGGCGGGCGGCGCTCGTCGGCGTGATCGGCGGGGGCGCGGCGGCGGTGCAGCTTCTGCCCGCGGCGCAGTTCGCCGGGCTGTCGTCGCGCGTCGAGGTTTACGCCTACGCGGATAAGTCGGGCGGCTTCGCGCCCGTCGAACTGCTCGGCGCGCTGCTGCCTTCATTCGGCGGGACGTGGTCGCCGCTGTACGTTGGAGTGGCGGGGCTGCTGCTGGCGCTCGGGGCAGTGCTGCGAGCCCGCGCCGAGCCCTTCTTCTGGCTCGGGGCGGCGGTCGTCTCGCTGTGGCTCGGGCTGGGGCGCAACAGCATCGTGTACGACCTGTTCTACTCGGCCGCACCCGGCTTCAACACCTTCCGCCAGCAGGAACGGGCCGCGTTTGTGTTCTCGTTCGCGCTGGCGGTGCTGGCGGCCCACCAGGTTGCCTGGCTGCTCGACAAAGCCAGCGAGCCCGGCGAGCGCCGCTTCACCCGCCTGGCTACCGGCCACCTGCTCGCCGCGGGCGGGCTGCTGGGCGTGGCGGTGCTGCTCGGCGGCACGGGCCTGGCAGACCTCGCCGCGAACCCGCTGCCGAACGCGCTGGCGTTCGTGGCGCTCGTCAGCCTGCTGTTCAACGGCTGGCTGCGCTGGCAGCACCGCGTGAGCCGCCCCGGCCTGATGGCCGCGCCGCTGATCGTGCTGCTCGCCGTGGACCTGCTCAGCGTGGGCAAGGCCAACGGCAATTTCGTCCCCGCGACGCCTGAGAACCGGGTCACGCCGCCAGAAACCGCCGGGATTCTCATGCCGGGCGGCCCGGTGACGTGGCACGTGGATGGCGCGGTCGGGCTGGAGGGCTACGGCACGGCCTGGCGCATCCCGGACATCTACGGCACCGGGCCGTTCGCGCTCGGCACGGTCGATGCGCTGCGCCGCATCCCGGTTGACCGCTTCTGGGAGGTGCTGGCGGTGCGCTACGCCACGCTGCCGGAGGGCGTCGAGCCGCCCGAGGGCGTGCCGCTGGAGCTGCTGGCCTACGACTCGAGCCCGGGCGGGCAGCCCTACCAGCTCCTTGAGCTGACCGACCCGCGCCCGTTTGCCTGGCTGGTCTACGACAGCCGCGAGGCCAGCGGAAGCGCGGAGTTCGCCCGGCAGATCATGGCCGACACGGCGGTGGACCTGCGCGAGATGGCGGTAACGCTCTACCCGCTGCCGGTTGAGCTGCCCGTCGAGCGCCCGGTTGGCGCGGCGGTTACGTCGCTGGAGTGCCCGCGCCCCGAGCGGCTGGAGCTCACGGTCAACACGCCGGAGAACGCGCTGCTGACGCTCGCCGTGCCGAACTACCCCGGCTGGCAGGCGACAGTTGACGGCGCGCCCGTGCCCATCGTCGATACCTACGCCGGGCTGATCGGCGTGCCGCTCGAAGCCGGGGAGGGCATCGACGTGGTGCTTGCCTTCCGGCCCGCGCTGGTGACTGCCGGGGCGGTCGTCTCGGGGCTGGCACTGGCGGCGACGCTCGTGCTGGTCGTACTCGGGCCGGTGCGGGCGGCGCGATCCACGCAGCGGCGAGCCCGGACGCCGGTGCGGGATGCGGTTATTCACTAAAGTCTGTATGGAAGGTCGAAACCCCACCCCCGGCAATGCGCTAACGGCGCTTCGCCACCCCCTCCCCGCTGGCAGGGAGGGGATAAGCCAGACTCCCCTTCCCTGCTAGCGGAGCAAAGGAGCGACTGCCTGCGGCGGTCGATGGGGATTGGGTAACATCCGGGTTCGAACACATATCGCAACAACCTGCAAGCAGATCGAGGAGAACGCCACCCCATGGGGAAGATCCACGACGTTGTGATCAAGAAGCTTGTCACGCACGCCGACGACCGGGGCTACTTCCGCGAGGTGCTGCGCGACGACGACAACCTGCTGCGCCGCTTCGGGCAGACCTCCGTCACCAAGACGTACCCCGGCGTGATTAAGGCCTTCCACTGGCACCAGAAGCAGGACGACCTGTGGTATGTGGTCGACGGTATGGCACGCGTGGTGCTGTACGACCAGCGGCCCGGCTCGCCGACCCAGGGCGAGACGCAGGTGATCTACGCCGGGGAGGACAACCCCGTGTTGATCCTGATCCCGCAGGGTGTGGCGCACGGCTACCAGGTGCTCGGCAACAAGCCCGTCATCCTGTTCTACCACACCACCGAGAGCTACGATCCGCAGGCCCCCGACGAGGAGCGCATCCCGTTCGACGACCCGAGCATCGGCTTCGATTGGTCGATCCAGAACCGGTGATGGACAGCGCTGCCCGGCGGGTCTAGACTGGAAGAGTCTGTGAAGCCGCGAGTAGAGAGGTTAACTATGACAACCCGTACCGCGCTGATGGTGACCGCCCTGGCCGCAGTTGTGATCCTGCTCGCCGCGTGCGGTGGGAGCGTGCCCCCGGCGGCGGAGCCGACGGCGTCGCCGTTCGTCGCGGCGCTGCCCGCCGACCGCGCCGAGATGGCCATCGCCGCGCCGGATGGCACGCTGCCGTGCGGCATCGCCGAGGTGGACTGGGGCTACCGGATCTTCCGCCTGGGCGATTTCCCTGCCTGCCAGCCGCTGCAGCCCAACCTGGCGGTGTACTGCCTGGATGGCTCGGGGGCGTGGTCGGCGGCGAACGTGCTCGACCTCGACATCAGCACGGATACGAGCACCGTCGCCTTCAACGTGCAGCAGGCGGGCATCTGCGGGCTGTTCCCTACGAGTCCGTAGGGGCTGACCCCACCCCCGGCCCCTCTCCCGGACGCTCCCTGGCGGTCGCTGGGAGAGGGGAGTTGCAGACTGATACCAGCCTGATACGGGTTTGTGCCCCTCTACCAGGCCGCCAAAGCGGCCGGTCGGGAGAGGGGCAGACCGCAGGCATCCGTAGGATGCCGAGGTCGGGGTGAGGGCGCTTGGGCTCTACGCCACGTGCAGCAGGCGGGCATCTGCGGACTGTTCCCCGCTAGCCCGTAGGGGCTGACCCCACCCCAAACCCCTCCCCGCCAGCAGGGAGGGGCTTATTGTCTCTAACGATCACATGTGCGCGGCGATAGCGTAGCCGAGCGCGGGCACGGACACGATACGCCAGCGCGCTATTGCCTTTCCCCCCTTGCTGGCGGGGAGGGGGTGTCGGCCTGCCGCAGGCAGGGCGACGGGGGTGGGGTTTCCTTCTCGAGGTTGGGGTGAGGGCGCTTGGGCTCTACGCCACGTGCGGCAGACGCAGGCCGCGCGGCTCCCCGTAATCGCGCTCGACCAGCCCGACAGCCTCAAGCTGCTTGAGGTGGTGGGTCGCGGCGTTGGGGCTGCTCCAGCCGAACTGGGCCTGCATCTCGCGGAGCGTCGGCGCGTAGCCGTGCTTCTTCATGTAGCGCCGGATGTAGACGTACAGCGCACCCGCCGCCTGGCTGACGAGCCGCAGCAGCTCCTGCTCAACCTGCCGGGTGAAGAACTCGTCCTCAGCCTCGGGCGGCGCACTGCCCCTGCGCTGGTCGGTATAGTACGCGAAGATCCGCGCCTCGCACACCTCGCAGCGGATGACGACGCGTTCGGCTGAGCGCAGCGCCACCACCGACCGGCTGCCGCAGCGGTCGCAGATCACGGGCAGCCGCCGCCTGCGCTTAGAACTCTGCTCCGATTGACCCATGCCTGTGCCCCAGACTTCTGCCCGGCGCGATGCGTCTCCGGGCTGGCGCGGCGGCGTGGCGTGCCGCCGGCGGTAAATAGGTATCTCTCCTCGGCAACTCGCCTCACAAAGTTCCGCGGGGGTGCGGCCTGCGCAGGGAAGGCGCAGGGCGTTCGCTTATTGACGCTAGCATGCCCGCGCGCGGGCTGTCAATAAGCAGGGCGTAAAGGACCTGTTGGAGTCCGGTTAGAACGCATGTTCGATACCCGCAGGGTCAGGCCGCCGTCGGAACACGCTGCCCTGCCGGCTGGCCGGACAGCCGCGGCCAGATGACGACGAGCAGCAGCGACAGCACGAGTATCACGCCCGTCGCGAGGTTCTGAGAAGCGAACAGCGCCAGCGGAATGTTGTTCAGCGTATGTACGCCGACCGCGATAAACAGGTTTCCCGTGCGGTGGTAGACCAGTGAGAAGAAGAGGCCGAGCAGCAGCGGCATGAGCAGAATCACGGGCAGCTCCGCTACGGTGAAGCCGTACAACAGGCGGACCGGGATGTGCATCAGCGCGAAGACAGCCTGCGAAACCAGCAGAGCGGCGGCGATGGCCACGCCGGGGCGCTTCACGAGACGTCGCAGCTTGAGCACAAGCTGGTTGAGCAGGAAACCCCGGTAGACGATCTCCTCCTGCAGCGCGTTGCCGAAGACCTGGGCGATGAGCGAGCCGAAGATGAAGCCAGTGCCGCGCTCGTGCCACAGGGTATCGAGCTGGATCGAGCCGGTCAGAATGAGATTGACGACCAGCCCGACGAGCTGGCTCGCGCCCCACAACCCCAGCGTGACCAGCACGCCCACGCGCAGGCTGCCCGTGGTGAGGCCCACGTCGCGAGGGCGCAGCCGCCCGGCGAGGAACATCAGCCCCACGACGAGCAAGGCCATCAGCACAACGTTGATCAGGAACGTAGGGTGCAGCCAGCCGTCTGTAGCCTCGTGGAGAGGGGTGAGGAGATCCGTCCCGAGAACGGCGTAGACAGCCAGCGTCGTGAGGGCAATACTGGCAGCGGTGACGCTCACGATCAAGGGCCACCTCGCCTCGCGGATCCGGTCAAAGTCGATGTTAAGCTTGAACACGGCAGGGTCTCCCGGAGCAGATGACAATCTCGCTACAGAATAAGCGGGCACGAGCAGGGTGTCACCAGTGCAGGGGCCAGTTCGGTCCCTGGTCTCCTGGTCAGGGCTGCGTCAGAGCTGGCGCTGGTTGAGGACGGCTCGCAGCGCAACGCCGGGCTGCCGCTTACCCGAGCAGCGCCTGGATGGCCTGTTCCGGCTCCGGGTACTTGAACGTGAAGCCTGCCTCGGTGAGCCGCTTCGGAATGGCCCGCTGGCCCTTGAGCACCAGCCCTGCCTGTTCGCCGAGCATCAGCCGGAGCAGCGGCGCGGGCGCCGGGAAGAACGACGGGCGCTTCATCACCCGCCCGATCATGCGGGCCAGGTCTCTCTGCCGGACGGACTTTGGCGCCGCCACGTTGTACACGCCCGATGTGCTCTCGTTCTCGATCAGGAAGCGGATGGCCCGCACTTCGTCGTCGAGATGCACCCAGGAATAATACTGCCGCCCGCTGCCCAGCGGCCCGCCGACGAAGAACCTGAACGGGAAGACGAAATGCTTGAGCACGCCGCCCTTCTCGCTAAGCACGATGCCGGAGCGCATCACGCAGCGGCGCACGCCCATCGCCTCGACCGGCGCAGTGGTCGCTTCCCAGTCCCGTGAGACGCTCGCCAGGAAGGTGTCGCCGGGTGGGCTGTCCTCCGTCACGACCTGATCGCCCGTCCAGCCGTAGTAGTCGGTGCCCGAGGGCTGGATGACGACGCGCGGTTTGACTGCCGCCTGCTCGACGGCTTCCACGACGGCGTTGCCCGAATCGCTGCGGCTCTGCCGGATGCGCTGCTTGCGCGCCTTCGTCCAGCGGGGTGGGGGGAAGCTCTCCCCGCCGATGCTCTCCGCGGCGAGGTTCACGATGGCGTCCGCGCCGTCGGCGAGGTGCCCCCAGCCTGCCGCCGTTTTCGCATCGTACTTCACGAGCTCCACACCCGGCGGGGTGCTGCCCCGGTGCTTCTCGGGGCTGCGGCTCAGCGAGATCACTTCGTGCCCGTCGGCGGCGAGACTCTCGGCCAGTGCCGTGCCTATCAGCCCCGTGCCGCCGGTAATAATGACTCTCATCGGAAGTCCCCCTGCTGCATATCATTCATTACTTTTAGTATATTTTGAAAATTGTGTATCTGCAACTGGGGAGCACAGGGCGCGCCGGGAATCCGTAAGCGAATCTCCACAACCGGGTCGATAACTCGCGTCTGCTTGTCTCCTGGAACCCCTCCGCCCCTGCTTGCTCCGCAAGCACGGACACCTCCCCCTTGCAAGGGGGAGGTCAACCGCGCGGCGACATCGTCGCTGCGGGGGTGGGTGGGGGTTCTAATTGCCGTAAAGCACTACAGCCCGCGCTGGCGAATGTACTGTGACACGTC
>CAZDLX010000047.1:7914-21307 GCA_964506005.1 uncultured Anaerolineae bacterium | reverse complement strand
GCATCACGAACGATTGGCCGGGGTCACCCACCCCGTAGAAGCTCACGCGCCCCCGCACGCCGTACTCCTCGAAGATGCGGGCCAGCAGCCGCACGTTCGCCTCGAAGACGCTGCCTGTCTCCTGCACCATCTCGTAGAAGTTGAAATCCGCCATCGTGCGGACCATCAGGCCGCTCTTGGCCGCCTCGTCACGCTCCATGCCGCCCACGATCAGCACAGGCTCCTCGCCCGGCTTCTTGAGCACGATGCCAGATGTGATCTTGGAGCCGTTCGTCATGTAGTGCAGGGCGTGGTTGCCCTCGGCTTCGCCCATCACGACGATGCCGTCGAAGCCGCGCTCCTGCATGAGTCTATCGAGGTCGGATTTCACGGTGTGCGTCTCCTTTGGTGTCTGTGTGCTACGAGCTGTACTGGGCCAGCGACTTCAGGGCGGCGAGCAGGTCATCCTCGTCACGCGGGAGCACGGTGCGCGGGTCGACGATCAGACGGGCTTCCTCGCGCCGCACGATCACCGGCGGGTCGCCGCTCCGCAGGCGGCGTGCCGCGCCGTCTGGCGAGGCCACCGTGATGGCGACCGCCCGGGTCGGCAGCGTCTCGCCGGGCAGGCTGCCCCCGCCAACCACGCTCTCAGAGTCGACCACCGCCGCATCGAGCCCCGCGGCGGCGAGATCCGACGCCCAGCGCCGCGCGCGCTCGTCGAGCCCGTCCACCGGCGCGCTGATCATCCGCCACACCGGCACGTCGCGCAGCGCCTCGCCCTTCAGGTAATGTGTCAGCGTGGCGCTGAGCGCGGCCAGCGCCAGCTTGTCCGGCCGGACGGCGCGCGCCAGCGGGTGCCGCCGCGCCCGCGCGACAACGTCCGCACGGCCCGCCAGAATGCCCGCCTGCGGCCCGCCGAGCAGCTTGTCCCCGCTGAACAGCACGAGATCGGCGCCCGCTTCGAGGCTCTCCTGCACCAGCGGCTCGCGCTTGAGCCCGTACTGTGCCGTGTCGTAGAGCGCCCCGCTGCCGAGATCGTCCACGAACAGCAGGCCGTTGTCGCGGGCCAGCGCCGCCAGCTCCCCGACGGTGGGCTCGGTCGTGAAGCCGACGATGTCGAAGTTCGAGCGGTGCACCCGCATGATGAGCGCGGTCTCGGCGTCGATAGCCCGCTCGTAGTCGCGCAGGTGGGTACGGTTCGTCGTCCCGACTTCGGCCAGCCGCGCGCCGCTCTGTGCCATGACCTCCGGCATGCGGAAGCCCCCGCCGATCTCGACGAGCTGCCCGCGCGAGAGGATTACCCCGCCGCCACCCGGACGCTCGCGCGAGTGGCCTGCCAGCGCCGTCAGGGCGAGCAGCACCGCCGCCGCGTTGTTATTCACCACGAGCGCGGCCTCCGCCCCGGTGAGCCGGGTCAGCAGTGCCTCGGCATGCAGGCTGCGCGAGCCTCGCCCGCCGGTCTCCAGGTCAAATTCGAGGGTGCTGTAGCTCCCGCCCACGCCATGCAGCGCGTCGAGCGCCGCGTCGGAGAGGGGGGCGCGGCCCAGGTTGGTGTGGACGATCACGCCGGTCGCGTTGACCACCCGGCGCAGCGTCGGCGCCAGCCAGCCCGCCAGGATCTCCTGCGCTTCGCCGATCAGCACGGCGCTGCTCGGGACGTGCTCGCCGCCCGCGAGGATGTTCTCGCGCGCGTTCTGCAGCGCCGTCCGCAGCGCTTCAACCGTCAGCGGGCGGCCATACTGCTCGACGAGACGCGCCGCCGTCAGATGGCCGAGCAGCCGGTCAACGCCGGGCAGGTCTTTCAGCATGTCTTTGCTCATGGGGGTGTTCGCTCGCTCAGATCAACTGGGCCGCCACTGCGTGCGCTCGCGGAGCCGCAGCAGCAGCTCAACCGTCACGAGCGCGAGCGCAACGCCGGCGATCAGCGGCGTGGTCAGCAGGCGTGGGATGCGCAGCCAGGCGATCAGCGTCCCGTAGAGGCCCACCCACACGGCCTGCCGCACCATCACGCGCCAGCTAACGTACAGGCCGCCCCCGCGCGAGAATCGTCTGTGCAGCAGCCTGATCACGGGCAGTGCCGTGCCCGTCAGGGCGATCTGCAGCAGGGCGTAGAATGTCCAGCGATTAGGGACCGTCGGGAGGGTGTTGAGGAGCAGCCAGAGCAGGCCCGCCCAGCCGCCAACCGCGAGGATAGCCCCCGCGACGACGGTGCTGGCGTGCTCGGCAGCCGCTTCTTCGCGGCGCTCCTGGATCGAGGCGTCTTGCCCGGCTGGTACTGCCATGCTGCCGATTATATATCCACACGCCGCGATTGGACAGGGAAGCCGCCTACACCGTCTCCAGCTCGATTACCGCGCCGTGCGCCCTGGCGAGGTCGAGCCGCCCGGCGGTGCTCGGATCTGCCGTCTGGAGGGTGATGGCGAGCGGACGGTCGGTGGCAGGCTGCTCGCCGAGCAGCCGCAAAGTAGTGCCGCCAACCAGGAAATCCACCATGTGCGGCACGCCGGCGTCGGTGAGCGGCGCCCGCCCGAGCAGTGCGGTGTGCGCGGCGACGGCGTCTTCGAGGTCTTTGACGGCGAACACCAGCCGGAGCAGCCCTGTCACACCATTCGGATGACGCCGCGCCTCACCCTCCGGCACGCGCACCCGGTGCTCGGTGATGTCGGTGATGAGAAAGGGCAGCATCAGCGTGCTTGGCATGACGAACTGCCAGCGCATATCCAGCCCGTCAGGGCGGCGCCTGCTGCCAGTCGCGACGGGCTCAAACGGGATGCCGCGCCCGCGTGCCAGCCGGACATCCTGCATCAACACATCGGAGCGCAGCGCGTAATCGACCAGGCCCTCCCCCGCCGCACCGCGCACCTTGACACGGTGCAGGAAGGTTGCCTCGCCGGGCCTGAGCTGGCCCATCGCGCCCAGCCCTCTGGTGAACGCCAGCAGCTCGATGTAGCTGTTGTCCTCGAACGGGATGATCGCGTTGTGCGTCACACCATTGTCGTGGCGACCCCCTGGTGAGACGTTGAAGCCCAGCTCGCCGTAATCGCGAACCGCCTGTTCCAGATCGTCAACCAGTACCACCACGTGATCTAGGTGCAGTGCCACTCCCTACCCCCGATTCCTCACCCGCCGGCTGACTCTGTGCCGGAAGAATAAGCCACGCCCCACCCGCCAGCGGCAGGCCTGGGCTGCTCGCGTCGTCGCTTTCCGCAATCCGTATGCTGCCCGGCGTAAAATCCGGTATGACACCGGTCGCCCCCCGCGCCAGCAGCGCCGCTTTGGCCGCCTCTGGCCCCACGCCGACGCAGGCTGCCCCCGCGGCAACCGCCGCCTGCACGCCGCTGCGCGAGTCCTCAAACACGATGCACCGCTCCGCCCCGACTCCGAGCCGTGCCGCCGCCAGCCGGTAAGCGTCGGGCGCGGGCTTGCCACGCTGCACGTCCTCGACCGTCACCGTCGTGCCGAACAGCCCGTTGAGCGCGAGCTGCCCGGCGACCGACCGGACCTTCGCGCGGTCCCCGCTGGTCACCAGCGCCGTGGGAATGCCGCGCCCGGCTAGCGCCCGCACGAAGTCCAGCACGCCCGGCAGCGCCACGTATGGCTGGGTCGCCTCATACTCTAACATCGAGGCAAGCACAGCGTCACGCTCGGCAGGCCCGAGGTGCGAGAACAGCGTGTCGAGCGTCTGGACGCCGGGGCAGCCGTAAATGCGCTCCTCGAAGTCCGCCCGGCTCAGCGTGACGCCGTGGTGCTGCGCGACGCCCGCCCAGAACGTGGTCACGGCTCGCCGCGTGTCGATGATCACGCCGTCCATGTCGAACAGGCAGGCTTCGTAAACCACCCGGAAGCTCCATTCGCCGTGTCGAGCCTGATTGTGTTCGATTATACCCCCTTCGCTATAATCGGGCCTGATTGAGCACCAAGAGGCGGCTATGGCACTCGTAACAGCACAGAACCTCGCCAGGTCGTTTGGCGCGGAAGACATTTTCAGCGGCGTGACGGTGAGCATCCCGCACGGCGCGCGGATCGCGCTCGTCGGGCCAAACGGCTCCGGCAAGACGACCCTGCTGCGCCTGCTGGCAAAGCACGACGAACCGACCGAAGGCCGCGTGATGCACGCCAGCAGCCTGCAGATCGGCCTGCTGCCACAGGAGGCCGATCTGGAGCTGTCCGGCGTCGGCGTGCTGTGGGGCGAGATGCTCCTGCCCTTCGCAGATGTGCTGGAGCAGGAAGCCCGGCTGCGGCGGCTGGCCGACGAACTCGCCGAGCGGCCCTCCGACGAGGCGCTGATCGAGAAGTACGGTACGACCCAGGCGCGCTTTGAGGCGCTCGGCGGCTACGACTACGAGCTGCGCATCCGGCAGGTGCTGACTGGGCTCGGCTTTGACGAGACGGACTTCCAGCGCCCGGTCGAGCAGCTCTCCGGCGGGCAGAAGACCCGCGCGCTGCTGGCCCGCCTGCTGCTTGAAGACCCCGACCTGCTGATCCTCGACGAGCCGACCAACCACCTCGACATCGGCGCGATTGAGTGGCTGGAGAGCTACCTCAAGGGCTTCGCGGGGGCGCTGCTCGTCGTCTCGCACGACCGCTACTTCATGGACAGCCTCGTCCAGCACGTCTGGGAGCTGATCTTCGGGCGGCTGGAGGTATATCGCGGCAACTACAGCGCCTACGTCCAGCAGCGCGAGGAGCGTCACGCCCGGCTGCTCAAGGAGTACGAGCGCCAGCAGGAGTTCATCGAGAAAGAGGAAGATTACATCCGCCGCAACATCGCCGGGCAGAACACCCGCCAGGCGCAGGGGCGGCGCAAGCGGCTGGAGCGCTTCCTCGCCGACGAGGCGCTGACCCGCCCGCGCGAGATGCACACCCTGCGCCTCAACCTGCAGGCCAAGCGGCGCTCCGGCGACAAGGTGCTCATGACGCACAACCTCGTCGTCGGCTACCACGACGACAGGGTGCCGTTGTTTGAAGCGCCGGATATCACGCTCTACCGGGGCGAGTGCGCGGCGCTCATCGGCCCGAACGGTGCCGGTAAGAGCACGTTCCTCAAGACGATTCTCGGGCAGCTTGAGCCGCTGTCAGGCGAGGCGCGGCTCGGCGCGAGCGTCGAGATCGGCTACTTCGCCCAGGCTCACGAGGAGCTCGACCCGGCGAACAGCGTGCTCGACGAGATCCTCAAGGTGAAGTACATGCCCACCGGCGAGGCGCGGAACTACCTCGCCGCGTTCCTGTTCACCGGGGATGACGTGTTCAAGCCCATCTCGGCGTTGAGCGGCGGCGAGCGGGGGCGCGTGGCACTCGCCAAGCTGGCCCTGAGCGGCGCCAACCTGCTGCTGCTCGACGAGCCCACCAACCACCTCGACATCCCCTCGCAGGAGATCCTCGAGGCAGTGCTCGCCGACTACAACGGCACGATCCTGCTCATCTCGCACGACCGCTACCTGATCCGTAACCTCGCCACGCAGGTCTGGGCGCTGCACGTACCGCGCCGCGCCGGTGAGAGGACGGAGCTGGTCGTATATGAAGGGCCCTACGACGAGTACACCGCCTGGCGCGAGGGTCGCTCGACCGCTAAAGAGGCACCCGCGCCAGAGCATGAGCCACAAGCGCAGCCCGAGCCCGCTCAGCCGGACGGCGGCAGGCCGAAGCTCAACCCATACCTGCGCCGGAAGCGGCTGGCCGAGGTCGAGGAGGGCATCGAGGGGCTGGAGATCGAGCTCGTCAACCTGAGCGGGGCGCTGTCGGCGGCCAGCGCGCGCGGCGAGGTCGAGGAGGTGGCGCGGCTGGGCGAGGCATACAACCAGGCGGAGGCTGACCTCGAAGCCCTGATGCTGGAGTGGGAAGACCTCATCGTCGATAACTAAGCTCAGTGTGAAAATGGGAACCCCACCCTTGGCATTGTGCCTCTGGCACAACGCCATTCCCTCCCCGCCGGCAGGGAGGGAAAACCGCGCCCCCCTTCCCTGCTGGGGGGATGGGGCCGCACGCAATTTTCCGAACTTGCCCTGACGGTGCGTATTGCGCGGCTCCACCCTCCCGCATTGTTGATGAGACCCTGCGAATAGGGTAACATAACCCGCTGTGACAAACCTGGTTAGACAAAAAGAGACGAACACATGAAGCTCATCCTGCTGGAAGACGTTTACAATCAGGGCGTGGCCGGCGACGTCGTCGACGTAGCGCCCGGTTATGCGCGCAATTACCTCATCCCCCGCGGGCTGGCCGTCAAGGCGACCCCCGGCGCGATGAAGCAGCTTGAAAACCTGCGCAAGCAGGCGGATGTTCGCCGTGCCGAGCTCGAGAAGCAGGTCGAAAAGATCGCCGAGCAGGTCGAGGAGCTGACGCTCTACTTCCCGGTGAAGGCCGGCGAGCGCGGCAAGCTCTACGGCTCGGTGACGAACGCCGAGATCGCCGAGCAGCTTAACGAAGAGCTCGGCATCGAGTTCGACCCGCGCCGCGTGGGCGACCGCCCGCTGCGCGAGCTGGGCACATTCCAGGTGCCGGTGCGGCTCGAGACCGGCGTGACGGCCAACGTCAAGGTCGTCGTGCACCGCGATGACGTCGACCCGCGTGTTGCCGAGCAGGTACACGCCGAGGCGGAAGCCCAGGGTGCGACCGTGGCGGAGTACGAGGAGCAGCTTGCCGAGGGCGAGTTTGCCGAGGCCGCCTACGAGCAGGGCGAAGAGCTCGAGGAAGCCGCCGAAGCTCCTCTCGACGAGGGCGAGTTCGAGGCAGAGGAACCCGTCGACGAAGACGAGATCGAGGCTGAAGAAGCATAGGCCCAGCCTGAGGCTGACTGGCCCGGCGAAGCCAGCCACAAAGCAGTCAACGAGCCAGCGGCACGCCCACTTTTCAGCAGGCCGGTGGCTCTCTGCATGAGAGAGCTGATGTGATAGACGGCGACAACCTTCAAGACCTGGGAGAGATGCTGCGCGAGGCGCGCGAGGCGCAGGCCCTCTCACTGGAAGAAGTTGAGGCTCAGACCCGCATCCGTCTCAAGTTTCTGGAAGCGCTTGAGGAGGGGGACATTGGCGTACTGCCTTCGGCGATGCACGCCAAGGGTTTCCTGCGCAGCTACGCGCAGTTCCTGAACCTCGACGTGGCGGAGGTCGTCGCGCTGTTCAACGAGGCGACGGGCGCACCGGTGCCCGCCGCCCCGGCGCTGGCAGCGGAGCCTGCTGCGCCCGCCGTCGAAGCCCCGGCTGAGGACGGGGCTGAGGGTGGCGCGGGGGCAAATGCTGCCGAAGCCGGGCTCGACGAGGCGGAGGCCGCCGCAGAAGAAGCCGAAAACGGCACCTCTGCAAAACCCAGGATCGACCCGGACACCGGCTCGCTCGTGCCGCCGCCTGAGATCAAGCGGTCGAAGTACGTCGCGCCCGAGCACTGGGTGGGGCCAGGCACGCCGGCGGCGCTCCGGCGCACTGCCGAGCCTCCGCCGCCCCCCGCTGCAGCCGCCGCCCCGCCCGAGGGCCGCCCGAAACCGCAGGGCGTGCCGTCCCGGGTGCTGGGCTCCAACCTGTTCATTGCCGCCGTGCTGATCGTCGGGCTCGTCGCCATCGTGTGGTGGGTGACGACCCAGCTGAGCACCCTGAGCGGAGATACGCCGGAGGTCACGGCAACGCAGGCGCTCGGCGCGGCTGCGACCGAGGAAGCGCAGGCAACTCCCAGCCCATCGGCGGAAGCCACAGAAACGCTTGACCCCGCCAACGCCGTGCCGGAGATTCTGGACCGCGTTGCGCTCTCGATTGACGTCGTGCAGCGCTCCTGGGTAACGGTCGAGGTCGACGGCGAGCCGGAGTTCTCGGGCCAGGTGGAGCCGGGCGACGTGTTGAGCTACGAGGCCAGCCAGCAGCTCCGGCTGCTCGCCGGTAACGGCGGCGCACTGGTGGTGAACTACAACGGGCTGGAACTCGGGCCCATCGGCGAGCGGGGCCAGATCGTGGAGCGCATCTTCACCGTGAGCGGGCAGATCACGCCCACGCCGACGCCCAGCCTCACGCCGACGGGCACCGGCGTCCCAACCGCGACACAACGCGCCACCTTCACGCCCACGCCATCGCCCACGCCTTAGCCAGCCCGCTGCCCGCCGGGTTTCACCTAACGTCCACAGCGAAGGTCAAATAAGCGAGTAGGATCATCGAGACGGAAGCAGCACAGCCTGCTTCCGGTGAGGGGATACTGCTGTTATGGTAGACAAGCACGTGTATTACCTGGTCAACCTGGGCTGCGCCAAGAATCTCGTTGACGCGCAGAGCATCGGCCAGCTCCTTTCGAGCGAGGGCTACCGTGGCAGCGGCACGCCCGACGAGGCGAGCGTGCTGATCGTGAACACCTGCGGCTTCATCGACGCGGCCAAACAGGAAAGCCTCGACATGCTGCGCGAGCTGGCGGACGGCAAGCAGCCGGGCCAGCTTTTGATCGCGGCAGGCTGTCTCTCGCAGCGGTACGGTGACGTGCTGGTGCAGGAGGTGCCGGGCCTTGACGGCGTAATCGGCACGCGGCGCTGGATGGATATGCTCGACCTGATTAAGCGACTGCGCGGGCGCACCCGCCCCGAGCCGATCTACCACCTGCCCGGCGAAGCGCTGACTGTCGGCACCGACGAGCGCGGCGTATTCCGCGCCGCCGTGCAGGGCACCAGCGCCTACCTCAAGATCGCGGATGGCTGCCGCCGCCCCTGCGCGTTCTGCGCCATCCCCAAGATCAAGGGCACGCACGTCAGCCGCCCGCTTGAGACGCTCGTCGAGGAGGCGGCCCGGCTCAACGACCTCGGCATGCGGGAGATCATCCTGATCTCGCAGGATACCACCGATTACGGGCACGACCTCGGCCTGAAGGATGGGCTCGCCGCGCTGCTGGAGCGCCTCGTCGAGGTCACGCCGGACGTGCCGTGGCTGCGCGTGATGTACGCCTACCCCGGCTACGTCACCGACCGCTTGATCGACGTGATGGCGCGTGAGGAGCGTATCCTGCCCTACCTCGACATGCCTCTTCAGCACGGCAGCCGCGAGACGCTCAAGCGGATGCGTCGCCCTGCCAACCTCGACTGGGTCTACCGGACGGTGGGCAAGCTGCGCGACGCCATGCCCGAGATCGCCATCCGCTCCACGTTCATCGTCGGCTACCCCGGCGAGACGGACGAGGAGTTCGAGGAATTGATGCAGTTCATCGAGGACCTGCGCTTCGACCGTGTGGGGGCCTTCACCTACAGCTACGAGATCGGCACGCCGAGCGCCGAGCTGCCCGACCAGGTGCCCGACGACGTGAAAGAGGCGCGGCGCGACCTGCTGATGCAGACTCAGCAGGGCATCTCGCTCCAGCGCAACCAGGCGCTCGTCGGCAGGACGCTCGACGTGCTCGTCGAGGGCAAGGACAAGCACATCAGCCTGGGGCGCTCCTACCGTGACGCGCCCGAGATCGACGGCATGGTGCTCGTCGAGGGCGACCTGCCGGTCGGCGAGATCGTGCCGGTGCGCATCACCGGCGCGATGGAGTACGACCTCGTGGGCACGGTTAGCGCGCAGGGCCCGGTCGTGCTGACGGACACCATTCAGACGGAGAGACGCAGCTCATGAGCGGCTGGCACATTCTGAACGAGCGCGAGCTGCTGAGCTGCCCGCCGTGGGTGCGCGTCGTCCGGGAAACGGTGCAGCTTGAGGATGGCAAGACCGTCATCCCCGACTTCTACCGCGTCGACATCCCGGATTTTGCCGTGATCTTCGCCGTGACACGGGACGGGCGCGTGGCGCTTATCGAGCAGTACCGGCATGCGCTGGGCCGTCGCGTCGTGGAGCTGCCCGCGGGCGGCATCAAGCCCGGCGAGGACCCGCTGGCGAGCGCCCGCCGCGAGCTGCGCGAAGAGACAGGACTGGCCGCCGCGGAATGGCACCCGCTCGGCACATTCGCCGTGGACCCCAACCGGGGCTGCGGGACGGCGCACGTCTTCCTGGCGCTCGGCGCGGAGACAGTCGCCGAGCCGACGGACGACGATCTGGAGGAGCAGACGCTGCACTTCTACACGCCGGACGAGCTGCGCGCGTATTGGCTCTCCGGCGAGTGCCCGGTGCTGGCCTCAGCCGCGGCAATGGGCATGGGGCTGGCGCAGCTTGAGGCGCGAGGAGTGAGGTAGCAGGGTGCGGTGTGGCGGGGTCGTACCGCAATCGATAATATTGGCGTTGAACGGTGGTGGGGCGGATCTGAGATCCGCCCCTACAACAAAATCTGGGTACGTCTAGGCGTATGTTTCTACAGGTCGTTCCATGTTAGCCTCCAACTCGCGGCGGCGGTCGTTCTTTTCGTCGCGCTTTCTGAATAACTTCGACTATGTGCTGCTGTTCACCACACTGCTGCTCATCATCTTTGGCGTGATGATGATCGCCAGCGCCACCCGCGACGTGGACAGCCTCGCTGACCGCGTGAACAGCCAGATCCTGTACGCTATCGTCAGTTTTGGCGTCGTGCTGATCATGGCAGCCATCGACTACCGTCTGCTAACCAGCACCTTCATGTGGATCTACGGCGTCATCGTGCTGCTGCTGGCCGTGGTGGGCATCCTCGGCATCGAGGGTGAGGCGGGCGCGCAGAGCTGGGTCAACCTCGGCGTCGCCGGTTTCCAGCCCTCCGAGCTGGCCAAGATGCTGCTCATCATCGTGCTGGCGCAGCAGCTTGCCGTCAACGTCGAGCGCATTCACAAGCTCTCGACCATCCTCAAGTCGCTGATCTTCGCCGCCATTCCTGCCTTCTTCGTCTTCATCCAGCCCGACCTCGGCATCGCGGTGCTGATCCTGGTGATCTGGTTCGCGATGGTCTGGGCCGCAGGTATGCGCTGGCAGCACATCGCGCTGTTCGTCGCCATCGGGCTCGTCGCGCTGCCCATCCTGTGGTCGGCCATGGAGCCCTACCAGCGCTCGCGTATCGCCGTGTTCATTAACCCCGAGTCCGACTCCGACGCATCCTATAACATCGACCAGGCGCTGACGGCCATTGGCAACGGTGGCCTGCTCGGCAAGGGCTACATGCAGGGCACGCAGAGCCAGCTTCGCTTCCTGCGCGTGCGCCATACCGACTTCATCTTCGCAGTGATCGCGGAGGAGCTGGGCTTCGTCGGCGCGCTGGTTGTGCTCGGCCTGATCGGCGTGGTGTTGTTCCGCATCCTGCGGGCCGCGCGGCTCGCGCCTGACATGTCAGGCGCGCTGATCTGTTATGGAGTCGCGACGGTGATCTTCTTCCAAACGCTCGTCTCCATCGGCATGAACGTTCGCGTTATGCCCGTCACGGGCCTCACCCTGCCGTTCGTCAGCTCGGGAGGCAGCTCGCTCGTCACGCTGATGTTTGGCATCGGCCTGGTCGAGAGCGTCGTGCTGCGGCAAAGCCGCGATTAACCCCCGGCCCCACATGGTATAATCGAACCCAGCAACCCGCCGCCAGAATAAGGAGAAGATTGTGGCTGCAAACCCGAACCGCCCGGTGCGCGTCCGCTTCGCGCCGAGCCCGACAGGCTACCTGCATATCGGCGGCGCCCGGACCGCACTGTTCAACTGGCTGTTCGCGCGTAAGCACGATGGCGCGTTCATTCTGCGCATCGAAGACACCGACCAGACCCGCTACGTCCCCGAGGCGGAAGATGACATCATGGCCAGCCTGCGCTGGCTGGGTCTGGCGTGGGACGAAGGCCCGGACGTTGGCGGCGCGTTCGGCCCCTATCGCCAGTCGGAACGCTCGGCCCTGTACCGCGAGTGGGCGGAGTGGCTGATCGAGCACGGCCACGCTTACCGCTGCGACTGCACGCCGGAGCGGCTGGCAGAGGTCCGCGAAGCGCAGCGCCAGCGCGGCGACAAGCCCGGCTACGACCGCTTCTGCCGCGACCGCAACCTGGGCCCCGACGTGGGCGAGCACGTCGTCCGCTTCAAGATGCCGCTCGACGGCTCCACGACGGTCCACGACGAGATCCGCGGGCCGATCACCTTCGACAACGCCGAGCTGCAGGACCTCGTGCTGCTGAAATCCGACGGCCTGCCGACCTACCACCTGGCCAACGTGGTGGACGATCACTTCATGGAGATCAGCCACATTATGCGGGCCGACGAGTGGATCGCGACCGCGCCGCTGCACTGGCAGCTCTACCAGGCCTTCGGCTGGGAGATGCCCGCCGTGGCCCACCTGCCCGTAATCCTCAGCCCGAGTGGGCAGGGCAAGCTCAGCAAGCGCGACCAGTCCTTCCAGGATGGCGGCACGAAGGTGCTGGTGCAGGTACGCGAGTTCCGCGAGGCGGGCTACTTACCCGAAGCCGTGGTCAACTTCCTGACCAACGTCGGCTGGGCCTTCGGCGACGACCGCGAGGTTTTCTCGCCGGAAGAGGCGATGGCGCGCTTCGAGCTGTCGCACATCAACCCCGCGCCGAGCATGCTGCCCTACGACAAGCTTGAGTGGCTGAACGGCGTGTACATCCGCGAGAAGCTCGCGCCCGCCCAGCTCGCCGAGCGCCTGCACCCGTTCTTCGTCGAGGCGGGCTGCGACATCGGGCTGGAGAAGCTAGTCGAGGCTGCGCCACTCGTCCAGAACCGGATCAAGACGCTGCCGGAGGCGCTCGACTTCCTGGCCTTCCTGTGCCGGGAGGAGATCGCCATTGACGACCCCGAGACGCTGATACAGCGCAAGATGGATGCCGCCGGCACCGCGCAGGCGCTCCGGGCCGCGCACGACGCCCTCGCCAGCATGGACGGCTTTGGCGCAGAGGAGCAGGAGACGCGGCTCCGCGCGCTGGCCGAGGAGATGGGGCTCAAGGCCGGGCAGTTGTTCGGCTCTCTGCGCGAGGCGGTGACGGGGCAGCGCGTCTCGCCGCCGCTGTTCGACACGATGGCAGTCATCGGTAGGGAAACCGTGCTGGCGCGTATCGCCGCCGCCGCCGATCTGCTGGAGAACTCCGTCGAGCACGAAAATTAGTGCCTATCAGGGAGAAGTGAGTCGACAGATGGCACAGAGGCCCTCACCCTCTACCACTCTCCCGGCGGGAGAGGGGAAAATGCCTTGCGGGTGGCACGAATGGCACGAATTACACGGAGAAAACGATATTAGTGCCATTCGTGTCATTTGTGGACAGATTTTTCTCTTGCCTGTGTAATCTATGTCATCTGTGGACTCAAACCTCTTTTCGATGAGACGCCATAGAGGAGAACCATGACAGACCAGGACACCGCACCCCGCATGAAGAGTTTCATCCACGACATCGTCGAGGAGCACCTCGAATCGGGCCGCTTCGACGGGCGGGTGCATACGCGCTTCCCACCCGAGCCGAACGGCTACCTGCACATCGGGCACGCCAAGGCCATCTGCCTGGACTACGGCATCGCGGTGGACTACGGCGGTAAGTTCAACCTGCGCTTCGACGACACCAACCCCACCAAAGAAGAACAGCACT
>CAZDLX010000047.1:0-7904 GCA_964506005.1 uncultured Anaerolineae bacterium | reverse complement strand
ACTACATTGACGCCATCACGGAAGACGTGCGCTGGCTTGGCGCCGATTGGGAAGACAGGCTGTTCTACGCCTCCGACTATTTCGGGCAGCTTTACGAGTGGGCGGTGCAGCTCATCAAGGACGGCAAGGCTTACGTGGACAGCCTCAGCGCCGAGGAGATCCGCGAGTACCGGGGCACCCTGACCCAGCCCGGCAGAAACAGCCCCTACCGCGATCGCAGCGTCGAGGAGAACCTTGAGCTGTTCGAGAAGATGAAGCGCGGCGAGCTGGCCGACGGCGAAGCCGTCCTGCGGGCCAAGATCGACATGTCCTCGCCCAACCTCAACATGCGTGACCCGGTCATGTACCGCATCCTGCACGCCGAGCACCCGCGCACCGGCAGCGAGTGGTGCATCTACCCGATGTATGACTGGGCGCACGGGCAGTCGGACTCCATCGAGGGCATCACGCACTCGCTGTGCACGCTGGAGTTCGAGGACCACCGCCCGCTGTACGACTGGTTCCTCGACCAGCTTGCCATCTACCACCCGCAGCAGATCGAGTTCGCCCGCCTCAACCTGACGTACACGGTGCTCAGCAAGCGCCGGTTGATCCGGCTGGTCGATGAAGGCCACGTCGAGGGCTGGGATGACCCCCGCATGCCGACCATCGCCGGGATGCGCCGCCGGGGCTACACGCCCGAGGCGATCCGCGAATTCTGCAGCATGGTCGGCGTGGCGAAGGCCAACAGCATCGTCGAGTTTGAGATGCTCGAACACGCCATCCGGCAGGATCTCAACCAGCGCGCCGAGCGCCGCATGGCGGTGCTGCGCCCGCTCAAGGTCGTGATCGAGAACTACCCCGAGGGGCAGACGGAGGAGCTTGAAGCCGTCAACAACCCCGAGGACGAGAGCGCCGGGATACGCCTGATCCCGTTCTCGCGCGAGCTGTACATCGAGCAGGACGACTTCATGGAGGAGCCGGTCAAGAAGTTCTTCCGGCTGGCGCCGGGCCGCGAGGTGCGCCTGCGCTATGGCTACTTCATCACCTGCACCGGTGTGGTGAAAGACGAGAACGGGGAGATCGTCGAGCTGCGCTGCACCTACGACCCCGAAACGCGAGGCGGCTACGCGCCCGACGGGCGCAAGGTTAAGGCCACGCTGCACTGGGTCTCCGCCGAGCACGCGAAACAGGCCGAGGTGCGGCTCTTCGACCGCCTCTTCCTGGCAGAGAACCCGTACGACGCCCCCGAGGGCCAGGACTTCATCAGCAACCTTAACCCGGACTCGCTGGAAGTGGTGGGCAACGCCTACGTCGAGCCGGCTCTTGCAGAAGCCAGCCCCGGCGACCGCTTCCAGTTCGAGCGGCTGGGCTACTTCTGCATGGACCCTGATTCAACGGAGGATCGCCCCGTCTTCAACCGGACGGTCGCCCTGCGCGACACCTGGCAGAAGATCCAGCAGCGGCAGGGGTAAGCCCACCGTGGTTCACCACGCGATTTAATTTAACGGTAGGGGCAGGTGCGATGCGCGATAGACCCGCCCCTACCCATATCCACATATCAGCGCTAGGTGTGCGCCCCTCATTCGTCCGCGAGAAGATCGTCCTCGATGCTGAGGAGGTACACCGTCGCGTCGTCGCGGTAGAGGAAGATCACGACGATTTCGTGCTCGGGGTCGTACTGCTCCAGCGCCGCCGTCACCGACCGCTGGATGGCCGGCCCACCCTCGCCGACGAGCCCGTGCTCGGCCATCTGCTCGACGGTCAGGTAGTTGAGCTGTGTCATGCCGGGCCGTGCGTCGTGGCGCTGGATCAGCACCGCGCCCCGGCTGCGCGTCCGGCGGTGTTGGGTAGGCCCGAAAGCGGCGATGCGCTCGCGGTTGGCGGCGATGAAGCGGTTTTCGGCGGCGATTTTGGCGGTATCCTGGCCCTGCATGTAAGCCTAGTCCTCCTCTGCTGGCGAGCCCGTGCCCACCTTGTTTGCCAGCTTGCGAGCCAGCCGCTCGCGACGGTGGTACAGCTCACGAAGTGCCTCGGTGCGACGCCAGCCGGGCCGCCACGACTCCGCCAGCGCGATGGCGGCGTCCGTCCACTCGATGGCGAGCCGCAGGTCGCGAGCGTGCCATTCGTAATGCTTGGCCAGCTCTACATAGCCCGGCGTGTCGAGCCGCAGGTCGGCCATATCCTGCCAGCAGGGCAGCGCCTCGTCGCGGCGCTTGGCTCGCTTGAGCAGCATCCCCAGGCCGTGCAGCGCCTCATGGCGGGTTTCGGCGTCCGGCGCGGCCTCCGCCGCCCCCCGGAATGCCTGCTCCGCCTCCCGGTGCATCCCGCGGCTCACGTACCAGTTCGCAAGGCTCAGCCGGTCGTCCAGCGGCAGGCCATCGCCGCCGGGCTGTTCGAAGGCGCGGGCCAGCGCCAGCCCCAGCGACACCATCGAAAGCACGTCCATCTCGTTGTGGTAGAGCACGCGCACCATCTCCCGCGCGTCGCGGGTCTGGAGGTACTGCTGGTACAGGTACGGGATCAGCGAGCCGGGAACATCCCCTGTTCGGCGGACGCCAAGCACGTCCGCCTCCAGCGACGAGAGCGCGCACGACTGCAGCCTTCGCCTCCACAGGCGGCGGGCCGGGTGCAGCAGGTCGAGGTTGCCCAGCGCGTCGATGAGCGTGCGCCGCCGGGCCAGCACGCAGCGCGAGGCGAGCAGCGGCACGTCGAAGGTGCGCCCGTTGAACGTCACAAGGGCCGCGCCGGGCTGCAGGATGTCGTGCAGGAGCGCCAGCAGCGCGGGCTCGTCAGCCGGGTCGCGCAGAAAGAACTGCTGCGTGACGAATTGGCCCGCGCCGTCGAAAAACCCCACGCCGACCAGAAAGGCGAACGCGCCCCCGCCGAGCCCGGTGGTCTCGGTATCCAAAAAGACGAAACTGCCAGGGCCCGTATCGGCCAGCCACTCGTCGCCAGCCAGCCGCGCCAGCACCACCGGGTCCTGCTGGAGCCAGTCGGCGAGACGGTGGGAGCCGTGAAGCGTGCCTGTCTCGTAAACGCGCGTCACCCGAAAGCAGACCCCATCCTCACACGCGACGCTCTCGCCGTCAACCAGCTCGTCGATGTCGCCGCCGGCGGGCTGCTGACGGGGTCTGGGTTTGAAGTCGCGCCCGGTCGTCACGCCGAGCCGCTGAAGCCGCCGCCGCAGGTCATCCATTCGCGCGGGCCGTCCCCTTATTCATGGCGAACGCCTGCTTATTGTACCGCAAAGTCAATGTGACATTGTTCATGCGGGTGTGGTGTGCTTTGTTACTACAGATCGGCAGTCGCATCCCGTAAACTACGGGTGAATTGAGAGACGAGATAACGCTCATCGCTGTCTCCTCCTTTGGCGAAGGCTCCCCCGGGTATCCCCCTCACACCCGGTGGGAGCTTTTCTTTATGACTGCCGCCGGTGGTATGACTGTTCTCTATTGGCATGACGGGCATTTCGGTATATAAGAGACCCAGCGCACGGCGAAGCCGGCATGCCGTGCAGCGCTTCGCCGCTAGAACCGCACCTGGAGAAAGACGATGCCCAACCTGCCGTTATCGCAGATCATCCCGCCCTACCCGACGCACTGGACGACGATCCTTCACTACGGCCTGCTGCTGGGGACGATCGTCATGCTCACGACTGCCGGCGACCGGTCTTCGCTGGCCTACACGCTCATTCTGGGAGCGCTCGCCGTGCTGGTCGGCGCCGACATGTACCTCAATCTGGCTGTCCTGGATCGCTTCGTGGTTTTCCTGCTGCGGGTCGCCATCTTCGCTATCCCGCTGATCCTTGTGGGGATGGCCCCGGACAGCACCACGCGGGCTGTCGCCGTGGTGCTGGTTCTGCTGACCATCCCGCTGATCGGGCTCACCTTCCTCACCTGCTACTTCGGCGGGCCGCCGCTCATCGACCCCCGTATTGTGAGCTGGTGCTGAGCCCGGCAGTGGAAGGCAAGAGGGCCTGCCCAGCCGGCAGGCCCCCGGCCCGGCTCAGAGCTTAGAGCGTCGCGACCGTCTCGTAGACGGGCGCGTTCCACTCCCGGTACTTCTCGATACGCCCCGTAACGACCTTGAAGTACAGGTCGCGCAGGTTGCTGGCCAGCGGCCCGATGCTGCCCGTGCCAACGGGTCTGTGATCTACGGACGTGATCGCCGCGATCTGGACGCCGGTCCCGCAGAAGAAAGCCTCTTCTGCCAGGTAAACCTCGGTGCGGTCGATGACGCGCTCTACGACCTCGATGCCCATTTCCTCGCGCAGCAGCTCGATCACGGTGCGCCGCGTGATACCCTCCAGGATGCTGGAGGTGATCGGCGGGGTCACAACCTGCCCATCGCGGACCATGAAGAAGTTCGCCGCGCTGCCCTCAGACACGTGCCCGTCCTCGTCCAGCACAAGGGCTTCGTCGAAGCCTGCCCGCTGCGCGTCCGTCTTGATCAGCGCGGAGTTGGCATACGCGCCGATGATCTTGCCGCGGGCCGGGATCACATTGTCGCTGATGCGCCGCCACGACGAAAACGTAACGCTCGTGCCCTCTTCGTTGGGTACGTAGCTGCCGAAGGGCAGCGAGAACATGGTGATCTCGTAGTTCAGGTTGTGCAGCTTCACGCCGATCAGGCTGTTCGTCACGTAGACCAGCGGGCGCACGTAAGCGTTGGTGCGCCAGCCTTCCTCGCGAAGCAGCTTCATCAGGATGTCCACGAGCTGCTCCGGGGTGTAGTCGAGTTCGAAGGTGAGGAGCCGCGCGGAGTTTAGCAGGCGCTGGAAGTGATCGCGGGGGCGGAACACAAAGAGCTGTTCTTCTTCGTCATTCCAGTACGCTCTAAGCCCGCCGAACGCACCCGTGCCATAGTTGAAGGTATGATTCATAACGCTGACTGTCGCCTGCTCGAACGGCACGATCTGCCCCTCGAAATAGGCAAATTTCGGAAGCTCCGTCGGTGAAGCCACCAGACACTCTCCTTAACTCAGTGCGGCCGACAGCCGCTTACCGTGCCAACTTGTGAATATTGAACAAGGCCCTGGGTACTTCGCTAACCTGATTATACAAATCGCGATGGCAGACGCACCGGAGTCACGTGCGGCGGGTGAATTTCATAGGGCAGGCGTCAGGCTGTGCACAAAAAGCGCCCTCACCATCCGGCGAGGGCGCTCGACACCGTCTACAGAACGTGAGGTGCGGCGGCTAGCTGCCAGTGTCTTCCTCGTCAGGTGCTGACGGCGTGGGCTGCTGGGTTGGCGCAGCCGGCGGCTCGGCGAGGGCATCCGCCCTGGCCTGCTGCTCCATCAACTGGTTGATGTCGAACAGGAACGGGCTGTTGGACGGGATCAGGATCAGCTGGACCTGGTCGCTGAGCTCGTTGATGTAGCGCCACTGGATCAGGTTCGGGTTCTGCTCAAGCTGCTGGTTAATCAGCCGGAGCGCCTCGGCTTCCGCCTCAGCCTCGATCAAAATCGCGCTGGCACGGCCCTCGGCGGCAATGGCGACGGCATCCGACTCGCCCTGTGCCTCGGCACGCCGCTGGTTGGCCCCCTGCTCCGCCTGCGTCACGAGGAAGGCGGCACGCTGCGCCTCCTGCTCCGCAATCTGCTTGCGCTCGATGGCGTCGGTGAACTCCGGCGAGAACGAGATATCGCGGATCAGGAAGTCGGAGAGCAGGAAGCCCTCACGCTCGTACTTTTCCCGCAGCCCATCGGTGATCAGCGTCTCAAGCTGGGCGCGCCCACCGCTGTAAATCTGTTCTGCGCCATACTGCGAGATCGCATCGCGGACCTCAGAGCGGACCTGCGGGATGATGAAACCGTCGAGGTAGCCGCCCCGCCAGTTGCGGTGCACTTCGTTGACCTGCGAACCGTCGACGCGGTAGATAACCGTCACGTCGATATTAATGATCTGGCCATCGCTGGAGATGGCCCGCACCGGCGTGTAACCGCCTGCCACGTTCTCTTCAGGGCTGGCCAGAGTCACGCTCTGCTGCCCGACGTCGTACACGATCACCTGGTCCACAAACGGGACGACCCAGCGCAGGCCCGGCTGCAGCGGGGTCAGCAACGCCTCGCTTCCGCCGCCAACCGTCCGGAAGACGACCCCGGACTCGTTCGGCTGGATGAGCACCAGGCCCGCATTCAGCGGGGCCAGCACCAGGATGCCGATGAGCCCGGCAATGGCCATGATGACCCCGGGCCGCGAGCGCCGGCCACGCTGCGTGTTGAACACGGCGAGACCTATCCCGGCAATAATCGCAATGATGAACACTGCGATAAGAAAGCCAAAAACGGCCTTTATAGCCACGAGGGCTACTCCTCTCTAATGCTGCGCGGCAGGATTCTGCCACTCAGTGTCTATACCGACCCTATTATAGCAGACAGCCAGCGGATTACGGAACGCGCTCCCGGTGGGTTCTGCGCTCCAGGCGCATTGTCCCGCGCCGCCGCAAACTGGTATGATAGGGCTGCTATGCTGCCAGAGTATGGCCGCTTCGGCCCGCTGACCTTCCGCACCTACACGGTGCTGCTCGACGCCGCCATTCTACTTGGCCTGGCCGTACTGGCCTGGCACGGGCGGCGCGAGGGGCGGCTGGCCGCCTGGCTCGACACCGGTCTGGCAGCGCTCGCGGGCGGCCTGATCGGCGGGCGGCTGGCGCACGTCGCCCTGAACCGCGCTTACTTCCTGGAGCATCCCGGCGAGATCCTGGAGGTATGGCGCGGCGGGCTGGACTGGCACGGCGCGGTCATCGTGGGGCTCGCGGCGCTGTTCGCAGCCGCGCGCTGGCGCGGCGTAAGCTGGCAGAAGCTCACCGGCGCGCTGGCCCCGGTGCTGCCGGCAGGCGCGCTGCTCGCTTATGCGGGCTGCCTGCCGGCGGGCTGCTCGGCGGGGCGCGAGGTCGCCACGCTGGCGGATTACCCGCCGCTCATCGCCGCGGAGCTGCCCGACGTGTACGGGCTCGTCGCGCCGAGGCTGAACAGCCAGCTTCTCGGCATCGCGCTGAGCGCCGTGCTGCTCGGGCTGGCCTGGGCGCTCGGCAGGTGGGCCCGGCCCGGCGTGCGCTTGTGGCCGGTGCTCGCGGTGCTGGCGCTCGGCGTGTTCGGCATTGGCTTCACCCTCGACGGCAGCAGCGCCCCGCTGGTGGGCGGTCTGCGCCTCGACCAGCTGCTCGATTTGTGCGTGGCGGCGTTCGCCGCCGCGTTCAGCCTCGCGGCGATGTGGATGCGGCCCGCTCTCGAGCCCTCCACCGCCCCAGTGCAAGGAGTCAGCCATGCGGATTAAGCTCGGCGTGGCCCAGACAGACGCCGTGCTCGGCGATGTCGAGGCCAACCTCGCCCGGCATCTCGAGTTCGTTAAGCAGGCCCGCGAGCAGGACGTCGACCTGCTGGTGTTCCCGGAGCTGTCGCTGACCGGCTACAGCCTGCAGGATCTCACCTACCAGGCGGCCATCCGGCCCAACGGCAGCAGCGCGGTCTTCAAACCGCTGCTGGAGGCCAGCCGCGACCTCGACCTCGTCGTCGGGTTCGTCGAGGAGGACGCGCGCCACCGCTATTACATCGCGGCGGCCTACCTCAGCCAGGGCGAGGTCGCGCACATTCACCGCAAGGTCTACCTGCCGACCTACACGCTGTTCGAGGAGGGTCGCTTCTTCGCCCTCGGCGAAGATATCCGCTCGTTCGAGACACGCTTCGGGCGCATCGGCATCCTCATCTGCGAGGACTTCTGGCACGCGAGCCCGCCCTACCTCGCCTGGCTGGACGGCGCGGACATTCTGATCCTCACGTCTGCCAGCCCCGGGCGCGGCCTGGACGAGGGCGAGGTGCCCGCCAGCGTGCGCTGGGTCGAGCGCGTCACGCAGGCATACGCCGGGCTGTTCACGACGTTCGTGGTGCACGCCAACCGCGTCGGCGTCGAGGATGGGGC
>CAZDLX010000046.1:0-21559 GCA_964506005.1 uncultured Anaerolineae bacterium | reverse complement strand
ACGGCAACCGCGTGCTGTACGTCGAGCAGCAGATGCACTGGGCGGGCTGGCTGGCGGACGTTCGCAACCAGTTCAGCCGGGCCTGGCGCTGGCTGGGCGAGCCGCGCCTCGTCGAGCCGCGACTGTGGGTCTACACGCTGCCACCCGTGCTGCCCTTCTTCCAGATGTCGGGCGTGATCAACCGGCTCAACAACGCGTACATCCAGCCCATCCTGCAGATGCAGCTCTACCTGCTGAAGTTCCGCGACCCGATCCTGTGGACTTATGCGCCGCACAGCGCGGACTTCGTCGGGGAGCTGGGCGAGAAGGCGGCAGTCTACGAATGTGTGGATGATTTCACCGCGTCTAAGGGGCTGGTCGACGCACGCACAATCGGGCGGTTGGAGCGGCGGCTCATCGAGAAAGTCGACCTGCTCAGCGTGACGCACGAGCGCCTCTATTACACCAAAGGCCAGCATGCGCGGCGCAAGGTGCTGATCCCCAACGGCGCTGACGCCGAGCACTTCGCGCGGGCCGCCGACCCCGATCTGCCGGTCGCCGAGGCCCTGGCGAACGTCAAACACCCGGTCGTCGGCTATCTGGGCAGCATCAACTACTGGATCGACACCGGGCTGCTGGGGCGCATCGCGCGGGCGCACCCCGAGTGGACGGTCGTGCTCGTCGGCCCGCAGGATCTGCTGGCCAACATGGAGCCGATGCGCGGGCTGCCCAACGTCGTGCTGACCGGACGCGTCCCCTACGAGGAAGTCCCCCGCTACGTGAAGGCCTTCGACGTGTGTCTGAACCCCTACGTACTCGACGAGGTCGCCGAGCACTGCAGCCCGCTGAAGCTCTACGAGTACATCGCCACCGGCAAGCCCGTCGTCTCGGTGGACATGCCGGAGGCGCACCGCTTCGCCGGGCTGATCGACATCGCGCACAGCCCCGAGGAGTTTGTCGCGATGGTGGAGCGGGCGGTAAACTCACCGCGCGAGGCCATCGAGGCGGGCGCGGCGGCGCGCATGGCCGAGGCGCAGAACCACACCTGGCGGCGGCGTTTTGAGGATGTCTCGGGCGCGCTGGCAGGCATCCTGGACCGAAAGTGACCCCATGGAGAAGCAGGCTCCGGCCACCCAACCGGGCACGGCAGTTCGTGAGGGGGAAGCTGCCCCGCGCCTGCTGATCATTATCCCGGCATACAACGAGGAGGAGAGCCTGGGCCGGGTGATCCGCAGCGTGCATGCCGCCCAGCCGGAAGCCGATATCGTCGTGATCAACGACGGCTCGACGGATGCCACGCCGCACATCGCCGGGGGCTACGGAGCATCCGTGCTGACCCTGCCATACAACCTCGGCATTGGCACGGCGATGCAGACCGGCTACATGTACGCTCGCGACCGAGGCTACGACGTGGCTGTGCAGGTGGACGGCGACGGCCAGCACGACCCGGCAGAGATCGACGAGCTGATCGCCAGGCTGCAAGCTGGGAACGCCGACGTGATGATCGGCTCGCGCTACATCGAGGACCGCGGCTACATCACGCCGCGGCTGCGCCGTATCGGCATCAGGATTCTTTCCGGCATTGTCTCGGCCATCGTCCGGCACCGCATTACCGACCCCACGTCGGGTTTCCGGGCCTACAACAGGCACGCCATCGACTTCTGCGCGGACGAGTACCCGTTCGACTATCCCGAACCGGAATCTGTGGTGATCCTCCACCGGGCGGGGTTCACCATCCGGGAGACCCCCGCCACCATGAACCCGCGTTACGGCGGGCAGTCATCGATCACACCGCTGCGCTCGATCTACTACATGGTAAAGGTTGTCATGGCGATCGTCGCCGGGCTGCTGCGCGAGCAGCCCCGAGCCAGAGCGGAGGTGAAGGTTGTTCACAAGACTCACACGACCTGAGCTCATCATGCTCGTGGTGCCGGTTGCCCTGCTGCTCTACGTGCTGGAGATGGTGCGGCGGCGGCGCATCCGCGAGGACTACGCCCTGCTGTGGCTGGTGACGCTCGGCGCGCTGTTCGTGCTCTCGTTCTTCCGCGACACGCTGCTCGAACGCGTCTCTGACGCGATGGGCATCGCCTACCCGCCTGCCGCTCTGTTTGTGATCGGCTTCGGGCTGATGCTGCTCGTCATGCTCCAGTTCTCGGTGATCATCACCCGGCTCACCGAGCAGAGCCGCCGGGCGGCCCAGCAGATCGCGCTGCTCAACGCGCGCATCGCCGAGCTGGAGCGGCATACCGGCGCGCCCCCGCCCGACGCAGATGGCCGGCAGGGCGAGCCGCTTGCCGAACGTCGAAGCGAGCCCTGATGCG
Source organism: uncultured Anaerolineae bacterium (assembly GCA_964506005.1). Lineage (GTDB taxonomy): Bacteria > Chloroflexota > Anaerolineae > Aggregatilineales > UBA3940 > UBA3940. Next base: position 19,259 of record CAZDLX010000046.1, on the reverse strand, counting down.
CGTTGTCCACCTGAGTAAAGTCAAGGGAATTGCCGGCTCCGAGCGGCACCTGCTCACGCTGCTGCCGGGCCTCGCCGGGCGCGGCGTAGACGTCTCGATGTGGGTGCTCGCCGAACCGGACGGCTCGGCGGACTCCTTCTGCGAGGCGATGCAGGCGCGCGGCGTGCCCGTCCGGATGTTCGCCATCCGGGGGCACCTCGACCTCTCGCTGCCGGGGCGGCTTTCAGCAGCCCTGCGTAACGCGCGGCCTGACATCGTGCACACGCACCTCGTCCATGCCGACCTGTACGGGCTGCCCGCCGCGCACCGGGCGGGCGTGTCACACGCCATCTCGTCGCGGCACAACGACAACCCCTTCCGCCGCCGCACCGGGCTGAAGCTGCTCAACCGGCGCGCAATGCGCCGCGCCAGCCGCGTGATCGCGATCTCGAAGGCGCTGGCGGGCTTCGTGCAGCAGGTCGAGGGGATCGAGGCAGACAAGGTCGTGACGATCCGCTACGGTCTGGAGCCGCCGGTGCAGGACCTCGCCGCGGCCCGGCAGGCGGCCCGCGCCGCGTGGGGCGTCGACAACAGTGTGCCGGTCGTGGGCTTTTTCGGACGGCTGATCGAGCAGAAGGGCGTCGATACGCTGCTCGGGGCCTGGGTGCAGGTGAGCCGCCAGTACCCCGCGGCCCGCCTCGTGATCGTGGGGGATGGGAAGGAGCGCCCCGCGCTGGAGGCCCGCGCTGCCGCGCTCGGGCTGAACGGCGTGCGCTTTGCCGGCTGGGCGGCGGACGCTGCGTGCCTGATGCCGGGTTGTGATATCATTGCCATGCCTTCGCGCTGGGAAGGCTTCGGGCTGGTGGCACTGGAGGCGATGGCTGCCGCGCGCCCGCTCGTCGCGAGCCGGGTGAGCGCGCTGCCCGAGATCGTCGTGGACCTGGAGACGGGGCTGCTCGTGCCGTCCGGTGACCCGGCCGCGCTAGCGGAGGCCATCGCGGGGCTGCTCGCCGACCCGGCCTGGGCGCAGGCGATGGGGCAGGCTGGCCGCGCCCGGCTCGTCGAGGCGTTCTCGCCGGGGCGGATGATCGACGAGACGCTGGCGGTCTACGAGGACGTGATGCGGGGTGCGTAGAGGCATGGATCTCACCCCCTTTGGCCCTTCGGGCCATTTCCCCCTCAAGGGGGCAACGGACGGTTCTCCATATGATCGTCACCAGCCACAGGCAACGCTTTCGCCCCCTGAAAGGGGGAGATGGGGTTGCGAAGCAACCTCAGAGGGGGTGGCGGCTTAGCCACCATCCACCACAGGTTGACACGCACGGGGGTGAGGTCTCTCACCCATTGAACCAGACATTAGCACACAGGATTCATCACATGGCTCATTATCTCGTCACCGGCGGTGCCGGCTTCATCGGCTCGAATCTGGTCGAGGCCCTGCTCGAGCGGGGCCACACCGTCACCGTGCTCGACAACTTCTCGACGGGCCGCCGGGAGAACCTCGCCGCGTTCCGCGACCGCATCAACCTCGTCGAGGGCGACATTTCGGTGCTGGACGACGCCCGCCGCGCGGTGGAGGGCGTCGAGGTGGTGCTGCACCAGGCGGCGATCCCCTCGGTGCCGCGCTCCATCGAAGACCCCATCAGCTCGAACGAGGCCAACGTGCTCGGCACGCTCAACGTGCTCGTCGCGGCGCGTGACGCCGAGGTGCGGCGCGTGGTATACGCCTCCTCGTCCTCGGTGTACGGCGACCAGGCGGTGAACCACCCCAAGGTCGAGACGATGACGCCGCAGCCCATCTCGCCCTACGCAGTCGGCAAGCTGGCCGGCGAGTACTACTGCCAGGTGTTCCACGCCGTGTACGGTCTGGAGACCGTCGCGCTGCGCTACTTCAACGTGTTCGGGCCGCGGCAGGACCCCGGCAGCGCCTACGCCGCGGTCATCCCGCTGTTCGTGTCTGCGCTGCTGCGCGGCGAGCCGCCGACCGTCCACGGCGACGGCGAGCAGACCCGCGACTTCACGTTCATCGGCAACGTCGTCGCGGGGAACCTGCTGGCGGCGGAGGCCCCCGCCGAACAGGCGGCAGGCAGAGTGTTTAACCTCGCCGCCGGGCAGCGCACCTCGCTCAACGAGCTGGTGAGCTACCTGCAGGAGATTCTCGACTGCCAGGTGCAGCCGGTACACACCGACCCGCGCCCCGGCGACATCAAGCACTCGTGGGCGGATGTGGACCGGGCGCGCGCGCACCTCGGCTACGAGCCGCAGGTCGGCTTCCTGGAGGGGCTGCGCCGGACGGTCGCATGGTACCGGGCGGGCGATGGCCGGAGCTGAGAGCCCGGACCGCCTGCACCCGGTCGAGATCGCGCAGCTTCCGCGCCCGGTGCGCGTGATGCGCGTCATCGCCCGGCTGAACGTCGGCGGGCCTGCGGTGCACGTCGCCCTGCTGACAGCCGGGCTGAATGACGGCGCGTTCGAGAGCCGGCTGGTAACGGGCATGCTCGGCGAGGGCGAGGGCGACATGAGCTACCTCGCGCGGGAGATGGGCGTCGAGCCGGTCGTGGTGCCGAGCCTACAGCGCGAGATCAGCCCGGCGGGCGACACGCGGGCGCTCAGGGCGCTGGTGCGGCTGATGCGCGAGTTCCGCCCGCATGTCGTCCATACGCACACCGCCAAGGCGGGCTTCGTCGGGCGGCTGGCCGCCCGGCTGGCGGGCGTGCCGGTCGTGGTGCACACCTTTCACGGGCACGTTTTTCACGGCTACTTCGGCCCCGCCAAGACGCGCCTGTTCATCGCGCTGGAGCGGCTCGCCGCGCGGGGCTCCGACGCGATCCTGACGGTGAGCGACCGTCTGCGCGACGAGCTGATCAACTACCGCATCGCACCCGCCGAGAAGATCCGCGTGCTGCCGCTCGGCCTGCCGCTCGCGCCGCTGGCCGACCTCACGGCGGAGCGCGGCCAGCTCCGCGCCGGGTCGGGCGGCTCGACAGCCCAGCAGCTTGTCGGTATCATCGGGCGGCTCGTTCCCGTGAAGAACCACGAGCTTTTCTTAGCCGCCGCCGCGCGCGTCCAGGCGGAAATGCCCGAAGCCCGCTTCGTGATTGTCGGCGACGGCGAGCGGCGAGCGGCGCTTGAGGCGCTGGCCCGCGAGCACGGGCTGGGCGAGGCAGTGACCTTCACCGGCTGGCGCAGCGATCTGCCCGCGGTCTACGCCGACCTCGACGCGGTGGTGATCTCCTCGCGCAATGAGGGGACGCCCGTCTCGCTCATCGAGGCAATGGCGGCGGGCGTGCCGGTCGTCTCCACCGAGGTGGGCGGCGTCGGCGACCTGCTCGGCGGCGGGGAATACGGGCGGCTGGTGCCGCCCGGCGACGCAGACGCGCTGGCCAGCGGCATTCTGGCGGCGCTGCGAGAGGGGCCCGGCCCGCGCACGGAGCGCGCCCGGCACTACGCGCTGGCGCAGTACGACGCCGCGCGGCTCGTGCGAGACATCCGGGAGCTGTACGCCGCACTGCTGGCGCAGAAGCTGAGGTCCGCGAGCCGGGCCGAGAGGTAGGGCAGAGCCAATGGTTGTGAGCAGGCTGATCCCGTTTATCCTCGTCTCGGGGGTGGTGTCGTTCGTGACGACCCCGCTCGTGCGGCGGCTGGCCCAGCGTGTGAACTTCGTCGACAACCCGCGCGCCCGCAAGCTGCACCTCACCCCCATGCCGATGCTCGGCGGCATCGCCATTTACCTGGGCGTGATGGCCTCGGTGATGCTCACCGCGCAGCGCCAGTCGTACACGCAGCTTCTCGGGGTCGTGCTCGGCGCGACAGTCGTGACGCTGTTCGGGCTGTGGGACGACCGCGTCGAGCTGAGCCCTACCGTCAAGCTGCTCGGACAGATGCTCGCGGCAGCGATCGTCGTCGCGACCGGGACGCAGACTCACCTGTTTACGATACCTGCGCTGGACTACGCCCTGACGGCGCTGTGGATCGTCGGGGTCTGCAACGCGATCAACTTCCAGGACAACATGGACGGGCTTGCCGCGGGCCTGGCGACCGTCGCCAGCGGCTTCTTCCTGCTCCTTGCCATTCTGGAGGGGCTGGGTCTGGTGGCGGGGCTCGCCGCCGCGCTGATGGGGGCCAGCATCGGCTTCCTGTACTACAATTTCAACCCTGCGAGCCTGTTCATGGGTGATGCAGGCAGCATGCTGCTGGGCTTCATGCTGTCGGTGCTCGGCATCAGCCTGACGTTCCCCGGCCGCCCGCTCGGCGTGACGTGGATGATACCGATCATCATTCTCGGCGTGCCGATCTTCGACACCACGCTGGTGGTGATCTCCCGGCTGCGGCGCGGCAAGCATCCCTACGAAGGTGGCAAGGACCACACCTCGCACCGGCTGGTGTCCATCCAGGGCATGTCGAGCGCGCGCTCGGTGATGACGCTGTACCTCATCGCGGCGGCGCTGGGTCTGCTCGCCATCATGCTGCGCGATGCGACGCTCCCGCAGGCCCGGCTCATTCTCGCCGGGCTGGCCGCCGCCTTCGCCGGCGGGCTCACCTGGCTGGAGCTGCGCTTCAAGCCCGAAGCCGCCGCGCAATCAACCGCCACCGCCGATACCTCCGTCTGACGTTATGTCCGCTGAGCCCGCGCACGACACCGGTTGGCGGCGGGCGGCACTCGCCGCCGCGCTCGCCGCGCTGCTGTTCTGCGCCTACCTGCTTACCTTCTCCGGCGTGCCTGTCAGCGACGACGAGCGCCACATCATCGACACGACCGACAGCATGGCGGTGCGCGGCAACCTGCTGCTCAACCAGACGAGCTACCTCCAGCCGATCCAGGTGACGCTCGTCGAGCCGGGCCAGCCGCTGCTCTCGGTGCCGCTTTACTGGCTGGCCTACCACACGCCGTGGGTTGGCAACGTCCACGCGCTGTACCTGTTCTCGCCCATCGTCACCGCGCTGACAGGCGTGCTGCTGTTCTTCTTTGCGCTGGAACACGGCTACCGTGAGCGCACGGCACTGGCCGCCGCGCTGCTGTTCGGCTTGACGACCATCGCCTGGCCCTACACCAAGACGTACTTCCGCGAGCCGCTGACGACGCTCAATCTGTTTGCCGCGGCCTACCTGCTGGCCCGCTGGCGGCGGCAGTTCCAGGCCGGGGAGCGGCGGCACTGGCTCGCGCTGGCCGGCGGCGTGCTGCTGGCCGTGCTAGCGCTGCTCAGCAAAGAGGCGATGCTCATCGCGCTGCCCGCACTCGTGCTGATCGCGTATCCGGGCCGGGCGGCACTCGCCCGGTACCGCCGCCAGATGGTGATCATCGGGATGGGGCTCGTCGCCGTGGCTGCCGTGTTTGCCCTGACCATGCTGGTGTTCCGCACGCAGTTCCTGGCGTGGGTCACCCGCTACGACATTCCGCGCCGCCTCGCGACATTCGCCGCGGGGCTGCCCGGCGCGTGGCGCGGTGTGGCGGGCTACCTCGTCAGCCCTGGTAAGGCGGTGTGGTGGTATTCGCCGGTGCTGTTACTGGCGCTCGGCGCGCCGGTTGTGCTGCCGCGCAGCCGCTGGCGCGAGTCCTGGCTGCCGCTCGGCCTGCTGCTGGCTTTTGTCGTCGGGTACGCGGGCGTCCGCGGGCCAGAATGGTCGGGCGGGACGGGCTGGGGGGCGCGCTATATGGTGCCGCTCGTACCCTTCCTGATGGTCGCCGCGCTGCCGCTCATCGACCGGATGCTGGACGCCGCCCGGCTGGGGCCGCGCCTCGCGCTGGCAGCCCTGGCGCTGTGGGGGCTGGCGATCCAGCTCGGCGGGACGTACGTATCCCTGCCCGATTACTACCGCTACCTTGAGGCCAGCCTCGACCAGCCGCCGTGGCAGGGGCCGGCTATCTGGTCTTTCCGGTGGTCGCAGGCGTTTGGCAGCCTGCTCTACCTGCCTCGCGCGGTAACGGACATCCGCTGGCTGCTGCCTGAGGTGGACTGGGCAGCACTGGCGGCTATCGCGCTGGCGCTAGCGCTGGTGGTGGGGGCTCTGGTATGGCTTCGCCGCCGCGAGCAGATCGGACGGCGGGCCGCACTCGGGATCGCGCTCGGCGCGCCGCTGCTGGCGGCGGTGAGCGCCGTGTTTGTACTGGTTCTGGCCTACGACGATCCACGCTACGATGGCGGCAACACGGCCGCTCAGGACATGCGGGCCGCCGTGCAGGCGCAGGCTGCTCCCGGCGACACCATCATCCTCTCGTCCCCGACCTACGTGCCGCTGTTCATGAACTACTACAAGGGCGAGGCAGCGTGGTACAGCCTGCCCTGGGCCCCCGGCGAGCGCTACAGCCCGGAGGACACGCCGGAGCTAAGCGAAGGCACTGTCGAAGCGCTCGCAGGCGGCGACGCCGCGTACATGAACCGCCAGTTCACGCAGGGCGGCACCTACTACAACGGCGAGCCGGTGTGGCTGGTAATGGACCTCGGGCCGGACCTGCCCTGGGCGCCGCGCCCGGTCGAAAACCTCTTCACCGAGCACAACTATCCGGCTGCCATGCAGGATTTCAGCCAGTACGCGCGGGTAGTCCAGTACCTGCCGTACCAGGCTCCGCCGCCCGGCCAGCGGCCTCGCCACGTGCGCGGCGTCCGCTTCGGAGAGGCGATGCGTCTGCTCGGCTACGACATGACGGTGAACGGGGAGCTGGGGCGCCCCGACACCCTCGCCCCCGGCGACTATGTGGGACTCTCGCTGTTGTGGGTGGCGGACGCGCCCGTCGGGGCAGACTATACCGTGTCGGTGCACATCATCGGGCCGGACGGCGTGTCGATGCTCCAGCAGGACCGCGCACCGGCAGGTGGCTTCGCCCCGACGAGCACCTGGGCGCCCGGTGAGCCGGTCCGTGACAACTACGGGTTCATCCTGCCCGGCGACGCGCCCGCCGGCGCTTACGACGTGTGGGTTATCGTTTACAGCTGGCCATCACTGGAGCGTCTGGCTGTGACCGGCCCGGATGACAGGTCCATCGGCGATTTCCTGTCGCTGGGTGAGGCTGCGGTGCCCTGATCGCCTCGGCAGGGGTCAGCAGGCAGCAAACAGGTAGCCGACGCCGCGCTCGGTGCGGATGACGGGGTCGCCATTAGGCCGCCTGAGCTTGGCGCGCAGGCGATGGATGTGGACGCGCAGCACGTTGGGATCGCGGAAGCGCCGGCCGTTCCGCCAGACGCGCTCCATCAGCGTCTCCGCCGAGACAACCTGCCCGTCGTAGCGCACCAGCACCTGCAGCAGCGCCATCTCGATGGGTGTCAACCGCCGCTCGATGCCGTCCACAATAACGCGGCGCTGCACGTAATCCACTGCCAGGAAATCGCACAACTCGACGACCTGCCCGCCTGCGTAGTCGAAGTTCTTCACGCGGCTCAGGATTCGCCGGATGCGCATCACCAGCTCGTCGGGGTCAACCGGGAGGCGGATGTAGTCATCCGCGTACTGCAGAACCCGGGCCGCCTGGCCCGGCACGTCATCGCGAACCAGCACCACCACCGGCAGGTCGCCATACTGCTGGAGCTCGCGGCATAGATCGAGCCCGTCCATATCGTGAAGGTCGAGGTCCAGCACCACGAGGTGCGGCAGCCCGCCCTGACGCAGCATGGTCAGCGCTTCCATGCCACCCGGGACGGTCGTCATCTCGAATTTCTCGACAAATAGCCAGTCCTTCAGCCTTCCAAAGACACTGCCATCGCCGACGACAAGCAGACGCTTGGGGGTGTCCATAACGGGCCCTCCGGGAGTTTCAGGTCGAGTAGTGCGATATTCGGGCCTGTAAATATACACAGGGATGGGTGAAATTTCCAACCGGAGCGCGGCGTGGTAAACTGAGCGCCGCAGGTCACAAGCTTTCTTCGGAGCGCTTCGAGTGAGCACCACTCGCCAGATCGTCCAACGGCGGCGCGCGCGCCGCCAACGGAACCGCACCGGTGCGCGACAGGCCGCTCGCTGGCTGGTCGTCATCGCCCTCAGCTTCCTGGCACTGAACGTCCTCGGGGCGTTTACCGGCGTCGGGACGGTGCTCAGCGCCTACGGCTACTACGCGCAGACGCTGCCCGAGCCGGGCGCCATCCAGGCGGTCGAGGAGGACTTCGAGACCACCAAGATCTACGACCGCACCGGCGAGCACCTGCTCTACGAAGTGCTCGACCCGCTCGGCGGCGACCGCACCTGGGCTGATATCGAAGACATCTCCCTGCACATGCGCCAGGCGACCGTCGCCCTTGAGGACAAGACCTTCTACGAGAACCCCGGCTACGACGTCGAAGGCATTGGCCGGGCGTTGTGGAACAACCTGACCGGCGGCTCGCTGCAAGGCGGCTCGTCGATCACCCAGCAGCTCGTCAAGAACGTGCTCATCGAGCCGGAGGCCCGCACCGAGGCCAGCTACGAGCGCAAGCTGCAGGAGCTGATCCTCGCCATCCGGATCAGCAACGTCTACAGCAAGGACCAGATCCTCGAGTGGTATCTCAACACCAACTTCTACGGGAATCTCGCCTACGGCGTCGAGGCAGCGGCGCGGGTCTACTTCGACAAGCCGGCCCGCGAGCTCACACTCGCCGAGTCCTCGATGCTGGCGGCGATCCCGCAGTCGCCGGCTCTCAACCCGGTGGACAACTACGAGCTGGCGCGCGAGCGGCAGTGGCTGGTGCTCGAGATGATGATCGAGCAGGGCCTGATCACCCGCGAGGAGGGGGAGGTCGCTTTCAACGTCGAGCTGGATATCCACCAGCCCGAGGAGCGCTTCGACCTGCTGGCTCCGCATTTTTCCGTCGCCGCCCGCAAGCAGCTTGAGGAGCTGTTCGGCGAGAACCTCGTGCACCGGGGCGGGCTGGTCGTCTACACCACCCTTGATTACGACCTGCACCTGCAGGTCGAGTGCGCGGCGCGCTCGCAGCTCGCGCGGCTCGCCGGGCAGCCCGCCGGGACGGTCGTCCCCGCCGCGGACGGCTCCGAGTGCCGGGCGGCGGAGTTCCTGACCCCGCTGCCCGCTGGCTTCGCCGGGCGGGACCACAACGCCACGAACGCCGCCGTAGTCGTGATGAACGCGCAGACCGGCGAAGTGCTCACCATGCTGGGCAGCCGCGACTACTACAACGAGAGCATCGACGGCAGCTTCAACGTCGCTCAGGCGCTGCGCCAGCCCGGTTCGGCCTTCAAGCCGTTCACCTATCTCACCGCCTTCATGCAGGGCTACACGCCCGCCACCATGACGCTCGACGTGCGCACGGCGTTCGACATCGGCAGCAACCAGCCATACGTTCCGGAGAATGTGGACCGCGTCTTCCACGGCCCGCAGAGCATCCGCAGTGCGCTGGCCAACTCGTACAACGTCTCCGCCGTGCAGGTGCAGGAGTGGGTCGGCATAGACAACACGATCCGCACCGCGCACGCGCTGGGCATCAACACGCTTGACCGCGGGCTGGATCACTACGGGCTCGCGCTGGCGCTCGGCGGCGGCGAGACCACGCTCTACGATCTAACCTACGCCTACGGCGTGCTCGCCAACAGCGGCACCATGGCGGGGATCCCCGTCCCGCAGGACCAGCGGCGGCCCGGCTTCCGCACGCTCGACCCGTCGCTGCTGCTGCGCGTCGAGACGCGCAAGGGCGACATCCTGTGGGAGTACGGCAAGGGAACCACCTTCGGGCAGAATGCCGTGGTCGAGCCCTCGCTGACGTACCTCATCAACGACATTCTCTCCGACGACGAGGCGCGCTGGCCGAGCGTCGGGCCGAACAGCGCGCTGCTGCTCAGCCGCCCGGCAGCCGTCAAAACCGGCACCACGAACGAGTACCGCGACGCGCTGACAGTTGGGCACACGCCGCAGATCGTGACCGGCGTGTGGGTCGGCAACAGCGACAACTCGCCGATGATCGACGTGCTGGGTATTACCGGCGCGGCGCCGCTGTGGCACGCCGTGATGGAGTACGCTCACCTCGACAGGCCGGTGCAGGCGTGGGAGCGCCCTGCGGACATCGTCGAGCTGGCGGTCTGCGAGACGTCCGGCCTGCTGCCAACCGAGCACTGCCCCACCACCCGCGAGATCTTCCGGCAGGGGACCGAGCCGACCACGCCGGACAACGTGTACCAGCTCTTCCAGCTCAACCGCGAGACCGGGCGGCTGGCGACGGTCTACACGCCCGCCGATCTGGTCGAGGAGCAGGTGTTCATGGTGCTGCCACCCGAGGCGGCGGACTGGGTGCGCGAAGCGGGCCTCCCGCAGCCGCCCGACGAATACGACGCCATCGCCTCGCCCGGCAGCGCGGGGGATGTCGCCATCACCAGCCCCTCACCGTTCAGCACCGTGCGCGGCGCGGTCGCAATCACCGGCAGCGCCCGCGACTCGAATTTTGCGTCCTATCGCCTCGACTACGGGGAGGGTATCAACCCGACAGAGTGGACGCAGATCGGCACCACGCACACCTCGCCGGGTTCGAACACCGAGCTTGAAGTGTGGGATGCCCGGCGGCTGGAGGGCCTGTACAGCCTGCGCCTGACGGTCATCCGGCGCAACAACACGATCGTCGAGTCGATTATCCCGGTGACGGTGGACAACAGCCCGCCGCTGATCGACGTGCTCTACCCGGCCGACCGCGAGACGTTCACGCTGGCCGATGAGTTCGTCGTGATCCAGCCCAACGTCGCCGACAACCTGTCGATGGACCGCGTGGAGTTCTACGTGGACGGCCAGCTCATCGCCATCAGCACCGTTGCGCCCTACAACGAGCGCTGGATCATCAGCGGGACGGGACAGCACTTCATCGAGCTCCGTGCCTACGACGCGGCGGGCAACATGTCCATTAGTAAGCGGATCACCATCGAGGTCGTCGAAGCGTAAGCCGGGCACGTGAACCCCATTTGCGCCGCAGCGGGCTGTTCAAGTAAACTTTTCCCGCGTGCAGGACCGTCACATGCCCGCACCACATACCCAACACCCACCACCTTCCCGCCGGGATTGATTTGGGGACGCCAATGCACCTGAAAAAACGCTTACTCATGCCTCGCCAGATCCGCTGGCAGAGGGCGCTCCCCTGGTTGTGCCTGCTGGTCATCGTCGGAATGTGGGCCGCCGCAAACTTCGGCCCGCCTGCTACAGCTCGCAGCGCCCAGCAGCATGCTATCGCCGGGCGGGTGATCGACCAGCAGGGGATTCCGGTGGAGGGCGCTCACGTCACACTCCATGCGAGCGACAACGACGGCGCACTCGACGAGACCGAGACGCAGCCGGACGGCTCATTCCTGCTGCACATCCCCGACGAGCAGACGGCCACCCACCTGTGGGTGGACATCTCCCGCGCACACTTCCGCGGCAAGCAGCTCACGATTGACGAGTCACAGGTGGCCATCCTGCTGAGCCAGGGTTCGATCGTGCTGGAAGACACCGTGCTGGCACGGCATCTGGGCCTCAGCTTCTGGGTGACGACAGCCGCCTTCGTGGGCATGCTGGTTATCATCGCCACCGAAAAAGTGCACCGGACGCTGGCCGCGCTGCTGGCGATGGTCACGATCTTCGTCTTCAGCCTGGTCGGCGGCGGGCTCAACGGCGAGTTCTTCATCTTCGATTTCGAGCACGCGCTGGAGTACATTGACTTCGAAGTGATCTTCCTGCTCATGGGCATGATGATCGTCATCGGCGTGATCGAGGAGACAGGTATCTTTCAGTGGCTGGCTTACCAGGCGTACCGCCTCTCCCGCGGGCACGTCTGGCTGCTGAGCATTATCCTGATGACCGTCACGGCAGTCACCTCGGCTTTCCTCGACAACGTCACGACGATGCTGCTCATGGCGCCCATCACGCTCCAGATCGCGCTGGCGGTGGGCATCAATCCGCTGTCGCTGCTCATCCCGCAGGTGCTGGCGTCGAACGTGGGCGGGCTCGCGACCCTGATCGGCGAGCCGACGAACATCCTGATCGGCTCCTACGCGGGCTTCGGCTTCAACGACTTTGTGACCAACCTGACACCAGGTGTCGTGCTGGCGATGCTGGGGCTGATGGGCTATGTCCTGCTGCGCTTTCGCAAGGAGTACCGGAGCGGAGGCGGGGGCCTCTCACCCAAGCTACTCGAGCAGCTCCGCCACAACGCGGAGATCACCGACCCTCTCAAGCTGAAGAAGGCCGGTATCGTGTTCGGCGTTCTGATGCTGCTCTTCATTTTCGGCGAGACCATCCACCTGCCGCCTGCCATTGCCGCGCTGACCGGCGCCGTGGCAATGCTGCTGTGGGTGCATCCCGATATCGAGGAAATGATCAGCGTGGTAGACTGGACGACACTGATCTTCTTCATTGGGCTGTTCATGGTGATCGGTGCTGTGCAGGAAGTTGGCCTGATCTCGATGATTGCTTCAAGCCTGGGCAGGCTGGTCGGCGATAATCTGATGCTTGCTTCACTCACAACGGTATGGTCGGCCGCGATTCTGTCCGGGGTGATCGACAATGTGCCGTTTACGGCGGCAATGCTGCCCGTCGCCGACTTCCTGACCACGTCTATTCCCGGTGCCGGCAACATGGTTCTGTTCTGGGCGCTGGCCATCGGCGCGGCGATGGGCGGCAATGCAACCCTGATCGGCGCGTCGGCGAACCTGGTGACAGCCGGCATCGCCGACCGCGCCGGCTACCCGGTCACGTTCAAAGAATTCCTGTCAGTTGGCCTGCCCTCCGTCCTCGTCACGACGGTACTCGGCAGTATCTGGCTGCTAATACGCTACTTCTAGGGGGCAAATACGACGATGGGCAAGATTCTGTGTGCAACACGCGGCGGGCCTGCCGCAGTCGAAGCTCAGGAAGCGGCCATCGAGCGCGCCCTCGAACAGGACGACGATCTGATCTTCTTCTACGTCGTGAATGTGGAGTTCCTGTCGCACGCGCACTATGCCCTCCGTTCCGACGTGGTCACCGAGCAGATGGACCACATGGCCGAGTTCCTCATGACGATGGCGGTTGAACGAGCCGAGGCGAAGGGCAAAGCGGCCCGCTATATCATCAAACACGGGGACTTCGCGCCCGAGCTGAAAAAGACCGTGCGCGAGGAAGGCATTACGCTCGTCGTACTGGGCCGCCCGGCGCACGAAAACAGCGTCTTTCGTCTGGAGAGTTTGCGCCGCTTCGCCGGAAAGATTGCTGCTGAGACGGGCGTCGAAGTCTGGATTCCGGGGCTTGAGGAACACCACTGATGCAGATCCACCGCGTTGATCTCACCGACCGGCGCAACGTGCGCGAGTTCAGGCGCGTGCCCTTCAACCTCTACAGGGGCATCCCGCAGTGGGTTCCGCCCATCCAGCCAGCCGAGCGGGCGCGCTTCTCGCCGGATTATCCCTTCTACCGGCACTCGCAGGCCGCGTTCTTTCTCGTGCGCGACAGGGACGGGAGTGCAGTAGGCCGCCTTGCCGTGCTGGACCACCACCCTCACAACGAGTACCGGGGCACGCGCGACGCGCTGCTGTACCTCTACGAGTGTGTTGACGACGACCGCGCCGCCCGCCTGCTGTTCGAGGCGGCGGAGGGCTGGGCCCGCGAGCGCGGGCTGACACGGCTGCTCGGCCCCAAGGGCTTTATTACCAGCGACGGGCACGGGCTGCTGGTGGAGGGCCACCAGTACCGGCCTGCCATCGGCGTGCCGTACAACCCGCCGTACTACCAGCGCCAGTTTGAAGAGATCGGCCGCATGGAGAAGGTGCTCGACTACCTCTCCGCGTTCGTCGAGCGCAGCGCCGTGACGTACCCCGAGCGCGTGCGCCGCATCGCCGAAAAGATCCGCGAGCGGCGCGACTTCCACGTGCCGGTGTTCCGCACCAAAGCCGAGATTTTGGCTTACAAAGACGTGCTGAAAGCGGCCTACAACCGGGCCTTCACGACGGTATGGGCTTACACGCCCATCCCCGACGAAGACCTGAACGCCATCATCGATAACCTGATGCTTGTCGCCGACCCGCCGCTAATGAAGCTCATTTTCAAAGGCGACGAGATCGCGGGGTTCCAGTTCGCTTACCCGGACATCTCTGCCGCCATCCAGCGGACGGGCGGGCGCATCTGGCCTGCCGGCTGGCTGCTGCTGCTTCGTGAGAAGCGCCGCACGAAGTGGCTGAACATCAACGGCAACGCCGTACTGCCCGAGTTCCAGGGCACAGGGGCGAACGCCGTGCTCTACGACGAGATGGCGAAGACCCTGCTCGACTCACGCTACGAGTACGCCGACCTCGTACAGGTGCAGGAGACTAACCGGCCCATGCTGGCCGATCTCGAACAGCTCGTGCCTGTGAACTTCCACAAGCGGCACCGCGTCTATGCGCGGGAGCTGGGCTAGCGCGGCACCCGCCCGTAGAAGTCCCCCAGCGCGCGGAACACCATTGGGTGCCTCACCAGGCCGAAGTGATCGGTGCGTGGGATGACGAGGATCTCGGCATTGGGCAGCTGCCGGTAGAGGTCGAGATTATCCTGCAAATCAGTGAACTCGTCGCGATCCCCTGTGATGAGCAGCGCCGGCGCGGCGATACTGCGGAAGGCGTCGAGCGGCTTCTCCCAGCCGCTGACGATACCCGTCTCTGCGTCGAACACCCGCCGCACGTCCTCGGCTCGGGCCTCCGGAGGCCCGAGCACAGAGCGCAGCTGCTCCTGGGAAGGCGCCCGGTAGTTGGTGCCGAGCAGCACCAGCGAGCGGAACAGGTCGGGGCGCTGCTGGGCGGCGTACAGGATCACCGCGCCGCCGAGGCTGTAGCCCAGCCCATGCACCGGTGTTCGCCCCAGCAGGTAGATGAACTCCAGAACGTCGTCGACGAACCTGGGCAGGTTGAGATCCGGGGCGGGGTTGGGCGTCTCGCCATGGCCGCGCAGATCCGGCGTAACGACGTTGAAGCCCTCATGTACCACGGCGGCTGACAGCCAGCCAAGCTGCACGCTGCTGACGGTCGCCGCATGGAGCGCGACGACGGTCGGCCCGTCGCCGCGCTCGGTATAGTGCATCGGAATGCCACTGACCTTAATGGTAGGCAACGCGCGTTCCTTGCGTCAGGAGACGGCTTCTTCCTGAGGGTCAAAGATCTCGTCGAGCGCATCCAGCACGTCGTCGCCGAGCTCGATCTGGGTGGCACGCAGATTGCTCTCAAGCTGGCTGAGCTTCGTCGCGCCGGTGATCACGCTGCTGACGCTCTCCTGACGCAGCGCCCAAGCGATGGCCAGCTCCGCCCGCGACACGCCGAGGTCGTCGGCAACCGTCTTGAACTGGCGCACCCGCTCGAGGGCATCGCCCTTCATGACGCTGTCCCGCACCCAGCCGATCTCCGTGAGCCGCGCGCGTTCGGGCATGCCGTCGTCGTACTTGCCGGTCAGCAGACCGCTGGCGAGCGGGCTGAACGTCACCAGCCCCATGCCGTAGTCCACGGCGGTAGGCATGATCTCGTCCTCAAAGCGGCGGCGGCGCAGCAGGTTGTACTGCGGCTGCTCGACCTGCGGCGGGTACAGGCCGTAGTCCTCCGCCAGCTCGTTCGCCTCCTCGATCTGCTCGGCGGTCCACTCGCTGGTGCCCCAGTAGAGGATCTTGCCCTGGTGGATGAGGTCGTCCATCGCACGGATCGTCTCCAGCAGCGGCGTGTTCTCATCCCAGCGGTGGCAGAAGTACATGTCGAGGTAGTCGGTGCCGATGCGCTGCAGCGACTTGTCGATGGACTCCATGATGTGCTTGCGCGAGAGGCCGCGGTCGTTCGGGTCGTCGCTCATCGGCCAGAACACCTTCGACGAGATGACCAGCGTGTGCCGGGGGTACTGCTTGAGCACGCTGCCCATCATCTTTTCGGACTCGCCCCGCGCGTAGATGTCGGCGATGTCGAAGAAGTTGACGCCGCTCTCGTACGCCTTCTCGATGATCTCGCGGGCGATCTGCTCGTCCTTGACGCTGCCGCCAAAGGTCAGCCAGCCGCCCAGGCTGAGCTCGCTCACCTTCAGCCCGGACTGGCCCACGTTGCGGTATTTCACAGAAGACTCTCCTTAACTGGCGTGGTGGGAAACTACGCCCATGATTATACCAGCGTCGGGGCTGGTTTTCTGTTGGTCCCCTACGGAGCCGGTGTGACACCTACCCGGTGACGTGCCATCGCCACAGTCATGCTACAATCTGTCCACTGGATACCTTCTCTAAGCAGAAAGTGCGGGCAGAGCGCCGATGGCCGAGCGGACCAATGAGCAGTGGGTGAGCGCGCTCCGGCAGGGCGGGCCTGAGCGCGACCAGGCGCTGGAAGAACTGCGTGCCGTACTGGAGCGCGGCCTGTTCTTCTACCTGCGCGGTGACCGCAGTGACATGCGTGACCGGCCCGACGCCGAAATCCGGCAGATGGCGCAGGATTTCGTCCAGGATGCGCTGCTGCGCATCCTGGACAACCTGGACAGCTTCCGCGGCGAGAGCCGCTTCATGACCTGGGCGGCCAAGATCGCCACGCGTGTGGCTATCAGCGAGCTGCGGCGGCTGCGCTGGCGCAACGTCTCGCTCGACTACCTGACCGCCGGCGGCGAGACGCTGCCCTCGCTCAGCGGGCTGGCCGTCACGCCGGACACCGGGCCCCAGCCTGAGCGACAGGCCGAGCGCGAGGAGGTGCTGCGCATCATCGACCACGCGTTCGCCGAAGTGCTCACCGAGCGGCAGCGGCTGGCGCTGACCGCTTACATGGTTGACGGGGTCAATGTCGAGGAGATCGCCCGCCGGCTGGGCAGCAACCGCAACGCGGTTTACAAGGTTGTGCACGATGCGCGCGTTAAGCTGAAGCATTATCTGCGGGAACAGGGGCTCACGCTGGAGTACATTCTGGATTTGTTCGCCAGCATGTAAGAATCCGGCATCCCGCTGCGTCAGTATATAGGTGGAGGACTGAGGTGGGGAACTCTCAAACGCGGATCCAACGCTTTCGTGATATGATCGAGGAGATCTTCTCGATCGTGGACGAAGATATTACCTGCGGCGAGTGCTTCGAGCACATCGACGTGTATGTCGACAAGCTGCGCTCGGGTGAGGAGCCGGAGCGCGTGCTGCCGGAGGTCAAAACGCACCTTGCGCAGTGTGACTGCTGCCGCGAGGAGTTTGAGGCGTTAATAACTATCCTGGAGGCAGAGACCGGCCAGCGGTGAGTGGAACCGGAAGTCTCGCAGGTGCATCAAAGAGTCGACGTTAGACGATAAACCGAATTTGGAGGCGAATTTCATGCAGCAGGAGAAGGTCGTCATTCTGGGATCGGGGCCCGCCGGGCTCACTGCCGCGCTGTATACTGCGCGCGCGCATCTCGACCCGGTGGTGATCGCCGGCAACCAGCTGGGCGGCCAGATTTCGTTGACCAGCGAAGTAGAGAATTACCCCGGCTTTCCGGACGGTCTGACCGGCCCGGAGCTGGTTGAGAAGTTCAAGGCGCAGGCCGAGCGCTTCGGGGCGCGCCTCGTTTACGATCTCGTTACGGAGGTTGACTTCACGGGCGGCCCGCCGTACACGATCAAGACGCAGACGGAAACCTACCAGGCGTGGTCTGTCATCGTCACGATGGGCGCATCGCCGCGGCGGCTGGGCGTGCCCGGCGAGGAGCCGTTCATCGGGCGCGGCGTGAGCTACTGCGGCACGTGCGACGGCTTCTTCTTCCGCGGCAAGGATGTCGTGGTGGTTGGCGGCGGTGACAGCGCGATAGAGGAGAGCATCTTCCTCACGAAGTTCGCCGAGCGCGTGCGGGTGATTCACCGGCGCGACGAGCTGCGCGCCAGCGAGATTCTGCAGCGGCGCGCGTTCAAGAACCCGAAAATCGAGTTCATCTGGGATACCGTCGTCGAGGCCATCGAGGGCGATGGCGTCGTCAAGCAGGTGCAGGTTCGCAACGTCAAGACGGGCGAGACGAGCAACCTGCAGACCGATGGCGTGTTCATCTTCATCGGGCACACGCCCAATACCGGGCTGTTCGAGGGCCAGCTTGAGATGGACGAGGCGGGCTACCTGCTGACGGACGATCACATGGAGACGAACGTGCCGGGCGTCTTCGCCGCGGGTGAGATCCAGGACCCGTTCTGGCGGCAGATTGCCACCTCGGTGGGCCAGGGAACGGCAGCGGCGATGGCGGCAACACGCTGGATCGAAGCGCACGAGGAGGAGTTTGAGCAGCTCCCGGCGGCGGACTAGCCGGCGAGTCGATCACCCACGCCGCGTGCTGCGGCGGGCGAGATTATCTTGACAGAGTCCTTTATAATCAAGTTGAGACCTGAGCCGGTGCAGGACGTATGAGTGCCTGCACCCTCATTTTGTAATGAGACCGTACCTGCCTGCCTTCTGTCTGTGAGTGATTGCTAGAGCATCGCACTGGCAGCGGGCGGTATGGAACAGTAAGATGAATTCAGCTAAAATAACAAGACTTGCCTGTTTGACAGTGGCATTTGGGAGCACACTCACGGGTAGGCCGTTATAGCAGTCTGGTTGAGGAGATGACCGATAGAGTGTCAATGCCCGAAGGATATGAAGACGCGCGTAGCGACTTCCTGAACGAGCTGGTGTCTCGTTCGGAGGTTCAGGGCTACGTTACCTACGAAGACCTGGTCGAGGTGATCGCCGACGATATGGACGAGGCCACCGTCGAGGGTCTGCTTGAAGATCTTGAGGACCTCGGCATCGAGGTTCGCAGCGGAGAAGACGACGAGACCGCGCCCGGCAGCCCCCGCGCCGAGGACGACGAGGAGGAAGAAGTCCTCGCCGATATTAACGCTGTTTCGGCGGATGATCCGGTCGGCCTGTATTTCCGGCAGATGGCCCAGGAGCCGCTGCTGACCGCTGACGAGGAGATCGAGCTTGCCAAGGTCATCGAGGCGGGGAAGAAAGCGCGCAGCAAGCTTGAGAAGACGGACGAGCTGTCCATCTCGGATCGCGCCGAGCTGATTCTGCGCATGGAGCGCGCGCAGGAGGCCCGCGAGCACCTGGGCCGCGCCAACACGCGGCTCGTGGTCAGCATCGCGAAGCGGTATATGGGCCAGGGCCTGCCCTTTCCGGACCTGATCCAGGAAGGTAACGTCGGCTTGATGCGCGCCGTAGACAAGTATGACTACGAGCGCGGCAATCGCTTCAGCACGTACGCGACGTGGTGGATCCGCCAGGCGATCACGCGGGCGCTGGCGCAGAAGACGCGCACGATCCGCATCCCGCTCCACATGACGGAGCGCATCCGGCAGATGTACCGCACGGCGCAGGTGCTGGAGCAGGAGCTTGGTCGCCGGCCCACGCCGGAGGAGATCGCCGAGGAGATGAACCTGCCGGCGGACAGCGTGCGCGGCA
>CAZDLX010000045.1:8664-21676 GCA_964506005.1 uncultured Anaerolineae bacterium | reverse complement strand
CTAATTGCTTATAGCTCGCTCGCTGCGCTCGCTCTATGGCTAACAGCCAACAGCCATACGTTGTAAGCGATAAGCTATGAGCCATATGCTATATGCTATACGCCATCCGCTATTCGCCACTGCGCTTCTGAGCCTTGATCTCCTCCCACAGCACGTCCATCTCGTCGAGCGACATGTCCATCACCGAGCGGCCCTGCTCGTGGGCCTTGCGCTCGATGTAGCTGAAGCGCTCGTAGAAGCGACGGTTCGCAGCGCGCAGGGCATCCTCCGGGTTGATGCCTAGCCAGCGCGACCATACGGCTGTGACGAGCAGCAGGTCGCCGATCTCGTCGAGGCGCTCGGCGTCGGTCTCCGCCGCCTTGAGCTCCTCGATCTCCTCCCGCACCTTCTCGATCACGCCCGACTCGTCGGGCCAGTCGAAGCCGAGCTGCACCGCGCGCACGTCGTATTCGTGGGCCTGGGCCAGCGCGGGCATCGCCCTGGGCACACCGTCGAGCGCGCTGCGCTCGCCTTCGCCTTTCTCCTCGCGCTCCTGCTCTTTGATGGCTGCCCAGTTGGCCGTGACCTCTGACGGGTCGCCGTGAACGTCCACCTCACCCCACACGTGCGGGTGGCGGCGCTTCAGCTTCGCATCGATCTGGTGGATCACCTCGGCCATGTTGAACTCGCCCTCTTCGACGGCGATCTGCGCGTGCAGCACGATCTGGAGCAGCAGATCGCCGAGCTCCTCGCGCAGGCGCGCGGGGTCGCCGGAATCAATGGCGTCGATGACCTCAAACGCCTCCTCCATCAGGTGCTTGCGCAGCGTCTGGTGCGTCTGCTCGCGGTCCCAGGGGCAGCCCTCCGGCGCGCGGAGGTGGGCAATCGTCTCCTGGAAGCCCTCAAAGCTGGTCGCTGCATGGGTGCTGAGGCGATAGGGCCAGACGTACAGCGAAGTCAGGTGGTCCACCGGGCCGCGGTCGATCTCGTACAGCGCCAGCCTCTCGACGCGCTGCTGGCCGGTGCCCGCGGCGTGGATCAGCGCGACGGGATGCTCGTCGGGGTACTGGTTCATCAGCGTGAGCTTGACATCGCTGGCGACCTGCCGCGAGTAGACCTGCGCCACAAGCGCCGGATAGTCGGGGTTAATAGGCGGGTGGTGCGCCGCGGCGAGGTCTGTCGCATCGACGAGCTGCAGGCCGGGCAGCGCATCCACGCCGAGCGCGGCCAGCGCGGGCTCCACGAAGCTCAGCCCGCTCACGACTTCGACGGGGATTCCGCGCTGCGCCCCGAGCGCGAGAAGCCGTGTCACCGTGCCCTCGGCTACCAGCGGGTCGCCCGGCACGGCGTAGACCACATTGCGGCCCCCTTCCGCAGCCAGCTCGATCAGCCGCGCGGCGATGGTGTCGTACACCGCGTCGAAGTCGTCTTCCGCCTCGTAGACGGAGTCGAAGCTGTGTATCTCCGGCCCTTCGGGCAGATGCTCGACAGTCGGGTGGCGGCGCGTGCGCAGGTAGATCTCGTCCGCCTCCGCCAGCGTGCGCCACGCACGGCGCGTCAGGTCGTCAGGGTCGCCGGGCCCGAGGCCCACAATCGTCAGGCTCATACGTCCTCAATCCCTCACTGTCAATCGCTACTTGGTCGCGAGCACGCCAAAGGCGCGCGGCTTCTGCTTCACCTGCGAGAAGCCTGCATCGTGCAGCCGTTTGATCACGCCGCGCTGCGTCCGCTGGACGGTGCGGCTGTCCGGGTCGCCGATGTAGTGGAACAGGCGGCCCTTCCAGCGCAGCACGCGGTATAGCTCCGCGTAGAACTCGCCGGAGTACAGCTCCCCCGCGAGGCTGAAGGCAGGCGGGTCGTGGATGATCGTCGTGAAGGTTTCATCCTCCATCGTTTCCACGACATCCCATACATGCCCGATGATCTGTTCGATCAGCGGATTGTCGAAAAGATCCTGCGACCACGGGTTGAGCCGCGCGATCTCCAGGCTGGCCGGGTCGATCTCGACCGTCGTGACCTTCGTGGCGGTCCTCGCCGCCTCAATCGCCGTGTAGCCGAGCCCCGTCGCCGTGTCGAGCACCTGCCCCACAACCGGGCTGGCCGCCCTGATCTTGTTCAGCGTGTCCTGGTGCGGGTCGATGCGCCCCTCGATGCGGTGCATCGTCAGCCCGGAGACCAGCGTCGTCGGCGCGCGGCGCGTCGGGTACAGGCTGCGCACCCAGTTCGTGGTCTCGGAAAAGACCTTGATGGGCTGCACCGTGCCGCCGCTCAGCACGTAGCAGGCGTTCTCCGAGGCAGTGATCGTCTCCGCGTCCGCCCAGGACAGGCACTCGCCGCCGGGGAAGACAACGCCCTCGTCCGTCAGGCGGACCGTCGCCGTCGTGAGGTTGAGGTCCGGCGAGACTTCGACCTCCGCGTCGCCTCGCTCGCGTGCCGCGAGCAGCTCCCGCGTCTGGTAGTGTGATAGGACGATCAGCGCAGCCATTCAGGCCCTTTCGTCTCCTGCTGCGTGCCCAGCCCCCTGATTATAGGGCGCAACGCCCGGCGGTGTCATGCGCACCGTGGCGGAATCAAATAGACCGCTCGCGCGGCCTATCATCATGGGTCCGACCTGGCGCATGAGGGCTAGAGCTTGTGTTCAGCAGCCAATCGGCCCCCATCCCCCGGCCCCTTCCCCGCCAGCAGGGAAGGGGAGGCGCGTGAACCCCTCCTTGCTGGCGGGGAGGGGGTGGCGTTCCATCTGAGAGTGGAACGTCGGGGGTGGGATTACGCCTCTGAAGAGACGCCCTGGCTGCGGCCAGCCACCCATTCCAGCGACTTAACGCTTGGTGTAGGTCGGGGCCTTGCGGGCGCGCTTGAGACCGGGCTTTTTCCGTTCCTTCTCACGCGCATCGCGGGTGAGCATGCCGGTCTTGCGGAGCGCCGACTGCACTTCCTCGTCGTAGGCGACGAGCGCGCGGGCCAGGCCCATCTGCGCGGCGTCCGTCTGGCCGGTCACGCCGCCACCGTACACGTGCACGGTCACGTCGAAGCGGCCCGCCATGCCGGTCAGCTCAAGCGGCTTCATGATGTCTTCCAGGTCGCCCGGGCGCGAGAAGTACTCCTCGCCCGGCTTGTCGTTCACCAGGATGCGGCCTTCACCGCCCGGGTAAATGCGCACGCGTGCCGACGAGCGCTTGCGGCGCCCGACGCCTTCGTAATACTGCTGCTGCTGCTCGCTAGCCATGCCGTATGGTCCTCTTCCTCAGTCTCTACTTTTCCAGCTCGAGGGCTGCCGGCTGCTGAGCCTCATGCGGGTGCTCAGGCCCCGCGTAGACCTTCAGCTTCTTCAGCATATGCCGGCCCAGGTTGTTCTTCGGGAGCATCCGCCGGACGGCTTCGTAGATCACTTCCTCCGGCTTCGACGCCAGCATCTGGCGCAGCGTCCGGGAGCGCAGCCCACCGGGATAGCCGGAGTGGTGGTGGTACATCTTCTCGTCCAGCCGGTTGCCCGTCACGTGGATCTTCTCCGCGTTGACGACGATGACGTAGTCACCGGTGTCCATGTGCGGCGAGAAGATCGGCTTGTGCTTGCCGCGCAGGATGCTCGCGATCTGCGACGACATGCGGCCCAGCGTCTGGTCCGTCGCATCGACGACGAACCACTGGCGCTCGATGTCATCCTTCTTCGTCGTATAAGTCTTCACGCTGCCAAACTCCTCATCGACCCATCACCGCCGGCTCGTGCGGCGGCTGTGGCTTCAGTCGCTATAGTCTACCCTAACAAGTGTCAGGCCATGTGCCGGGGCCGCTGGCCCCGAGAGATTCCGGTCACGGGCGGCGAGTATACCCCGAAAGTCACCGGCTGTCATGTGCCCCTGCCCCACCAGCACCAGCGTCCCGACGATGGACCGCACCATACGGAACAGAAACGCATTGGCGGTAATGGTGAACCAGTACTCGCCTCTCTCATGCGCCGCCCAGCCCGCCTGAAAGACCGTGCGCACGGCGTTTTCACCCTGCGGCGGCGTCCCGAACGTGCTGAAATCGTGCTCGCCCGCGAGGCACAGCGCTGCCTCGTGCATCGCCGCCTCGTCAAGCTCGGTGTAAAGGTGCCACGCCCGGAAGCGCCGGAACGGGTCTCGCACGGGGGCGACGTATACCCGGTATACGTAGCTCCGGCGGCGCGCATCGTAGCGCGGGTGGAACCCCGGCGCCGCTGCTTCTACTTCCCTGGCCACCACGTCGGCGGGCAGGTTGGCGTTCAGCGCGCTGCGCAGGTCCTGCTCGGAGTGCCGCCAATCAAGGTCAAAGGCGATCACCTGCCCGGTCGCGTGGACCCCCGCATCGGTGCGCCCCGCTCCCACCACGCCGGCTGCTTCCCCACTGATGCGGTGCAGGGCTGCTTCAAGCACCTCCTGCACCGTTGGGCTGGCGTTAGCCTGCCTCTGAAAACCGTGGTAAGCAGTGCCGTCGTAGGCGACGGTCGCCCGGAAGCGGGCGGTACCAGCCATTAGGGCGGCGGGCTAGTCCTCGCCCTCGACCAACATCAGGTACACCATGTTCGCGGCATCGCCCTTGCGCGGGCCGATGCTCACGATGCGGGTGTAACCGCCGGGCCGGTTCACGTAACGCGGCGCGATCTCGTGGAAGAGCCGGTACAGCACCTCCCGGTCGTGGATGTCCCGCGCGACGAGCCGCTGCGCGTGCACGGCGATGGCGCGTGCCTCGCGCTCCAGGTCATCCACCTGGTCGTCCTCGTGCAGCCGCAGCAGGCGCTCGGCCTGGGCGGGAGTCAGCGCGCGGCGCAGAGCCGCCTCGTCACTCTCGACCAGCTCAAGCAGGCGCTCGGCGTCGCCGCGGTTGCGCGCCAGCGTGATGTACTTCTCGGCCTGGCCGCGCACGGCCTTCGCCTTGGCCTCGGTCGTCTTGATCTTGCCGTGGCGGAACAGCTCGGAGATGAGGTTCCGCCGCAGGCTTTTCCGATGCTTGGTGTCGCGCCCCAGGGTGCGACCCGCTACTCTATGACGCATGTTGGTTCAACGCCCCTCTTCAGACAGTAATTGAAGTGTGCCGCCCGTCAGCTATTCGACCGGCTCGGCAGCGTTCTCGGAGAGGTACCCCTTCTCGCTGAGACGCTCCATCAGCTCGTCGAGCGACTTGTCACCAAAGTTGCGAATGGCGAGCATGGCATCCTCACCCTTCTCGAGGATTTCCAGCACTTCGCCGATCGTCGTGATGCCCGTGCGCTTCAGCGAGTTGAAGACGCGGACGCTCAGGTCGAGCGTCTCGATGGGCTGGTCGTAGTACTCCGGACGCTGCGGCTCCTCGGGCTCCGCCGGCGCCGCCCCGACTGCGAACATGCTGGGGTCGACGTTGGCGATGATGCCCAGATGCTGCATCAGGATGGTGGCGGCCTCACTCATCGCCGTCTCGGGCGCGATGGTGCCATCCGTCCAGATTTCCAGAATGATCCGGTCGTAGTTCGTTCTCTGCCCGACGCGCGCCCGCTCGACGTCAAACGCCACGCGGCGGATCGGGCTAAAGATCGCGTCCACCGGCACTTCGCCGATAGGCAGCCGCCCGCGCTCCTCCGCCGGGGAGTAGCCGCGGCCCGACTCGACGTTGAGCTCGATCTCAACGCGCGCCTGGTCGTCGTCCACGCTGAACAGGTACTGGTCGGGATTCTTGATCTCGACCTCAGGCGGGCAGATCAGGTCTGCGGCAGTTACCACGCCGGCGCCCTGCACGTCCAGGCGGCAGCGGGCCGACTCGATATTGTCATGCAGCAGCATACGAAGCTGCTTGACGTTCAGAATAAGCTGGGTCATGTCCTCACGCACGCTCGGAATCGCCGAGAACTCGTGAGGGACATTGGCTACCCGCAGCGACGTGACGGCAGAACCCGGCAGTGACGACAGCATAACGCGCCGCAGCGCGTTACCCAGCGTCGTGCCGAAGCCACGCTCCAGCGGGCCAATAAAGAAACGGCCGTAGTTGCGTGACACTGCGTCACGTTCGATCTTGGGCAGCACCATAGTATTCGCGGTCAACGAACTTGCCTCCTCATACTCCCTCTTCACCGAACCGGCGACGCCGCCCGTTCACAGACCGACGCCGGCACGCACCGCAGGTGTCCACCTGCTGCGGCGGCATACCGGAGTCGGTTTCTCTTACCTCAGCCGGCACAATCTAGCGGCTGTAGTACTCAACAACGAGCTGTTCGCTGATCGTGTAATCGATGTCCGCGCGATCCGGCGCGCGCAGCATCTCACCACTGAGCGCCGCCGCATCCCGGCGGAGCCACTCCGCCACAGGCCGGTCGCCGACGGTCTCGCGCAGCTCTTTGAAGTACGCGCGGCTGCGACTGCCCTCGCGAAGCTGGACGCTATCGCCGGGCTGCACAATGGTCGACGGGACCGTCGTCCGGCGCCCGTTGACGTTGAAGTGCCCGTGCTGGACGAGCTGCCGGGCCTGCGCCCGCGACTCTGCGAAACCGAGACGGTAAACAACGTTGTCGAGCCGCTGCTCCAGGATGCTCAGCAGGTTCTCACCCGTCAGGCCGGGGCGCTGCAGCGCCTCCCGGAAGTAGCGGCGGAACTGCCGCTCGAGCACGCCATAGATCCGGCGCACCTTCTGCTTCTCGCGAAGCTGGCGCGAGTAGTCCGAGGCGCGGCTGCGGCGATACTGCGCCTCGCTGCCCTGCGGGCCCGGCGGATAATTCCGCTTCTCAATGCCGCAGTTCGGGGTCAGGCAGCGCGCTCCCTTCAGGAACAGCTTCTCACCCTCCCGGCGGCAGATCTTACACTGTGGTCCGGTATATCGTGCCATGTCTCTCGTGCTTCTTCCTTCAGTCGATGTGAATGCTGGATATGGCAGCCCGGTCGTATCTGCTGCCATAGAAGTTTACACACGCTCACGCTGCCCCCAGATGGGTGCAGCGTCAACAATCAGACACACTCAGTTGTCAAAGTGCAGCGCCAGAATTAGACGCGGCGCTTCTTGCGCGGGCGGCACCCGTTATGCGGCACCGGCGTCTCGTCGGTGATAGAACGGATCTTCATGCCGCTGCTGGCGATCGCCCGGATAGCCGACTCGCGGCCAGGGCCGGGGCCCTTCACGAACACGTCAACCTCGCGCATGCCGTGCTCCATCGCCATCTCAGAGGCGCGCTGCCCGGCAATCTGGGCAGCGTAAGGGGTGCTCTTGCGAGAGCCCTTGAAACCGGCCAGGCCGGCGCTCGCCCACGAGATCGCGTTGCCCTGCTGATCCGTCATCGTGACGATCGTATTATTGAACGTCGCGTGGATGTGTGCCTGCCCGTACGGTACGTTCTTGCGTGCCCGGCGGGCGACACCACGCTGCTGTCTGCGTCGTCCCATTCTTCCTCCAACCTTTACGGTCTTCTCTCAGGCTGCCAAACCGGGCAGCCAGGCTCTTGTACCTGCGACTACTTCTTGCCTGCGCCACGGCGGCGGCCACGGCCCGGAACGGTCTTCTTGGGACCCTTGCGCGTACGCGCGTTCGTCTTGGTCCGCTGACCATGCACAGGCAGATTGCGGCGGTGCCGCATGCCACGGTAGCTGCCGATCTCGATCAGGCGCTTGATGTTGAGCTGAACCTCGCGCCGGAGGTCACCCTCGACGCGGTAGTTGCCGCCCACGTCATCGCGGATCGCCTGGATCTCAGCTTCAGTCAGATCCTTGACGCGCGTGTTCGGGTCGATACCCGCCCGGCTCAGAATCTCGTTCGCCCGGGTGCGGCCAATTCCATAGATGTATGTGAGTGCGACTTCGACCCGCTTGTCACGCGGCAGGTCGACACCTTCGATACGAGCCATAACCTATCTCTCCAAGGCTTCTCAAGCCAGCGGCGGCTGTTTCCTCGCGAAGCAGACTAACCCTGGCGCTGCTTATGCTTTGGATTAGCGCAGATGACCATGACCGTGCCCTGGCGCTTGATGATCTTGCACTTCGGGCACATTTTCTTAACCGATGCTCTTACCTTCATGTCCTGTCTTCTCTCTAGAATCCGCTCTCCGGCCAGCAAAGAACGACTCGTTATTATAACACGCTACGTCCACTTTGTCAGGATTTCGGGGCCGTCTTCCGTCACGGCGATGGTGTGCTCGAAGTGCGCGCACAGTTTGCCATCCACCGTGACGACCGTCCACCGGTCGTCCAGCACTTTCACTGCCGGGCTGCCCAGCATCACCATCGGCTCGATGGCGAACGTCATGCCGGGGCGCAAACGCCGCCCCCGGCCCGGCTGCCCCCAGTTGGGGATGTGCGGGTCCTCGTGCATGTTGCGCCCGACACCGTGGCCCCCGTACTCGCGGACCACGTTGTAGCCGTGCGACTCGACGAAGACCTGGATCGTGTGCGAGATATCGCCGAAGCGATTGCCCACGACCGCGGCTGCGATGCCCCGGTAGAGGGCCTCCTCGGTGACCTGCAGGAGCCGCTTCGCCTCTTCGCTCACCTCGCCGACCGGCGCGGTAAACGCCGAGTCGCTGACAAAGCCCTTGTACACGGTGCCGCAGTCGATGCTGACGATGTCCCCTTCGCGCAGCTCGCGCTTGCCGGGGATACCGTGCACCAGCTCCTCGTTGACCGAGGTGTTCAGCGTCGCCGGGTACGGGTGCTTGCTGCCGGGCGGGTAGCCCAGGAAAGCAGGCGTCGCACCGTGCCCGGTGATGATGTCGTAGGCGATCCTGTCAAGCTCAGCGGTCGTGACACCGGGCCGGATGGCGTCGTTCACGGCCTGCAGCGCCTCGACGTTGATGGCTGCCGAGTCGCGCATGGCCTGGATGTCCCGCTGGCTCTTGATGATGATCGCCATGACCGCCTACCGCTGCTCCGCCAGCCTGCGGCTGATGCTCTCTACCATGTCAGGCGTGATCTCGTCGATGTCGCGCATGGCGTCAACCTCGACGAGCACACTCTGCTGGCGGTAGTAGTCGATCAGCGGCGCGGTCTTATCCAGATAGAGCTGGTAACGCTCGCGCACGACCTCTGCGCGGTCGTCGGCCCGCTGGATCAGCGCGCCGCCGTCGTCATCGCAGACGTCCTCGACGGACGGCGGGTTGTACATCACGTGGTAGACACGCTCGCACTCCGGGCAAACGCGCCGCCCCGAGATGCGGTTGACCGCCTCATCCTCCGAGATGTTCAGCAGCAGCACCGCCGACAGCCGGGCGCCCAGCTCGGTAAGCAGGGCATCCAGAGCTTCCGCCTGCGCGACCGTGCGCGGGAAGCCGTCGAGCAGCACCCCGCCGGCGGCATCGGGCTCGCGCAGCCGCGCCTCAACCACGCGAATGGTCGTCTCGTCGGGCACGAGCCCGCCCTGTGCCATGATGGCCTGGATCTCGCGGGCCAGGGGCGTGTCCTGCGTCTTCATCGCGCGGAACATGTCCCCCGAAGACACATGCGGGATGCCAAGCTCGCGCGTGAGCCGCGCGGCCTGGGTTCCCTTCCCGCTCCCCGGCGGGCCAACGAGCATGACGTACGCTGCTGACATGACTTGCCGTTCCTTGCGCTAGCGGATGAACGTCTCGCGGTGGCGCATGACGAGCTGGGCTTCAAGCTGCCGCAGCGTGTCGAGCACCACGCCGACGATGATGATCAGGCCGCCGCCGCTGATGATGTACAGCGCGTTGCGGACCTCCA
This sequence comes from uncultured Anaerolineae bacterium, assembly GCA_964506005.1. Lineage (GTDB taxonomy): Bacteria > Chloroflexota > Anaerolineae > Aggregatilineales > UBA3940 > UBA3940. Next base: position 12,050 of record CAZDLX010000045.1, on the reverse strand, counting down.
GGCCGGAGCCCGGCTGGATCAGGTTCATGACGATCTGCACCACACCCGGCAGCACCGCCACGAAGCCGAGGAACAGCGCGCCGACCAGGGTGATGCGTGTGACCACCCGGTTGATGAAGTCCTCGGTGCGACGCCCGGGGCGGATGCCCGGAATGAAGCCGCCGTTCCGCTGCAAGTTATCCGCGAGGTTCTGGTTCTTGATCATGATACCCGTGTACAGGTACGTGAACCCCACCACCATCGCGAAGTAGATGATCCAGTAGACGAGCTGCCCCCCGAGGAGCGCCCCACCCTGGCTGCCAAAGATGTTGGCAATCGACGTCGCCGTGTTCGCGAGCCAGACGGACTGGCTGTTCTGGAAGAACGCCGCGATCACGGCCGGGAACGTCAGCAGCGACTGCGCGAAGATCAGCGGGATCATGCCCGCGGTATTGACGCGCAGCGGCAGGTACGTCGAGCCGCCGCCGTACATCTTTGTGCCGCGCACGCGCTTCCCGTACTTCACCGGGATGCGCCGCTGCCCCTCCTGCACCACCACGATGACGACGAGCGTCAGGATGGTCATGATGACGAACAGCAGCACGTTGCGGATCGTCGCGCCCGCCTGCGCACTGAAAAGCTGCGGCAGGCTGAACGGCACCCGCGCCACGATTCCGGCGAAGATGATGAGGCTCAGCCCGTTGCCGATGTCATCCTCGGTGATCAGCTCGCCAATCCAGATCGCGAACATCGTGCCCGCCGTCATCGTCGCGATGACCGACAGAGTCAGCGGGATGTTTGAGCCGGCCCCGAAGCCGAAGCCGGGGATGATCTGGGTCGCCGTGCCGGCGCCGAAGATGTTGATCTGGCCGATGGCCTGGAAGATCGCCAGCGGGATGGCCGCGTAGTACGTCAGCCGGTTGAGCTTGTCCCGGCCCGACTGGCCTTCCTTCTGCATCTCCTCAAGCGCCGGGATAACCGGCGTGAGGATCTGCAGGATGATGCTGGCGGTGATGTACGGGTAAACGCCCATCGCCAGAACCGAGAAGTTCGAGACCGCCCCACCAGAGAGCAGGTCGAGCACCGCGGCAAACGCCCCGATGTTGCTCTGCGGCGAGAGCACCTGGCGCAGCACCTCCCGGTCGACGCCCGGCACCGGCACATTCGCCGCAAAGCGGTAAATGACCAGCAGCGCCAGCGTAATCAGGATGCGGCGTCGCAAATCCGGCAGGCGGTACGCCTCACGAAGGCCTTCAATTACGGACATGGTGCCCTCTCTTTACCTGCTACTCGCCGCGCTGGCTGCGCAGGGCTTCGAGCTCCGCTTTCGGGAGCAGCTTGACGGTCGCATTCGCACCGGTCACCAGCAGCTCAAGCTCCTCAATCGAGCCGCCAGCGCTCTCAATCTTCTCGCGGGCGCTCTTCGTGAAGCGATGCGCCTTGACCGTCAGGGCCTTGCCCAGCTCGCCGCGGCCCAGGATGACCACCGGATCGGTGGCCTTACGCACCAGACCCGCCTCGGCGAGCGCCTCAGGCGTGACTTCCGCACCCTTCTCGAAGCGGGCTTCGAGCTGGTCGACGTTCACTTCCTGATAAACGGTACGGAAGATGTTGGTAAAACCGCGCTTAAACGGCAGGCGGCGCACCAGCGGAAGCTGGCCACCCTCAAAGTACGGCGGCACACCGCCGCCCGAACGGGCGTTCTGGCCCTTGGTACCACGTCCAGCCGTCTTGCCCTTGCCGGAACCGTGGCCGCGACCTACTCGCTTGCGCTTTTGAGTTGCACCCTTATCGGGACGCAGGTCGTGCAGCTTCATCGTCAATTACTCCACTTCTTCAACCGAGACCAGGTGCTCGACCTTGGCCAGCATCCCGCGGATGTGCGGGGCGTCCGGCTGCTCCACCACCTGGTTAAGCTTATTCAGTCCGAGCGAGCGCACGGTATCCTTCTGGCGCTGAGTGTAGCCAATGGGGCTCTTCACCAGCATGATCCGCAGCCGCTTCTCCTGCTGCTTCTTCTTCGCCATGCCTACTCGCTCCTGTCCTGCTGCGGGCTGCGCGTCCAGAACGGCGCGATCTGCTCGACCGTCTTGCCTCGCGCGTCGGCCAGCTCGTGCATATCCTTCAGCGACAGCAGGGCCTTGATCGTCGCGCGCGCGACGTTGAGCATGTTCGCGCTGCCCTTCGACTTCGTCAGAATGTCGCGGAGGCCCGCCGCCTCGCAGACGGCACGCACAGCGCCACCGGCGATAACGCCGGTACCGGGAGCCGCCGGGCGCAGCATGACCACCGCCCCGCCGAATTTCACCTCGACCGGGTGCGGGATGGTCGTACCCATCAGCGGGATATCTACCATATTGCGGCGAGCGCGCTCTGAGGCCTTGCGGATCGAGTCCGGCACGCCACGCGCCTTACCGACGCCCACGCCTACCTTGCCACGGTTGTCGCCGACGACGACGACCGTCCGGAAGGCGAAGCGACGCCCGCCCTTGATGACCTTGGCAACGCGCGTGATGTCGAGTACGCGCTCGTCAAGCTCGTCACGTTCCTTCACGCGGGGTTCACGTCGTCCCATGTTTCTCTCCAACTACACTGTCTGCTAGCGGGCGAGGCCCGGCGCGACTTAGAAATCCAGCCCCGCTTCACGCGCGGCATCGGCCAGAGCCTTCACGCGGCCATGATACTTGTAGCCGCCCCGGTCGAATACAACCTTCTCCACACCCGCCTTCTTGGCACGCTCTGCGACGAGCTTGCCGACGAGCTTGGCGGCGTCAGTCTTGGACTTGCCGTCAACATCAGCCCGGAGATCGGTATCGATGGTCGACGCGGCAGCCAGCGTGTGGCCGGCGGTGTCGTCGATCACCTGAGCGTAGATGTGCTTGTCGCTGCGGAAAACGTTCAGACGAGGCCGCTCAGCCGTCCCCTGGACGTGCTTGCGCACGCGGTTATGCCGCCGCGCGCGCCCTTCCGCACGATCCCTTGCCTTGTCCACCATGTGTCTACTTCTCCATCACCAACTTGCGGCTAACAGGCGGAGCCTAACCCTGCCGGGTTAGCCTCCGACCTTACCAGCCTTACCAGCCTTCTGGCGGACAACCTCACCGGCATAGCGGATGCCCTTGCCCTTGTACGGTTCGGGCGGGCGCAGCTTGCGGATATCGGCGGCCACCTGGCCGATCAGCTCCTTGTTGGGGCAGGTGATGACGATCTCCTGCCCGCGGCCCTCGACGGCGAACGCGACCGTCGGAGGCGGCACGACGACGATGTCGTGCGAGTAACCCAGGCTGAGCCGCAGGTCGTCGCCCTGCATCTCCGCGCGGTAGCCCGTGCCCATGACGCGCAGGCGCTTCTCGTAGCCCTCGCTGACGCCCGTCACCATGTTGGCGATGAGCGTGCGGGTCAGGCCG
>CAZDLX010000045.1:0-8654 GCA_964506005.1 uncultured Anaerolineae bacterium | reverse complement strand
TGATCGCGCTGGTCGGTCGGGCGAGTCACGACGATCTGCCCGTCCTCCACTGCGATGGTCATGTCAGGGTCAAACCGGCGGGTGAGCTCGCCCTTCGGGCCCTTCACTGTGACCCTGCTCCCCTTCACGTCGACGGTCACGCCGTCCGGAAGGTTGACAGGCTGTTTGCCAATTCGAGACATCACTCACTCCATCCAACACCAGACATCGGACGCCGGGCACCAGTTGGCCCGGTCGTCGTCCGGCTAGATACTCGTATGTACAACTCGTGCCCGCTGTCCGGCGCCTGGCGGTTGGGTCTACCAGACGTAGCAGAGCAGCTCGCCACCGAGACGCTGACGGCGGGCCGCGCTATCGGTCATGACGCCCTTCGGCGTCGTCAGGATCGCCACGCCGAGGCCGCTGAGCACCCAGGGGATATCCTGGTGGCCGGCATAAATCCGGCGGCCCGGCTTGCTTACCCGCTTCAGGCCCGTGATCACGGGCCGCCGCTGGCGGCGCGAACCGACGTATTTTAGCTCGATGTCGATCTGCTTCCAAGGGTCGCCATCACGAACTTCGTAGCTCTCGATGTAGCCCTCTTCAAGCAGGACGCGCGCCAGCTCTTCCTTGATCGTGGAATGCGGGATCGAGACGCTCGTGTGCTTTGCCATTAAGGCGTTGCGAATGCGGGTCAGCATATCCGCAATCGGGTCGTTGACATTCATGCCAGCAATCTCCTGCTTCTTACCAACTGGACTTCACCACACCGGGGATGTCGCCTTCGAGCGCCAGCTCGCGGAAGCAGATCCGGCACAACTCGAACTTGCGGATGTAGCCGCGCGGGCGGCCACAGCGCTTGCAGCGGTTCCGCACGCGGACATCGAACTTGCGGCGCTCTTCCCGGTAGGGCATGCACTTCTTCGCCATGTTGACTCCTACCTACTCGCTTGCAGCGTACTCAGGACGGTTGACTTCCAGGCCCTGGAACGGCATGCCCAGCAGGCGCAGCAGCTCCTGGCCTTCCTCGTCAGACTTCGCCGTCGTGACGACGGTAATCTCCATTCCCCGGACCTTGTCGATCTTGTCATACTCGATCTCAGGGAAGAGGATCTGCTCGCGCAGGCCGAGTGTGTAGTTGCCGCGCCCATCAAACGCGTTCGCGGGGATGCCGCGGAAGTCGCGCGTGCGGGGCAGCGCCACGTTCATCAGGCGGTCAAGGAAGGCCCACATGCGCTCGCCGCGCAGCGTGACCTTCACGCCGATTGAGCGACCTTCGCGCAGCTTGAAGGCTGCGATGCTCTTGCGAGCCTTGGTCACCACCGGCTTCTGCCCGGTAATCGTCTGGATGTCTTCCACCGTCGCGTCGAGCGCCCGCGCATTGTCCAGCGCCTCGCCCACGCCAACGTTGACGACGACCTTCACCACGCTCGGGACTTCCATCACGTTGGCGTACTCGAAGCGCTTCATCAGCGCCTGGCGCACGTTGTCTTCATAGAACTTCTTGAGCGGATGCATCAGTCAATGTCCTCCCCACAGTTCTTGCATACCCGGATGCGCTTGCCGTCCTCATCACGGCGAATGCCCACGCGGGTCCGCTTGTCGCACTGCGGGCAAACCAGCATCACGTTCGAAGCATGGATCGGCGCCTCAAACTGGATGATCCCGGCCTGAACCTGGCCGCGACCAGCCTGACGGGGCCGCTGATGCTTCTTGCGGATGTTCACCGTCTCGACCACCAAACGGTTGTCCGAGGGCTCGACGCGCAGCACGCGTCCGCGGGCTCCCCGGTCGTTGCCAGTCGTGACTTCTACGATGTCGTCCTTCTTGATTCGCATCTTGTTATTCTGACTCATCGCTTCACCTCTCTGTGCTTAAAGCACCTCAGGTGCGAGCGAAACGATCTTCATGAAACCGGCATCGCGCAGCTCGCGAGCCACGGGGCCGAAGATGCGCGTGCCCTTCGGGCTGTTGCTCGTGCCGTCCAGAATGACGGCGGCGTTGTCGTCGAAGCGGATGACCGAGCCATCCTCACGGCGGTACTCTTTGTTCGTCCGCACGACGACGGCCCGCACGATGTCGCTCTTCTTTACGCCCGCGTGGGGCTGAGCGCTCTTGACGGTCGCGATGACGATGTCGCCGACGCCGCCATAATAACGCTTCGAGCCGCCCAGCACACGGATCACGAGGATCTCGCGGGCACCACTGTTGTCGGCTACTCGGAGCCGGCTCTCGGTCTGGATCATCTGTGTACCCTCACAACGTGTTGTCGTGGGCCGAAGGCCCGTTACTCGGCTTCTTCCGCCTCGGCGGCCTCGTCCTCGTCGAGTTCGGCCTCGTCAACCTCGGCCTCTTCTGCCTCATCCAGCTCCTCGACAAGTTCGGATACGTCCGTTGTGCGGGCACTCAGGTCCTCACGCACGATCTCCTGCACGACCCAGCGCTTGTTCTTGCTGATGGGCCGCGACTCGACGATCACAACCTCGTCGCCGATCTGGCACTCGTTGGTCTCGTCGTGCGCCATGTAGCGCTTGTGCGAGCGGACAACCTTGCCATACAGCGGATGCCGGAACGTGTGCTCGACCTGCACGACGGCGGTCTTGTCCATCTTGTTGCTGACCACACTGCCGGTCAGTCTGCGCCTGTTATTCGGCATGCCTTTATGCCTCCAACTGCTTCTCGCGGAGAACCTGGAGCACACGCGCGATGTTGCGCTTCGTCTCGCGCACCCGGTTCACGTCCTCAAGCTGCCCGACCTCGCGCTGGAAGCGGAGGTTGAACAGCTCTTCCTTCAGATCGTCCAGGCGCGATTCCAGTTCGCCCTGCGAGAGCTGCCTCAACTGCGATGCTTTCAACTTCATCCGCTTGTGACCTCCACACCAGAGATCGGGTCGATGCGCTTGACAACCTTGGTGCGGACCGGCAGCTTATAGCCGGCACGCTTGAGCGCCTCGACGGCAGTCTCGTCGTCCACACCGCCCACCTCGAACATCACGCGGCCCGGCTTTACGACGGCCACCCAGTGATCGACGGAGCCCTTGCCCTTACCCATACGGGTCTCGGCAGCCTTCTGTGTGACGGGCTTGTCGGGGAAGATGCGGATGTAGACCTTCCCACGGCGCTTGAGCTGGCGCACGATCGTACGCCGCGCAGCCTCGATCTGGCGAGCAGTGATCCAGGCGGGCTCCAGTGTCACGAGGCCAATATCGCCAAAGTCGATCTTGTTGCCACGCGTCGCCTTGCCGGTCATCCGCCCGCGAAACTGCTTACGGTACTTGACTCGCTTCGGCTGTAACATCTTGTACTTCTCCACACGGCAGCACAGCCCAACCCATCACGGGCTGCCTTTGCCATCACTATGTCGTCGAAACGGGGCGCCGGTCAGCCGCCAGCCTTAGCTGACGTACACGCCTTCCGACTCCGGCTGCTCGTCGCCGAGCACCTCGCCCTTGTAGACCCACACTTTGACGCCGATCTTGCCGAACGTCGTGTCGGCCTCGGCGGTCCCGTAGTCGATGTCCGCCCGCAGCGTCTGCAGCGGCACCCGACCCTCGCGGACCCACTCGGAGCGCGACATTTCGGAACCGCCCAGGCGGCCTGCTACCATGATGCGAATACCCTCGGCGCCCTGGCGCATCGCCTGTGACGCCGCGCGCTTCATGGCACGGCTGTGCGAGATCCGGCGCTCAAGCTGCCCCGCGACATTTTCTGCCACCAGCGTCGCGTCGGTGTCGGGCTGCTCGATCTCCTCGACCTCTACCCGCACGCTCTTGCCCGTCAGCTCTTCGAGCTTCTGGCGCAGTTCCTTGACGGCGGCGCCCTTGCGGCCAATCACGATGCCGGGCCGCGCCGTGTGCAGGGTCACCTGCACCTGGTTCGGGAAGCGCTCGATCTCGATGCCGGAGATCCCGGCATTGTCGTGCTCCCGCGCGATCAGGTCGCGGATGGCGAGGTCCTCGTGGAGCAGCTCACCGTAGCGGCGACCCTCGGCATACCAGCGCGCGTTCCAGTCCTTGATGATCTTCAGGCGAATGCCTGTAGGATGAACTTTGCGTCCCATCCTCTACTTACCCTCCCTACCGGCAGCGCGCTGCGCCGGCTGTTCTTCTTCCTCGCGCTCGGTCAGAACCACGGTCAGGTGCGACGTGCGCTTGATCCACGGCTTGAACCGCCCGCGAGCCCCGAACCGGCGCCAGGCGCGGCGCGGGCCATCGTTGGCGTAGATCTCCTTGATGACCAGGTCGCCTGGGTCCAGCTCGAAGTTGTTCTCGGCGTTGGCCACCGCGCTCTTGACCGTCTTCATGACGAACTCCGCACCCTTCTGGGGCATGAAGTTCAGCTGGTCAATCGCAGCGTACGGGTCCATACCGCGCACGGTGTCGCACACGAGGCGCAGCTTCTGCGGCGAGATAGGCAGGTACTTGGTCGTCGCGCGTACATCCATCGCGTCACCTACCTCTTCGACTCGCGAGTGAAGTGCCCGCGGAACGTGCGCGTCGGCGCGAACTCACCCAGCTTGTGGCCAACCATGTTCTCGGTGATGTAGATCGGCACGTGACGCCGGCCATCGTGCACCGCGATGGTGTGCCCGACGAAGTCCGGGAAGATCGTTGAGTCCCGGCTCCAGGTACGGATCACCTTGCGGTCGCCGCTGGTGTTCATGCGCTCGATCTTCTTCATCAGCTTGGGACTTACGTACGGTCCCTTCTTCAGACTGCGTGACATCTTTTATCCTCCGGTTACCCGTTTCGCCTTTTACCGCTTCTTGCTGCGCCGGCGGATGATGTACTGGTCCGTCCGCTTATTGCGGCGAGTCTTCTTGCCAAGGGTTGGCTTGCCCCAGGGCGTCTTCGGACTGGCCATACCAATCGGCGAGCGGCCCTCACCACCACCATGCGGGTGCGAAGCCGGGTCCATTGCCGTACCACGTACCGACGGGCGCCAGCCGAGCCAGCGCTTGCGGCCAGCCTTACCGAGCTTGATGTTGCCGTGCTCGGTGTTGCCGACCTGCCCGACGGTCGCCCGGCAGTCCTGGCGCACGTAGCGCATCTCGCCGCTCGGCAGGCGAAGCGTGGCATGCGGCCCGTCCTTCGCCAGGAGCTGTGCAGACGTGCCCGCCGCGCGCGCCATCTGCGCGCCCTTGCCGGGGTGCAGCTCAATGGCGTGCACCACCGGACCGACCGGGATGTTGCGCAGCGGCAGCGAGTTGCCGGGACGGATGTCGGCGCCCTCGCCCGCCATGATGGTGTCGCCGACACGCAGGCCGAGCGGCGCAATGATGTAGCGCTTCTCGCCATCGGCGTAGACGATCAGGGCGATACGGGCCGAGCGGTTCGGGTCGTACTCGATGGACGCGACGCGCCCCGGTACGCCATCCTTATCACGCTTGAAGTCGATCAGACGGTAGCGGCGGCGGTGACCACCTCCACGGTGGCGCACCGAGATGCGTCCCTGGTTGCTGCGGCCCGCACGGCGGTGCAGCGACTCGGTCAGCGACTTTTCCGGCTTCGACCGTGTGACGTCTTCAAACGTATGTCCGGTCATCCCACGACGCCCAGGCGATGTGGGTTTATATGATTTGACAGCCATACGATTTCCCCAACTTATCCAATGTTCCGGCTACTGGCTAGACGCCGAAGAGATCAATGCTCTGGCCCGGTGCCACCGTCACGTAAGCCTTCTTCCATTCCTTCTTGCGGATGTAGGTCTTACGCATGCGCTGGCCCAGTTTGGCCGGCATCACGGCGGTGTTGACCTTCAGGACGCTCACGTCGAAGATGGTCTCGACCGCCTCGGCGATCTGCCGCTTGTTCGCCCGGACGTCAACCTCGAACACGTACACGTTGTTCTCGTCGGTCAGGCGGGTGGCCTTCTCGGTGATCACCGGGCGCCGGATTACGTCATACAGATGCAGGTTGTATCCAGCCATGTCTACTCGCTCCCGGAGTTGCCAAGCCACTCAGTGATCACGTCCAGGGCATCGAGCGGGATGATCACCTTGTCGTACTTCAGCAGATCTCGAATGTTCAGGTAGGTCGCCCGCAGGTAGCGCGCGTCGGGCAGGTTGCGCATCGAACGCTGCACGTTCTCGTTGTCGTTCGCCAGCACCACCAGCACCTTCTCGTCGCCTACCAGGCCGTACAGCAGGTCGGCCATGTCGCGCGTCTTGGGCGTGTCAATGTCCAGCCCGTCGACCAGCACGATGGCGTCGTTGGCTGCCTTAGCCGAGAGCGCCGAACGGATGGCCTCGCGGCGCATCTTCTTCGGCATGTCCTTCTCGTAGCTGCGCGGCTGCGGGCCGTGCGCCACACTGCCGCCGACGAAGATCGGCGCGTTGCGGCTGCCGTGACGGGCGCGCCCCGTACCCTTCTGGCGGTACCACTTGGACTTGGTCCGCGTGACATCGCCCCGCGTCTGGGTGCTGTGCGTGCCAAGCCGTGCATTCGCCATCTGGCGGACGTATGCCTGGTGCATCAGCCCCACGTTGACGGGCCGCTCGAAAATGTCAGCAGGCAGCTCGCGCTCGCCCACATCTTTCCCATACCTGTCTACAACAGGAAGTTTTATCGCCATGAGACTACCTCTACTGCTTCACTGTCGGGCGGACCATCACCAGGCCACCCTTGGCGCCGGGGACGCTGCCCTTCACAGCCAGCAGATTCCGCTCCGGGTCAACCACAACGACCTCAAGGTTCTGCGAGGTTACCCGGTTGCCGCCCATGCGACCCGCCATGCGCGTGCCCTTCAGAACACGGCCGGGGGTGCTGGTCGCGCCGATGGAGCCGGGCGCGCGCTCACGGTCAGACTGGCCGTGAGTCTTCGGGCCGCGCCCGAAGCCATGCCGCTTCACTGTGCCGGCAAAACCCTTGCCCTTGCTCGTCCCCACGATGTCGACGCGATCGCCCTTCTTGAACACCTCGACCGTGATCTTCTGACCGGCCTCGACGTTATCGGTGTCGTCGACCCGGAACTCGCGCAGATGGCGCAGCGCCGGGAGGGGAGTCTCCAATGTCTTACGCTCAGGATGCTTTTCGTCCGGCTCGAGCAGACCCAGGTGGCCGCGCTGCGGCTTCTTGAGGCGGCGCTCGATCTTGCGCTCACGCGCATTCTCGTTGTCGATACCCGCGCCGACTTCCTCGAAGCCGATCTGCACAGCGTTGTAACCATCTGTGTCCTCGACCTTGACCTGGGTCACCCAGCAGGGGCCGGCCTGGATCACCGTTACCGGGACCGCCGAGCCGTCCTGCTCGAATACCTGAGTCATGCCGATTTTCTTGCCGATAATGCCTTTAACCATATGGCACGCCTCCAGAGGAACAACTCACCCCGGCACCGCCGGCAGCGCTGCCCGGTCTGTTCCTCACATCATCTTGATCGCCGCCGGGGCTGTCCCCCGGCAGCACGCCTCAGCTTGTTAACTACTAGAGCTTGATTTCGATGTCGACGCCGGCGGGCAGGTTGAGCCGCGTGAGCGTGTCAATCGTCTTGGCGTCCGGATCCACCACGTCGATCAGGCGTTTGTGCGTCCGCATCTCGAAGTGCTCCTGAGAGTCCTTGTCGATGAAGGGCGAACGGCGAACCGTCCAGCGCTCGATCTTGGTGGGGAGCGGAACCGGCCCCACAACGCGCGCGCCTGTGCGCTCGGCTGCCTCAACAATGCGACGAGCCGACTCGTCCAGCACGCGGTGGTCATACGCCTTTAGTCGAATACGAAGCTTCTGCTTTGCCATTACTCACCCTTACATGGTGGGGCGCCCGGCGTACACCGCCCGGCGCCCTACCTGACAATGCGTTCTACTCAAGGATCTCAGTGATGACACCAGCGCCGACGGTGAGGCCGCCCTCGCGGATGGCGAACTGGGAGCCGCGTTCGAGGGCCACGGGCGTGATGAGCTCAACCTTCAGGTTGACGCGGTCGCCGGGCATGACCATCTCGACATCTTCCGGCAGGGTGATCTCGCCCGTCACGTCCATGGTGCGGATGTAGAACTGCGGCTTGTAGCCGGTGAAGAAGGCCTTGTGGCGGCCGCCCTCATCCTTGCGCAGCACGTACACCTCGCTCATGAACTTGCGGTGCGGGGTGATCGAGCCCGGCTTGGCCAGCACCATGCCGCGCTCCACCTCTTCGCGGTCGATGCCGCGCAGCAGGATGCCGGCGTTGTCGCCCGCCTCCACCTGCGCCAGCTCCTTGTGGAACATCTCGGTGCCGGTGATGACCGTCTGGCGGATCTCATCACGCAGCCCCACGATGTCCACCGTCTCGCCCTTCTTGGCCACCCCGCGCTCCACCCGACCGGTCACCACCGTGCCGCGGCCCTTGATCGAGAACACGTCCTCGATGGCCATCATGAACGGCTTGTCCACGTCGCGCTCGGGCGCCGGGATGTACTCGTCCACCACCCGCATCAGCTCCACGATCGGCGCGTACACCTCGTCGTTGGGGTCCGTCGAGCTCGACTCCAACGCCGCCAGCGCCGAGCCGCGCACGATCGGCGTCTCGTCGCCCGGGAAGCCGTAGCTGTCCAGCAGCTCGCGCAGCTCCAGCTCCACCAGCTCCAGCAGCTCCGGGTCCTCCATCATGTCCGTCTTGTTCAGGAACACCACGATCGCCGGCACCTCGACCTGCCGCGCCAGCAGCACGTGCTCCCGCGTCTGCGGCATCGGCCCGTCCGGCG
>CAZDLX010000044.1:0-21779 GCA_964506005.1 uncultured Anaerolineae bacterium | reverse complement strand
CTACGAGAACATGACCGCGGTCGCGCTGGCGAACTACGCCGGGATGGGGCACTCGTTGGCCTTCGACGGCATCGCCTTCACTGCGGATGAGCGCCCGCGCGATATGCTCGTCGTCGAGGCGGGGGAGGCGGAGGGCGTCTACCTGGCGAGCTTCGACCTCGCCGCGCTGCGCGAGTACCGGGCGCGCGAGGTGTGGGGCGACGCGTTCCGCAAGCCGGGGCGCTACGCCGCGCTCGTCGAGCCGGAGGCGCGGGAGCCGTTCAGGCGGCGCTACGCGCGGCGCGGGGGTTGAGATGCCGCCTCCTGCCTGCTATCGTCCGGATAACGATTCTCGCAGGAGGGCTCCCCGGTGGACGAAATTGAGCGCGCGGCATCAACCCGCGAAACCTGGCCCGCGCTGCCGCTCGACGAGTGGCAGGACACCTACACGACGCTGCACATGTGGACCCAGATCGTCGGGAAGATCCGCATGGCGCAGGCCCCGATGATCAACCACTGGTGGCAGGTGCCGCTCCACGTCACCACTCGCGGGCTGACGACAACGCCCATCCCCTACGGCCAGCGGACGTTCCAGATGACCTTCGACTTCGCCGCTCACTCGCTCGACATCAAGACGAGCGACGGCGGGGAGCGCTCGGTCGCACTGGAGCCGAAGACCGTCGCCGCGTTCTACCGCGAGACGATGGTCGCGCTGCAGGCGCTCGGTATCGACGTGAGCATCTGGACCACGCCTGTCGAGGTCGCGGAGCGCACCCCCTTCGAGCAGGACGAGCAGCATCGCGCTTACGATCCCGAGTACGCGCGGCGGCTGTGGCAGATTCTGGTGCAGGTTGACCGGGTGCTGACGGCATTTCGCGCGCGCTTTACCGGCAAGGTCAGCCCCGTGCACTTCTTCTGGGGTGCGTTCGACATGGCCGTGACGCGCTTCTCAGGGCGGCCCGCGCCCGAGCATCCCGGCGTGCCCAACGTCGCCCGGTATGTGATGGTTGAGGCGTATTCACACGAGCTCAGCAGCGCCGGCTGGTGGCCCGGCGGCGGGCTCGTACAGGAGCCGGCCTTCTACGCCTACGCTTACCCGCAGCCGGAAGGCTTCGCGAGCTACTCCGTCCAGCCTGCCGAGGCTTTTTACAGCGACGAGCTCGGCGAGTTTCTGCTGCCGTACGAGGCAGTCCGCAGGTCGCCCTCGCCGGACGAGACGCTGCTGGCCTTTCTGCAGACGACTTACGAGGCGGCGGCGAATCTCGCCGGCTGGGATCGCGCCAACCTGGAACGCGGGCGCTAACCCGCCTCGCCGCTCGTCGCGCGGACGTTCTCCGCTGCCCGCTCGATCAGCTCCCGCAGCACGTCCCGGTCTACGTCGTCCAGCTTGTTGACGTACAGGCAGGCGACGCCGGTCTTGTGCTTGCCCAGCCTGTCGAGCAGATCTTCAGCCCCGTCGAAGGCACAGTTGAGGTAGATGGAGAAGTTTCGCTTGCGTGGCGCGAAGCCGACGACGAACGTGTCGCCCTCGTGGCCGCTGGCGTACTTGTAGTGGAGCTGCCCGAAGCCGATCATGCTGTGGCCCCACACGACAGGCGGCTCCCCGGTGATCTCCTGCATCATCTCCAGCAGTTCGTAACTGTCGGCCTTGCGCTTATCCTCGACCGCATCGAGAAAAGCCTGCACGTCCCCGCCGGTTGGCAGTGTCTTCTGGTCGCTCATCGCATTCTCCCCTCACTTTGCCGGGCGTTTCGCTGTGAAGCGTATGTTTGATTGTAGCGTGCTGGGCCGAAAAGGCTTCAGAAGACAAACAGCCCCCGGAACTGCCGGGGGCTGGTGCTGTCATGCGAGGACACGCGTTACACGCTCGCGCCGATCCAGTCGATCAGCCCGAACTGGGATTCCGTCTCGGGGCGTCCGCCGGCGTCGCGCACGCGCTGGAGCGCGTCTTCCCGGCTCGCGCCGAGAGCCAGCAGCACCGCCGTCGCCACCGTGCCGGAGCGCCCCTTACCCGCCGCGCAGTGGATCATCACCTGCTTGCCAGCGCGTAGGTCGGCGGCGATCTCCTGCACCAGCGACAGGAAGGCGGGGCGCTCCTCACCCTCCGGCGCGGTGAAATCCTCGATCGGGTAGTCACGCCGCGCCCAGGGCACGCTGCCGCTGGCGATCGCGCGGGCGTACGCCGGGGACTTCCTGCCGATCTCGTCGAGCGGCGCCAGGCACACGACCGAGTCGATACCCACCTCTGCAATGAGCTCGCTGTCTTCCTCAAACGACCTGTCGTACCCGATATGGCCGGGCATCCGGTAGATGTACAGTTTTCCTGGCACCCCTGCGGGTAGCGCCACTTCGGACGGCATCATTCACTTCCCCTGCGCTTCGCGAATCATCTTCGCAATTATAACGCAGCCCGCCGGGCGGGTCCTCCCCACGCCGACTTGATCGAGATCAATGAGCAAACGTGCATCACAGGCTAAATTAAGACAGAATTAATCGTAAATAGTCGGTTGGCCGCTAGCACACCCGGCACGACCGCGAAACAAGGGAGAGATACCCATGACGGATGCACAGCCCCAGGTGCTCGACGTAACCACCATCCCCCCGCGAGAGCGGCACCCGCGCATCTTCGAGCTGTTCGACTCGCTCGAGGCGGGGGAGTCGTTCATTATCGTGAACGACCACGACCCAAAGCCGCTGTACTACCAGTTCCAGGCAGAGCGCCCCGGCGAGCTTGGCTGGGAGTATCTGGAGCAGGGCCCCGACACATGGCGCGTGCGCATCGCCCGTGTTTCCTAAACCCGTCTCCGCACGGCACGAAGGGGCGGCCCGGAGCGGGCTGCCCTTTTTTATTTGAGTCCACAGATGACACAGATAACACAGATTAAAAGAAACTTGATCCACTAATGACACGAATTACACTGATGGAAATAAAAAAACCATTCGTGTCATTAGTGACATTCGTGGATCAATGTTCTTTTTAGTTTGTACCGTCTGTGGACTCACCCCCGCGCATTTCACAAACAGCCCGCCGCGCAGTTATATTAGTGAGACGTTCGCCAGAGTGGAATGAGGACAGCCCATGCGCTTTGAAGCGCTCATCGAGGCTTACCACGACGAGATCTACCGCTACACCTGGCGCCTGCTGGCGGGTGCCGGGCGGGTGGATGGCGCGCTGGAGGCGGCGGACCTGACGCAGGAGGTCTTCATGCGGGCCTATGGCGCGTACGGACGCCTGCGAGAGGGCAGCAACGTGCGGGCCTGGCTCTACAAGATCGCGACGAACTGCGCCTACACCGCGCTCGGCAAGCAGGTCCACGAGCCGCTTGACGAGGACGGCTGGCGCAGCCCTGCGACACTGCCCGAAGAGCAGGCGGCTCGCGGCGAGGCGCTCGACGACCTGCGGAGCCGCATCGCGCTTCTGCCGCCGAAGCAGCAGGCCGCGCTGGTGATGCGCTACCTGCACGACCTCGACTACGGGGTGATCGGGCGGGCGCTGGACTGCTCGCCGGACAGCGCGCGGGCAAACGTATACCAGGCACTCCGGCGGCTCCGCGTGGAGCTGGCCGGGGAAGCGACGTGAGGGAGGAGCCGATCATGGATAAGCAGTTGATGCAGGAGATCGAGAAGGCGCTCGGCGCGCCGGAGGGAAGCGCGGTCGAGCAGTCGCGGCGGCGGGTGGCAGCCTGGTTCGAGGCGAAAGCGCCGCTGATCATGTGGGACGCGGTCGAGTCGCCGCTGGGGCTGATCTACGTTGCCGCAACGCCCGAAGGCGTGAGCTCGGTGATGTGGGGCGTCGGCGAGGCGGACTTCCTCTCCACGCTCGACCCGCTGGCCCGCACCGAACGCGACCCGGAGGCGCTGGCCCCGGCAGCCGCGCAGCTCCGTGCCTACTTCGAGCAGCCTACGCTGCGCTTCGACGTGCCGCTGGATCTCAGCGCGGCGTCGCCGTTCCACCGGAAGGCGCTGCAGCTCATCCGCAGCATCCCGGCGGGGACGGTGTGGACGTACAAGCAGGTCGCCGAGGCGCTGGGCAGGCCGGCGGCCAGCCGGGCGGTGGGGCAGGCGATGGCCCGCAACCCGGTGCCCATCATCGTGCCCTGCCACCGGGTGGTGGGCAGCGGCGGCTCGCTGACCGGCTACGGCGGCGGCGGGGGCATCGCCACGAAGCGCCGCCTGCTCCAGATGGAGGGCGCGCTCACGGCGTAACCTCGTCCCTATCACAGTTTCGCTGTGCGAGAGCAGGGGCGGGTCTCAGACCCGCCCCTGCGTTCTGTTACCGCCATCAGGGAATGGTGTAGCTCACGACATGACCTCACCCCATTTGCCTCCCGCCGCGCCGCGCGGCTATAATCGCTCGTCGTGAAAAGGCTGCAACCACTCCCCTTCGTGCTCATCGGGCTGGGCCTCATGCTCGCGCTGGCGGGCTGTAGCCAGCCTCAGCCCACTCGTGGACCCATCCCGGAGGCTGCCGCGGCGTCCGCCACCGAGACGCCGGCCCCGGCGGGCGAGGTGGTCGCCGAAGATGCGACGCCGACCCCTCTCTCGACGGTGCTGGCGGTGGCCAGCAGCACGCCGACGCGCGAGCCAACGGCGACCCGCACGCCCATCCCCTGCAATGACCTGTACGGTGCGATGGTCACCGACTCCTTCGTCAGCACGCTGACCGGCGAGCAGTTCCGCTACCGCGTCTACCTGCCGCCCTGCTACACGGCGACGGCGCGTCGCTACCCGGTGCTCTACATGCTGCACGGCCTGGGCTGGAATATGGACGACCTGCAGTGGGACCGGCTGGGCATCGACGAGGCGGCCAACGCCGGCTACGCGCAGGGCGCGCTGCCGCCCATGATTATCGTGATGCCCAACGGCAACGACGCCGACTACGGCGCGTCCACCGGCATCAGCGACTTCCCGGAGGTCGTCGTTCAGGAGCTGATCCCGCGCATCGACTCGCAGTACTGTACCTGGGCGGAGCCGGAGGCGCGGGCCATCGGCGGGCTGTCTCGCGGCGGGTACTGGGCCTACTGGATCGCCTTCACACACCCCGAGCTGTTCGACCGCGTCGGCGGGCACAGCCCGTACTTCTACGACCCGATCTACCCTGACGAGCAGAACCCCTTCAACGTGGTCGACTCCGCGCTGGGCGTGGAGCACCTTGAGATGTACTTTGACCACGGCGGGCGGGGACGCGACCAGTTTGAGGTAATGCCGGGCGTGCAGCGGTTTGTCGAGCGGCTGGACGCGCGTGGTATCGAGTCCACGTATATCGTCAACGAGTTTGGCGATCACATCGAAGAGTACTGGGCCGAGCACACGCCGGAGTACCTCACCTTCTACGCCGAGGATTGGCCGCGCGACGTCGAGGCGTTTCCGTCCTGCCACGCCGGGGGATGAGCGGAAGACACGACACTTTCTGAGAATCGGTTTGTGCTGTTTCACCGTCTCCCCTCACCCCGATCTTGAGGCGATTGCATCGCCGATGGCATCGCCTCAAGCCCACCCCTCTCCCACAGCGGGGAGAGGGGGACACGCTCGCTGAGCACCCAGCTGTCCCCTTCTCCCCTGATGGGAGAAGGGTGAGCCGGGCGAAGCTCGGGTCGGGATGAGGGGAAAGCGGGACGCAACAAGAGTGCCGTGTCGCCAGGGGGGATGACCGGACGGCGGCCCGCTAATTGATGCAGGCGACGTACCAGCCGGAGGCAACCGTGTCCCTTTCCGAGCGCTTCCTCAGCGCGTTTAACGCTATCGAGCACCGGCTCCGGGAGATCACCGGAGAGAACGACGTGACGGTGGGCTACAGCCAGCTCGTCGACCTCGCCAGCGGCGACGTGCCCGAGATACGCCAGTATCGCGACGAGCTGCGCGGGTTCGGCTACCTGCGCAATGCCATGGTGCACGGCTACAAGGGCAAGCGCGCCATGGCGGAGCCTGAGCCGTGGGTCGTCGAGGAGATCGAAAAGCTGGAGCGCATCATCTCCGAGCCGCCGCCCATTTACCCCGATTTCTGCACGCGAGAGGTCCAGACGCTGGCCCCCACGGACTCCGTCGCCCGCGCCGTGACGATGATGCGGCAGGGCGGCTACTCCCAGATGCCGATCTACGAGGGCAAGGCGTTCCGCGGGCTGCTGACACCCGACGCGCTGACCGTCTGGCTGGGCGAACGCGCCGCTGCCGGCGTGCTCAGCCTGAACGAAACGCCCATCTCTGACGTGCTGGCGCTGGCCAAGTACGAGGACTACATCTTCGCAGGCCGCGAGACGAACGTGTTCGAGGCGTTCGAGCACTTCCGGCGCTTCCAGAAGCAGGGGCGCGAGCTGCGCGCCGTGCTGATCACCGAGCACGGGCGCGAAAACCAGAAGCTGCTGGGCATCATGACCGACCGCGACCTCGCCGAGGCCTATGCCGCGGTTGAAGTCTGAGCTGGCGATCTGCAGGGGCGAATCATGACCGAGCGACTCTACTACGACGACGCCTATACGACGGAATTCACCGCCCGCATCGTCGAGCGCGTACCCGGCGAGCGCCCGGCGGTCGTGCTCGACCGCACCTACTTCTACCCGACCGGCGGAGGTCAGCCTCACGACACCGGTGTTATCGGTGGCGTGCCGGTAATCGACGTGCTGACACGCGAAGCGGACGGCGCGGTACTGCACGTGCTGGCGGGCGAGCCGCCTGCCGGGGACGAGGTCGAGGGCCGCGTCAACTGGGAGCGCCGCTTCGACTTCATGCAGCAGCACACCGGGCAGCACATCCTCACGCAGGCCTTCGTCGAGGTTGCTGGGGCGCAGACCGTCGCTTTCCACCTGAGCGAGGACACCGTCACGATTGACCTCGACCGCGCGGGGTTCGACGCCGGCACGCTTGCGGCGGTCGAGGATGCCGCCAACCGGGTGATCTTCGAGGACCGGCCCGTCACCGTGCGGCTCATCGACCCCGACGCGGCGGAAGGCGTGCGCGTGCGCCGTGCGCCCGGCGATCTGCACACGGCGGGGCTGCGGGTGATCGAGGTCGAGGGCTTCGACGTGACCGCCTGCGGTGGCACGCACGTCGCCCGTGCCGGCCAGATCGGGCTGATCAAGCTCGTCAAGGTGGAGAACCACCGCGAGGGCAGCCGGGTCGAGTTCAAGTGCGGCTGGCGCGCTCTGCGCGATTACCGCGAGCGCCATGCCGTGCTCGACACGCTGGCCACCGGTCTGACCGTCGGCTACTGGGAGACGCCGGAAGCCGTCGAGCGCCTGCGCGCCGAGTTGAAAGACACGCGGGGGCAGCTCCGCGCCGCGGCGAGCCGGCTTGCCGAGGTCGAAGTGAGCGAACTGCTGGCAGCGGCTGAGGCGCGAGAGGGCGTGCGGCTGGTGCGGGCGGTGTTCGAGGAGCGTGACCCCGGCGACGTTCGTTCGCTGGTCAGCCAGCTTGTGTCTGAGCCGCGCGTGATGGTGCTGGCAGGTATCTCCGGCGACAAGGCGCAGATCATCCTGGCCCGCAGCGCCGACCTGCCGTTCGACCTGCGCGGTGCGCTGGAGCCTGCGCTCGACGCGCTGGGCGGCGGGCGGGGTGGGGGCCGCCCCGACTTCTGCCAGGGCGGCGGCCTGGCGGCGGACGCGGGCCAGGTTGGCGAGGCTCTCCAAGCCGCCGAACGCGTGCTGTTTCCGGCGAGGCGCTGAGCGCGACACCCTGAGCCGGGCTGCCCGGCGTGCAGTGGTTTCGCACCGGGCCGATCTCCTGTACAATCCTGTCAAGTGTTAGACATACCCACACCGCGTTGAGGCACCTCATGGCAGTATCGGACATGGAACTCGAGGCCCTGGTTGGTCACCTGTTTATCGTCGGTGGCCGGATGATCAGCTCCGCCTCGCCGGGCGCGATCGCCATGTCGCCGCCGCGGCGCGCGGCGCGCGGGCGGGACAGTGATAGCTTCTTCAGCCTGATCTCTCTGGCTCCCGGCGAACGCCAGCCCGCGACGTTCTACAAGTCGCTCCTCGACGCACTCACCGAGACGTACTACAACACGACCGGCGGCGTGACGACCGCCATGCGCGAAGCCATCGCTGCGGCCAGCCAGCAGGTGTACACCTTCAACCGCGTCGAGACCGACTTCGTGACGGTCGGGCTGGCCTGCGCGGTGCTGCGGGGCAGCGAGCTGTTCGTCGCGGTGGTCGGGCCGGCGCGCGCTTTCCTCATCCACGGGCACGGCCCCGAGCGTATGCCCAGCGATTTTGAGCTGCACGAGGGCGTGCTGGCGCTTGGTGCGGAGGTCGAGCCCGACATCCGGCTGTACCGGCATCACGTGCAGCCCGGGGACTTTCTGCTGCTGGCGGACCCATCGTTTAACCGGCTGTCGGACAGCGCGCTGAGCCAGGCCGCCAGCAGCGGCCAGATCGCCGACCTGCTCAACAATCTGGTGGGCGTTGCCAGCCCGGACTCCGCCTGTGAGGTGATCGAGTTCGTCACCCCGCTGCCCGAGGAGGATGATGAGCCTGAGCCGCTGCCCCGCCGCCGCCGGCTGCCCGCCCTGCCGCTGCTCGGGAAAATAGCTGACCCTTCCGTGCCCCCAGCGGCGGCGGGCCGGGCGCGCCGCGCCGAGCCCTCGGGTGACGACGCCGGGCGCAAGCTGCGGCAGGCAGGCTCAGGCGCGGCCAAGGGGCTCGCCGGGGCGGCAGGCGGGCTGCGCGTGCTTGTCGAGCGCTGGATGCCCGCGGGCACGACGGAAAACCCGCTCGAGCAGCGCTTCAAGCTCTCCGTACCCGCGCAGATCGGGATCGCGCTGGGCGTCGCGCTGCTCACCGCACTGCTGACGTACGTGGTGTACCGCATGCGCGGCGATACCTCGCAGTATGCGCAGCTCGTGCGCGAGGCGCAGTCGGAGATTGAGCAGGCCCGTGACGGGCTGGGAAACCAGGCCGAAGCCCGCCCGCACTGGGAGACGGCGATCTTCCTGCTCGACCGCGCCGCCGAGATCCGCCAGCCCGGCGAGGAGATTGTCCGGCTGCGCGAGGAGGCTATCCAGGCCCTCGACGCCTACGACCACGTGACGCGCATCTCACCGGTGTTGATGCGCACCTACCGCGAGGAGTCCACGCTGCGCAGCCCGGTTGCGCGCGGGCTCAACCTGTATGTGATCGACACGGCGCGCGGCATGCTGTACCGTGAAGACCTGAGCGAGAACGGCGCCTCGCTGACCAACCGCAACCCGCGGATTGTGACGCAGCAGGGCGAGGTCGTCGGCAACCACGTGATCGACACGCTCGTCGATCTCGTCTGGGTCGAGGAGGGCGGCGTCCCGCAGCGCAACGTGCTTGGCGCGCTGACGAGCAGCGGGCAGTTCATCACCTACTCGCCGAGCTGGGACGTCACCGTCGTGGCGCTGCCCGGCGCGGCCAACTGGGGGGAGGCGCGGGCGATGGCGTTGTTCGACCGCGACCTCTACGTGCTCGATGCGGGGGCCAACATGATCTGGCGCTATGCGGCGGGGCCGGACTCTTACCCGCGCCCGCCCGAGCCGTACTTCACCGACGTGACACCGGACCTCGGCGATGCGGTGGACATGGAGATCGACACGAACGGCAATATCTACGTGCTGCACGAAGATGGCGAGATGACCAAGTACTTCCTTGGCAAGCAGGAGCCATTCATCTTCGAGGGGCTGCCGCAGCCCGTCGGGCGGGGTGCAGGACTCTTCATGAACGTCACCCAGGTCGAGCGCACGCTGTTCATCGCCGACCCGGCAGGCGGGCGGCTGTATGCCACCGCGCTCAGCGGGGCCTTCCTGGCGAACTACAAGGATGACGGCGACGTCATCTTCGACCAGATCTCCGGCGTGTACCGGCAGGACACGCCTGCTATGATGTATGTAACGGCAGGCAATCGTCTATACTACTTTTCGCTGCCCTAGGGGCCGCATGCTATAATCCCGCGCCGCTGGGCCAGTGGAAATCTGTTCAAGATTGAGCGAGTAACCTCCCTATGCGCTCTCAACAGTCACAGCACGTGCGCCGCCGCCGTTCCGGCCCCAGGCTGCCTGCGTGGGCGACGTATGTGCTGCTTGCGGTGTTCGTCCTCGGCGTGATCGGGCTTGCCTTCCTGACATTCAACGGGGTGAAGCGTCTCGTCTCGCGTGCGCCCCTCGGCTCGGGCAACGATGGGTTTGCGCTGGGCGAGAGCGGCATCGGCGGCGGGCAGCCGGGCGGCGCGGCGGCTGGCCCCGGCGAGGAGCTGGGCGACGAAGAGGTCTGGTCGGAGGGGCGCGTTACCGTGCTGCTGATGGGCATCGACGAGCGTGAGTCGGAGCACGGACCCTGGCGCACCGACACGATGATGATCCTCACGATGGACCCCGCCACCCGGACTGCCGGGCTGGTCTCTATCCCGCGTGATATGTGGGTCGAGATCCCCGACTACGGCGTATACGACCGCATCAACACGGCTAACTTCCGCGGCGACGCCGACCAGTACCCCGGCGGCGGCGGGCCCGCGCTGGCGATGAAGACCGTCCAGCAGAACCTCGGCGTCGAGGTCAATTACTTCGCGACCATCAACTTCAACGGCTTCCTTTCGGTTGTGGACCAGCTTGGCTGCGTGCCGATTGAGGTGCCTGAAACCATCGACGACCCGGACTACCCGGCGATGGATGGCCCCGGCTACGATCCGTTCTACATCGAAGCCGGCAGCCACTGCCTGGACAGCCACACGCTGCTCAAGTACGCCCGCACCCGCGCCACCTTTGGCGGCGACTTCGACCGCGCGCAGCGCCAGCAGGACGTGCTGCACGCCATCCGCGAGCATGTGCTGAGCACCAACCAGCTCCCCAACCTGATCGCCAACGCGCCGCAGATGTACAACACCCTCGAGGACAGTGTCAACACCAACCTGACGGAAGGGCAGATCATCCAGCTCGCCCGCCTCGGCGCGCAGATCCCGCGTGAGAATATCTGCTCCGCCGTGATCGCCGGCGACTACGTCGAGAAGCTGGAGACTCTCGCCGACGGCAGCGCGGTCGTGATGCCGAACCGGGCTAAGGTGCGGCAGCTCATTCTGGACGTGTACACCGGCACGGGCCGCTGCAGCCCCGAGGCGCAGGATTACACGGAAGATGCGCTGGCTGAGAGCGCGCGGATCAGCGTGCTGAACGGCACCATGCAGGAGGGGCTGGCCACCGAGACCAGCAACCGCCTCAAGGCCGCCGGGCTGGACGTCGTCTCGATGGGCAACGGCGACCGCTTCGACTACGAGCAGACGATCATCTACAACTACAGCGGCAAGACGGCGACGGCGCAGTACATCGCCTCGCTGCTGCACCTGCCGACCGACGCTATCGTCGAGGCGGAGGACTCGTCGGGCATGATCGACGTGGAAGTAGTGCTCGGCAGCGATATCACGACCGGGTCTGGCGGCGAGGAATAGCCGCAACGGAATGGACATGAAAGGCCGGGCTCAATGCCCGGCCTTTTTGGTGTGCCAACAGGTGGCGGGATTGTAGTAGGGGCGGGTCGGGATGCGCGATGCGGTCGATGCGCGATGCACAGCATCGACCGCATCCTTAGACCCGCCCCTACCGCTCCTACAGCTAATCCCGTAAGCCCGCTAATCGTGCGTCCGGCCGTTGACCTTGTCGAGCTCGTCCGTGCCAAACGTCACCTCGTCCTTACCGCTGAGCTTCTGCTCGACCTTCTGTGCGATCAGCCGGAAGTGCGTGTCATGCGAGACAAAGTCGAGCTCGTCGGCGGGCACGATCAGCACCGGGCTGAGTGTGAAGGCCTGGATCCACTCCTCGTACAGCTCGTTGAGCTGCCGCAGGTAGTCGATGTCAATGTCCTGCTCGTACTCGCGGCCCCGCATGCGGATGCGGTCGATCAGCGTCTCGACGGACGCCCGCAGGTAGAGCACCACGTCGGGCGGGGGCACCAGCTCGATCATCGTCTGGTACAGGTCGTGGTAGGTCGCGTAATCGCGCTCGTCGATGCTGCCCTGCCGGTACAGGTTGCGGGCGAAGATCTCCGCGTCCTCGTAGACGCTGCGGTCCTGCACCACGGAGCTCGGGTGCAGCAGGAGCTGCTTGTGGTGGTGCAGCCGTCGCGCCAGGAAGAAGATCTGCGAGTGGAACGCCCAGGCGTGCATGTCGCGGTAGAAATCTGCGAGATAGGGATTGTCGTCCACCGCCTCATAGAACGGCTGCCAGCCGAAATGCTCGGCAAGCAGGCGGGTCAGGCTGCTCTTGCCGACGCCGACGTTGCCGGCGACGGCGATGAACTTCTTGGTGCTGGCGGTCACTCTTCCTCCTTGACGATCTTGCCGTCCCGCCACGTGCGCCGGGCGTTGAGAGACATTTTCTCCAGGTACGACAGCTCCAGGTCGATGCCCGCATAGTTGCTGAGCTTCAGAAGGTAGGCGAGGCAGTCGGCCAGCTCATCCTCCAGGCGGGCGCGCTGCTCTGCGACGGCCTGTTCGTATGCCTCGGCGCGGCCCATGCCCTCCTGCCGGAGCCTGGCCTGCAAGAACCAGGTGTGCTTCAGGACGTTGGCCAGCTCGCCCACTTCCTCGCTGAACGCGATGAAGTTCAGGAAGAGGTCCGGGTCGAAGCCCTTGGCCGCATCCAGCGAGAGGTGGAACTGCTGGAAGTCGGTGAGGCTGTGCGGGTGGATCTCCAGGTCCTCGAGGATAGCCTGCGGCTTGCGCTCGGGCAGCGCCCCGACGCCGGGGAGCCGCGTCTGGTAGGTGCCGTACTCCAGGCTGCTCTTGATGCGCCGCACGATGGAGGCGAGGTCATCGGGGTTCTGCACGATGTTCAGCTCGTTCGTATCGACGATCAGCACAGGCGCTTCGTCGTAGGTGGTGACGAACTCTTCGTACCCCTGGCGTACCTCCTCGATATACGTTGGGTCCATGTTACGCTCGTAGGGCCGGTCGCGGGCGGCGATGCGGGCCATCAGCACGTCGAGGTCAGCCCGCAGGTAGACCATCAGGTCGGGCGTGCGGATCTTCTCGTTGAGCGCGTCGTAGACCCGCTCGTACACGGCAAGCTCGTCACCCGAGAGGTTGAGATGCGCGAACAGGCTGTCCTTGGCGAAGGTGTAATCGGAGAGCACCGGGCCGCGCCTCAGCGCCTGGGGCACCGTCGCCGTCTGCTGGCGGTAGCGGCTCAGCAGGAAGAAGATCTGCGTCTGAAAGGCGTAGCGGGCGCGGTCGCCGTAGAAGTCGGAGAGAAACGGGTTCTCCTCGAACTCCTCCAGCAGAACGGTGCCGCCGATGGCAGGCTGGAGCAGGCGCGCGAGCGTCGTCTTGCCAACTCCGATGACTCCCTCGATGGCAATGTAGGGATGGTGATTGGGCATAGTCTCTGCTTATCCGTCTGGCTGTGACCGGTGCATCAAGGAACGACGCGTACCGGGCTGCTGTGACAGGTGAGGGGGTGTGAAACCGGCAGAGCCGTTCATCGCGTCGAAGCATACACGAGGCGGCGATCCGGCGCAAGCAACCTGTCTCGCTTCGCGATTCTGGCATAGAATGACGATCAACCACAACTCTTGTGAGGAGCAGATGATGACAGAGCAGACCTTCGACGTGGCCCGCGTGCGGCAGCGGTTCCCCGCACTCAACCAGCTTGTGGACGGCGTGCCGCCCGTCTACCTCGACAACCCCGGCGGCACGCAGGTGCCCGCAAGCGTGATCGATGCAATGCAGCGCTACCTCGTCGAGGCCAACAGCAACTCGCACGGCCAGTTCCGCACCAGCCAGCTCACCGATGCGACCATTGCCGCCGCCCGCGAGGCGATGGCCGATCTGCTGAATGCGCCCTCTCCGCGCAGCATCGTCTTCGGGCCGAACATGACCACGCTGACGTTTCACATTAGCCGGGCCATCGGGCGGACGCTCCAGCCCGGCGACGAGATCGTCGTGACGCGTATGGACCACGACGCGAACGTCGCGCCGTGGCTGCTGCTGGCGCGGGACCACGGCCTGACGGTGCGCTGGGTGAACTTCGACGTGGAGACCGGGCGGCTCGACTACGAGCAGATGGCGCAGGTCGTCGGGGAGCGCACGAAAGTCGTCGCCTGTGTGTACGCCTCGAACGCGCTTGGCACGATCAACAACGTGCGCCGGGTGGTCGAGATCGCGCATGGGGTAGGGGCGCTGGCCTACATCGACGCGGTGCAGTACGCGCCGCACGGCCCCATCGACGTGCAGGCGCTCGACGCCGACTTCCTGGCCTGCTCGGCCTACAAGTTTTTCGGGCCGCACGTCGGGATCGTCTACGGCAAGCATGAGCACCTCGCGGGGCTGCCTGCTTACAAGGTCCGGCCCGCGACGGACGACGTGCCCGGTCGCTGGGAGACAGGCACGCAGAACCACGAAGGGCTGGCGGGTGTCGCGGCGGCGGTCGATTATCTGGCGTGGATCGGCGAGCAGTTCGGCGCGCCCGCCGAAGGGCGGCGGGAGGCGCTCAAGGCGGGCCTGCGCGCGATCAAGGCCTACGAGCAGACGCTCAGTCGCGCGCTGATCGAGGGGTTGGAGGCCATCCCTGGCGTGACGGCGCGCGGCATCACCGAGCTGGATGCGCTGGCAGACCGCGTGCCGACCGTCATCTTCAACGTTGAGAGCCAGCACCCGGCGGAGGTCGCCGCGCGGCTCGGCGAGCGCGGTATCTACGTGTGGGACGGCAACTACTATGCGCTGAGCGTGATGGAGCACATGGGCCTTGAAGACACGGGTGGTATGGTCCGCGTGGGGCCGGTGCACTACAACACCCTCGACGAGATCGACCGGTTTCTGGAGGCGGTGCGGGAGGTTGCGGGGTAAGCCCTCACCCCCAACCCCTCTCCCTGGCGCTCCCTTCGGTCGCTGGGAGAGGGGAGGTGATTTTCCGATAAGTCGCGGGGACGCTTCCCGTGCCCGGGATGAGGGGGTTCGCAAGTGGGTCGTGCCAACTGGCTTTTCACCCCCTTTGCCGACGCTTCGCGTCGCCATTTCCCCCTCAAGGGGGCAAGGGGTGGTTCTCCGCGGTTCGTTATTGGCCGCAGCCGACGCTTTCGCCCCCTGAAAGGGGGATGATGTCGCAGTTCGCGGAGCGAACCCGGACAGAGGGGGTGGCGCGCTGGTTATCCAATCTTCGTAATCAAGGGCGCAGGCATGCGCAGCGTGCCGGGGATGAGGGTGTTCGCCAGCGAGCTGCAACCAAAAGCGCGCGGTGTGTGCCGCGCGCTCCCGTGCCCCATGAACTTGTGTGGTATGAAGTGCTAGTAGAGATAGTCTCTGAGCTGCCGTGAGCGGCGCGGGTGCCGCAGCCGCCGCAGCGCCTTGCCCTCGATCTGGCGGATGCGCTCGCGGGTGAGCCCGAACTTCTGCCCGACCTCTTCGAGCGTGTAGCTGCGCCCGTTCTGCAGGCCGAAGCGCAGGCGCAGGATGCGCGCCTCGCGCGGGGTGAGCGTGGAGAGCAGTTCTTCCACCTTCTCGCGCAGCAGGTGATCCTGCACGCTGTCGGTCGGGGTGGGAGTCGTGTCGTCCTCGATGAAGGAGCCGAGCTCGCTGTCCTCTTCCTCGCCGACCGGGTGCTCCAGCGACAGCGGCTGCCAGCTTACGCGCAGCATCCACTGCACCTTGCGCGGCTCCATGTCGAGCACGTCGGCGATCTCCTCTGGTGTGGGCTTGCGGCCGTTCACCTGCTCGAGCTGGCGGGCCGTCTTGTACAGCCTCCGGATGCGGTCCGACATGTGAACCGGCACGCGGATGGTGCGGCCCTGGTCGGCGATGGCGCGGGTGATGGTCTGCCGGATCCACCACGTAGCGTAGGTGCTGAAGCGGAAGCCGCGCCGGAAGTCGAACTTCTCGACGGCTTTCATCAGGCCGAGGTTGCCTTCTTGAATGAGGTCGAGGAACGGCACCCCGCGCCCGATGTACTTCTTCGCAATGCTGACGACGAGCCGGGTGTTGGCCTTGATGAGATGGTCGCGGGCGGCGAGACCTTCGTTTACGTACACACGGAGCTGCTCGATCTCCTCCGTGCTGAGGCTGGCGATCCCGTTGCCGAGCTTTTCGGCGGCGAGGTAGCCGTTCTCTAGCCGCCGCGCCAGCTCGACCTCCTCCTCGGTGCTGAGGAGGGGGACCTGGGCCATTTCCTTGAGGTACAGGCCGACGGTGTCATCTGTGGAGATGCCGGTGAGGTCCAGCGAGGCATCTTCCTCGTCGGCGAGCTCGGCCAGCGAGGCGAAGTCGAGCCCGAGCTCGAAGTCCTCGTCATGGCCGTTGCCGTTCGCTCTCCCGTTGGGGACGTCGTCCTTGTCCTCGTAGATCTTGATCCCCGCCGCGACCAGCCGGATCAGGATCTCCTCGGCGACCTCCAGCGAGTCGTCCTCGCTGTCGGGCAGAGCTTCAAGCACGTCGTCGGTCGTCAGGTAGCCCTGATCCTCCGCGCGCTCCAACAGCTCTGTGAGCAAATCGGCTTCGCGTTCGTCACTGTATGCCATTCAGCATCTCCGTTCCCCCTGAAGCTTCAGTTAAGTGTGTTCAGGTTTTACGCGTTTAGGAAATGCAGATATTTCAGTATTTTTGGAAGTTGTTGTGGGACGTACGGGTTACAACACCAACGGCCTCCGGATGTTGCACGTCAGTCCTCGTCGTCTTCCATTTGCTCCAGCAAGGCACGCAGGGGAGCCAGCCTGGGATCAACCGGCTCGGCATCGCAGTCGCACTGGCCCTCGTTCAGGTTCTGCCCGCACTGAGCGCACAGCCCCTTGCAGTCGGGCTTGCAGCGAGCCTGCATCGGTGTCGCCAGGATACCCTCTTCCCGGATGATGGGAGTCAGGTCGACAGAGCCGTCTTCGTGGATGAGATTTGGCTCCTCCGATGGCCCGTACTCCGTTGGGTCATACAGCTCTTCGGGGATGAACAGTTCCGAGATCTCAACCTCATAGGGGAACTCAAACGCGGTGAGGCAGCGGACGCACTCAAGGCGCGTCGTGGCCTGAAGCATGCCCTGCACGAGGACGCCCTGCGGCGTGCGCGAGAGCCGCACATCGCCCTGGAGATCGTTGATGAGGAAGTCGTCGGCCTGGATACTCCCCGGAAAGTCGAGATTGATCGTGCGCCGGTAGCCTGCGCCCTGGTTCAGAAGGAAGCCAACGTTGATACGCAGTACGTCGGTATGGGTTTTCTTGGGTTTGTTCACAGTGGAGTACCAGTAATGAGCCGGCTTACTAGGTCGTCGTGTCCGGATAAACCAGTGGACGACTCAGTCCAGTCGCCCACCTCTTGTCTTGGAGTGTATCTGGAATTTGCCTCCCAGGCCGCTAACGGACGCATTATAACATGATTTAAACTTTTGGGTCAACCTATTTACAAACGGTGTCGGAACCCATTACAAGCGTGGCACAGGACGGCGGGCGTAAGCGGGTTGTCTTCTAATGAGTTTTTTTCCAGACAACTCTTGCGCGTTCACCCGGTCTGCGGCATAATAAGCCCGCGTTGGGGCCCATAGCTCAGCTGGGAGAGCGCCACAATGGCATTGTGGAGGTCAAGGGTTCGAGCCCCTTTGGGTCCATCAATCAACAGATAACGCCCGGCCTGCTGGCCGGGCGTTTTTGATTCGTGGCGGCTGCGCGCCCGCGGACGCTACACTCCGGGCACTCGTAGGCCTACCCGGAGCCCTTCTCTGATGACAGCGCCGACGAAGAACAGACTGCTGAGTGCCACGCTGTTAAGCGCCGTGCTGCTCACGCCGCCCCTGCTGGCCGTCTTCTACGCGGGCTCTGCGCTGTTTGGTTTGCCGTTTCCGCCGTTCGTGCTGTTCGAGTGGCTCGTGCGGGTGCTGCCCGGCAGCCTGCTCACCGCCGGCATCGAGGGGCTCACGGCTGCGCTGCCCGCGCTTGGGCTGAGTGTCAGTGAGAGCGCGAAAGCCGTCGAGCAGGGGCTGGCGGTGATTGTGTGTGCCATCGCCTTGCTGATCGCGGCGGTTGTGTGGGCGCGGGTGGCCCCGCCAGGCTGGCGGGCGGGGCTGGTGCTCGGCGCGGTTGCCGGGCTGCCACTGGCGCTGCTCGACCTGCTCGCCAGCGGCACGCCTGCCGGCGCAGCCTGGGTGGCTGCCCTGTTTCTGGGCTGGGGAGTGCTCGCCGCCTGGGCGGGCCAGCGGATCGTGAAACCCGCGCATGATGCCGAGGTCGCGGTAGACCCGGCTGACCGGCGGCGGTTCCTCGTGCGGCTTGGCGGGGCTGCTGCCGCCGTGACGGTCGCCGGCGCGGGGCTTGGCCGCGTGCTGAGCCGCGAGGATAGCGAGCCGCGCAGTGTTTCGGTATGGCTGCCCGAGCGCAGCGTCGAGCCCGTGCCGGGCACTCGCCCCGAGTACACGCTCCCCGAGGATCACTACTACATTGACATCAACATGCTGCCGCCATCCATCGACGGCGAGGCCTGGCGGCTGGGCGTCGAGGGGCTGGTGGAGAACCCGCGCACGCTCACGCTGGCGGACTTCTATGAAGAGCGGTTCGGCGAGCCGCGCGATGAGATCATCACCCTGTCCTGTATCTCCAACCGGGTTGGGGGGCCGCTGATCGGCACGACGCGCTGGACGGGCGTCCCGCTGCGCCGCATTCTGGAGGACGCTGGAGTGCAGGGCGAGGCTCGCACCGTCCGCATTAGCTCCGCAGACAACTACTACGAGGTCCTCCCCCTCGACCTGGTGATGAGCGACGAGCGCATCATGCTGACCTATCACTGGGATGGCCGCCCGCTCAACGTGGGGCACGGCTTCCCGCTGCGGATCTTCGTCCCCAATCGCTACGGGATGAAGCAGCCCAAGTGGATTGTTCGTATCGAGCTCACCGCCGACGAGGACGACCCCGGCTACTGGGGCAAACGCGGCTGGGAGCCAGAAGCGGAAGTCAAAGCCACCTCGGTGATCGACACCGTCGCGGTGGACAGCCGCTACGAGCGCGGCGGGCAGACGCTCGTGCCGGTCGGCGGGATTGCCTACGCGGGCGACCGCGGGATATCGGCGGTGCAGGTGCGGGTGGACGGCGGCGCCTGGGTAGATGCCCGGCTGCGCGAGCCGCTCTCAGGGCTGGCATGGGTTATCTGGCGCTACGATTGGCCGTTCGAACCGGGCGAGCACGTCTTTGAGGTACGCTGCCGGGATGGTCAGGGCGAGCAGCAGATCGAGGAGCCCGGTAAGACACACCCCAGCGGTGCAACCGGCCTGCACCGCTTCGACCACGACGGATAAGCTTCACAAACGTGAACGTTCATGCTCTATCGCTCAAAAAGGGTTGTTTGTTTATTGACAAGTAAACACGCGAAACTTATGATTCAGTCAAAATAACACATCCACACCCTGATGCCGCCGTTCTCCGGGCGGTAAACTCGCGACCATGTTCCGCACGGATTGGAGTAACCAGACGTGCTCCCTGCCGAGAGGCGCAAGCAGATCCTTGAGATTGTCGAGGCCCAGAGCTCGGTTTCCGTGACCGCGCTCTGCGAGCGGCTCGACGTTTCGGAGATGACCATACGCCGCGACCTGCGGCTGCTCTCCGACGAAGGACTGCTCAAACGAGTTCACGGCGGCGCCGTTTCTCGCCGGGCCCGGAGCTACGAACCACCCTACCTCATCCGCGCATCAGCGAACATCGATCGGAAAAGGGCCATCGCCTGCGAGGCCGCCCGGCTCATCGAAGAGGGCGATAGCATCGCCATCGACGTCGGCACCACCACCCAGGAACTTGCGAGCGTGCTGGCCGGCAAATCCAACATCACTGCCGTCACCTCCAGCCTGCCGATAGCCAATCTCTTGAGCGACTCTGCTGATCTCCGGCTCATCCTGACCGGCGGCGTTGTGCGTAAGCAGGAACTCTCGATGACTGGTCACCTCGCTCGCCGGGCGTTTGAGGATTTCTGGGTCGACAAGGCGCTGGTTGGCATCGGCGGTGTGGACATCGACGCCGGGCTGACAGAATACAACCTGGAAGATGCGCTCGTAAAGCAGGCGATGATCGAACACGCCGGGCAGATCATTGTGCTGGCGGACAGCTCGAAGATTTACCGCACGTGCTTCGCCTGGGTCGCTGCGCTCTCGGTGATGCACACACTTGTCACCGACTGGCAGGCCCCGCCGGAGTTTGTCGACGAGCTGCGGCAGCGTGGTGTCGAGGTAATCGTGGCCCGGCAGAACACGCCGGAGCCTGTATCGCCGTGACAGCTCGCGGCGCTTTTTGGTGTGTGGCACAGAGTCCGGGTATGATCACGGCAGGCAGCCATCTTTGTGCGTTCTCGTCATCTTGATGCCGCTCCAGGCTCGATGAGCAGGGCGGTAAACACCTGCAGCACTAGGATACCGGGCGCCCCTGCCCCACCCGGGTGCCCGCAGCACAGGAGAAAGTGTATGCTGCTCGAAGGAAACCTCACGGGTGTCCAGCATCTCGGTATCTTCACCGCAGACCTTGCGGCTGCGCAGGCATGGTACATCGATAAGCTTGGTTTCGAACTGACCGCTTCACCGTCCTTCGAGATGGGCGGCGACCGCTACGCGCTGGCCTTCCTACAGCGTGATGATCTCGTCCTTGAGCTTGTACTGCCTCCCGCTGCTGCACGGGATGAAGTGCGCTCGCGCGGTCACGGGCACATCGATCATTTTGCCATCGACGTGATTGACCTTGAGAGTGCCCTGGAAGCATCGACGCATGCTGGTGCAGAGCTTGACGCGTCAACGCCCGATGGCCCTGTCACCTTCCCGCTGTGGCCGAATGGTGTCGAGTATGTATTTTTAGCGGGCCCCGGCGGTGAGAAAGTCGAGCTCAACGAGCGTAAAGACCTCAACCCTGCCCGGCGTGACGTAAACATCGGCGGGTGGTCGCACCTCGGCATTCCGACGGCTGACATCGAGGCGAGCCGCCAGTTCTATAGAATCCTCGGTTTTTACGAGTCGCTCTACTCAGAGGTGCCGCTCGAAGAAGGCACCGCCTACATCTCGATGATGGAAATAAACGGCTTCATGGTGGAGCTCTACCAGCTACCGGGCATCGACGCGGATATGATTGCCGGCCTGCAGGATGGCCCGATCGATCATATCGCGCTGGATGTGCTCGATGCCGGCGGTGCGTTCACAAAGCTCCAGCAAGCCGGCCTTGCACCCCTGGAAGGCGCCCCCGTCGAACTCCCGTTGTGGGAATACGGCGTAAAGTACTTCAATGTACGCGGGCCAAACGGAGAGAAAATCGAGTTCAACCAGGTCAACAGGGCATGAGCCCGGGCCTGGTTTTTGCTTGAGGAAAGGAGGAAACATCTCTCACAATCCTGGCGTTT
The DNA here is from genome assembly GCA_964506005.1 of uncultured Anaerolineae bacterium. Classification (GTDB taxonomy): domain Bacteria; phylum Chloroflexota; class Anaerolineae; order Aggregatilineales; family UBA3940; genus UBA3940. The sequence continues at coordinate 527 of CAZDLX010000044.1, read as the reverse complement.
CCGCAACCGGATCGACCCTAATACTAGGTAGATAGCTTGAGAGGAAGAGAAATAGCATGAAGCACAAACTGTGGATCATCGCAGTCCTCGTTATGCTCACCGCCCTGCTGGCGGCGTGCGGCGGCACTGCCACCCCCGAGGCTCAGCCGCCCGCCGAGGAGCCTGCGGCTGAAGAGCCTGTAGCCGAGGAGCCGGTGGAAGAAGAGCCGGCTGCCGAGGAGCCCGCGGCTGAGGAGCCGGCCGAAGAAGAGCCGGCTGCTGAGGAGCCCGCGGCTGCTGCCGGTGGTTCCCCCGCCGACCTGGAAGCCGACGTTGACTCGACGGCTGTGGCCGCCTGCGGTGACGAAGAGTACACCTTCGCGACCGTCGTGAAGCTGACCGGTGTGGGCTGGTTCGACCGCATGGAGCGCGGTGTCAACCAGTTCAACGAAGACTACGACTGCGTGACAGCCTTCCAGCAGGGCCCCGCCCAGGCTGACGCGGCGCTGCAGGTTCAGGTCATCCAGGACCTGATCGCACAGGGCGTT